>DASYCM010000001.1:0-1588 GCA_036500165.1 Pseudolabrys sp.
GCCCTTGCCTGACTTAGCATCTTCAATGTCGCGGGCGATGACGCGGCCATGCGGGCCGGAGCCCGACACACGGGAAAGATCGAGACCGGCTTCCTTGGCCAAGCGCTTGGCGAGCGGCGACGCGAAGACGCGGCCACCGGCAAGCGCGGACGCAGCGGGTGCTGTCTTGACGGGCGCAGCTTCGGCTTTCTTGGGTTCGGCTTGCGGGACCGGCGCGGATTTCGCTTCGGCAGGTTTGGCAGCAGGCGCAGCAGCAGCCTTCGGCGCTTCAGCTTTCGGCGCACTCGATGCGGCGGTCTTGGTGTCCTCGCCCTCGCCGGCCATGATCGCGATCACGGCATTGACGGCAACGTCCTGCGTGCCTTCCGGAACGACGATCTTGGCGATGGTGCCCTCGTCCACCGCCTCGTATTCCATTGTCGCCTTGTCGGTCTCGATCTCGGCGATGACGTCGCCGGACTTGACCTTGTCGCCCTCTTTCTTGAGCCACTTGGCGAGGTTGCCCTTCTCCATCGTGGGCGACAGTGCGGGCATGAGGATGTTGGTTGGCATGCGCGCTTACCGGTACGTGACGGCTTTGACGGCCTCGACCACCTCGGCGACCGAAGGCAGCGCGAGCTTTTCGAGATTGGCGGCATAAGGCATCGGCACGTCTTTCGCCGACACGCGCGCGACCGGCGCGTCGAGATAATCGAACGCGTGCTCCATGATGCGCGCGGCGATCTCGGCGCCGACGCCGGACTGTTGCCAGCCTTCCTCGACCGTCACGGCGCGGCCGGTTTTCTTGACCGACTCGACGATGGTGTTCGTGTCCATCGGCTTCAACGTGCGCAGGTCGATGACTTCGGCCTCAATGCCTTCCTTGGCGAGTTCGTCGGCCGCCTTCATAGCGTAGGACATGCCCATCGACCACGACACGATGGTGACGTCCTTGCCCGCACGCGCGATCTTAGCCTTGCCGATCGGCACGATGAAGTCGTCGAGCTTCGGCACCGGCGAGGAATGGCCGTAGAGGATTTCGTTTTCGAGAAAAATGACCGGGTTCGGGTCACGGATCGCAGCTTTCAGCAGGCCCTTGGCGTCGGCGGCGTTCGACGGCGTAACCACCTTGAGGCCCGGCACACTTGAGTACCATGCCGAATAATCCTGGCTGTGCTGCGCGGCGACGCGCGCGGCGGCGCCGTTCGGGCCGCGGAATACGATCGAACAGCCCATCTGGCCGCCGGACATATAAAGCGTCTTGGCAGCGGAGTTGATGATCTGGTCCATCGCCTGCATGGCGAAGTTGAAAGTCATGAACTCGACGACAGGCTTGAGGCCCGCCAGCGCCGCGCCGACGCCTAAGCCCGCAAAACCGTGCTCGGTGATAGGCGTGTCGATGACGCGCTTCGGGCCGAACTCCTGCAGCAGGCCCTGCGTGACTTTGTAGGCGCCCTGATATTCGGCAACCTCTTCGCCCATGACGAAGACGTCCTTGTCGGCGCGCATTTCCTCGGCCATGGCGTCGCGTAAAGCTTCGCGCATGGTCATCGACACCATCTCGGTGCCTTCGGGGATGCCGGGATCCGCGGCGACCTTTGACTCGGGC
>DASYCM010000002.1:0-13670 GCA_036500165.1 Pseudolabrys sp.
ACGCTGCACGCTGAATGTCTGTACGGCACCAACGATCATCATATCGCCGAGTCGTGCTTCAAGGGCCTCGCGCGTGCTTTGCGCGCCGCGGTGGCGATCGATCCGCGCGCCAAAGACGAAGTGCCGTCGACCAAGGGTACGCTCGGCAACTGATGCCCCTTGGGGCATGACGTAAATTGTAACGAGTATTCAATGCCCACGTTCACCGTTCACGAGCCGCCGTTAAAGGACGAAAGCGCTTCCACGCCGGAACGCTTCGTCTTTGTGCGCGACGGATTCTACTTCTGGGCATTTCTGCTGGCGCCGATCTGGCTCGCCGTACATCGGCTGTGGCTCATCCTGTTTTGCTATCTCGTCATCACCATCGGCGCCGCGGTTGCAATGAACCTGCTCGGCGTGCCGTCGGGGGTGAAATATCTCGTGACGTTCCTGATCGCATTGCTGATGGGCTTTGAGGGGCCGTCACTGTGGCGCTGGAATTTGACGCGGCGCAAATGGAAGACGCTTGGCTTTGTCGTCGGCGAAGATGCCGAAATGGCGGAGCGGCGTTTCTATGCGCAGTGGGCGGATCAACAGACTGAAGTCGCGCCTCTGCCGGTACCGCACGTCACGCCGCCGCCACCTGCGTACAGCACGCCGGTGCGTCGCGGCCCGCCGTCGGGCTCCGACGTCATCGGCCTGTTTCCCGAACCTGGGCAGCAACGATGAGTGTCGCCATCGTCGATTACGGTTCCGGCAATCTGCATTCGGCGGCGAAAGCCTTCGAACGCGCGGCGCGTGAAAGTGGCCACGACCAGCCAATTGATGTCACTAGCGATCCGGTCAAAGTCGCGAAGGCGGACCGCGTCGTGTTGCCGGGAGTCGGCGCCTTCGCCGATTGCCGCCGCGGCCTCGACGAAATTCCGGGCATGATCGAGGCGATCAACGAGACCGTGCGCAAGCGTGGCCGTCCGTTTTTCGGTATCTGTGTCGGCATGCAGTTGATGGCCGATGTCGGCCGCGAGCATGGCGTGACGCCGGGGCTCGGCTGGATTCCGGGCGAGGTCGATCGCATCGCGCCGTCTGACGCGAGCCTGAAAATCCCGCATATGGGCTGGAACACGCTCAACATGCGAAAAGCACATGCATTGCTGGACGAAATACCCCTTGGTCCGGACGGTCTGCACGCCTATTTCGTGCATTCCTACGAACTCAAGGCTGCTCAGCCGTCCGATCTCGTGGCGCAAGCCGATTATGGCGGGCCGCTTACGGCTATCGTTGGGCGGGACAACATGGTCGGCACGCAATTCCATCCCGAGAAGAGCCAGAAGCTCGGCTTGAGACTGATCTCGAATTTTCTGAAGTGGACACCGTGATTTTATTTCCCGCTATCGATCTCAAAGAGGGCCTCGCCGTCCGCCTGCAACAGGGCGACATGGCGCGTGCCACCGTGTTTCATCGCGACCCGGCGCAGCAGGCGGCGGCGTTTCAGATGCAGGGCTTCAAGCATCTGCATGTCGTCGATCTAGACGGCGCGTTCGCCGGCAAGCCGATGAATGTCGCGGCGGTCGAGCGCATTCTCGAAACGGTCGGTCAGTGCGTGCAGCTCGGCGGCGGCATCCGCAATATGGCGACCATCGAAGGCTGGCTGGAGAAGGGCGTCAATCGCGTCATCATCGGCACGGCGGCGGTACGCGATCCGGGTCTGGTGAAAGAGGCGGCGAAAAAGTTTCCGCGCAAGGTCGCGGTCGGCCTCGATGCGCGTGACGGCAAGGTCGCGGTCGAAGGCTGGGCCGAGAGTTCGGAACTATCTGTGCTCGATATCGCGCGGCGCTTCGAAGACGCCGGCGTTGCGGCGATCATCTATACTGACGTGGCGCGCGATGGCATGCTGCAAGGCATCAACTGGGACGCGACCATTGCGCTGGCGGATGCGATTTCCATTCCGGTGATCGCGTCCGGCGGATTGGCGTCGATCGACGACATCAAGGCCATGCTGGAGCCGCGCGCGAAAAAGCTCGAAGGCGCCATCGCGGGCCGCGCGCTCTACGACGGGCGGCTCGATGCGGCCGAGGCATTGCGTCTGATCCGCGAAGCGCGGAACGCCGCCTGATGTTCAAGGTCCGCGTCATTCCCTGTCTCGACGTCAAGGATGGGCGGGTCGTCAAGGGCGTCAACTTCGTCAATTTGCGCGACGCTGGCGATCCGGTGGAAGCGGCGATTGCCTATGACGCCGCCGGCGCCGACGAACTCTGCTTTCTCGACATTACCGCGAGTCATGAAAAGCGCGACACCATCTACGATGTTGTGACGCGCTCGGCGGAAGCCTGTTTCATGCCGCTAACGGTCGGTGGCGGTGTGCGCACCGTCGAAGACATCCGCAAGCTTCTCACCTGCGGCGCCGACAAGGTATCGATCAACACCGCCGCGGTGGACCGCCGCGCCTTCGTCAAGGAAGCGGCCGAGAAGTTCGGCGATCAGTGCATCGTCGTCGCCATCGACGCCAAGAAGGTGTCGCAGCCAGGCGAAAAGGACCGCTGGGAGATTTTCACCGTCGGCGGCCGCAAGCGCACCGGTATCGACGCCGTCGAGTACGCCAAGGAAGTGGTCTCTCTTGGCGCGGGAGAAATCCTGCTGACCTCGATGGACCGCGACGGCACCAAGTCCGGCTACGACATCGCGTTGACCCGGGCCATTGCTGACGCCATCCCGGTGCCAGTCATTGCGTCCGGCGGCGTCGGCAATCTTGCCCACATGGTGGACGGTATCCGCGACGGCCATGCGACCGCCGTGCTGGCAGCCTCGATCTTTCATTTTGGCGAGCACAGCGTTCGGGAAGCCAAGAATTACATGGCCAAAGCCGGCCTGCCGATGCGCCTCGATCCATGATAAATAGCGCCCGGAAGGACGCACTATGACCACGAAATTCACCCTGGCCGATCTGGAAAAACGCGTGCACGAGCGCGCCCAGGCACCCGCCGGCGAAAGCTATACGCGGACGCTGATCGACAAGGGCGTGGCGCACTGCGCCAAAAAGCTGGGCGAAGAGGCATTCGAAACGGCGATGGCCGCCGTGCAAGAGGACAAGCCCCGGCTGGTGTCGGAAGCAGCCGACCTCATCTATCATCTGCTGGTGGTGCTGGAGGCGCGCGGCGTCAGACTCGCCGAAGTCGAAGCCGAGTTGGACAAGCGTACCGCGCAATCGGGCCTCGCGGAAAAAGCTGCTCGAGGCGCATGATCCCGAAAGCGGGAACTGGTTTTCGGACAAGATCATGCGCAAAGGTTTCAAGAGCTAACGCATGGAACAGCGCGTCGAAGAAATAATCTCGCCATTCCGGACGTATTCGCGTCAGGAATGGGCGAAGTTGCGCGACGACACGCCGATGACGTTGACGTCCGACGAAGTGACGCGGCTGCGTTCGTTGCACGATCGGCTGGACATCAAGGAAGTCGAAGAAGTCTATCTACCGTTGTCGCGGCTTTTGTCGCTTTACGTTTCGGCAACGCAGCGTCTATTCCGCGCGCAGGAGCGCTTCCTCGGCGTCGAAGACATCAAGATGCCGTTCGTCATCGGCGTTGCCGGTTCGGTGGCGGTCGGCAAGTCGACTACCGCACGCGTGTTGCAAGCTTTGCTGGCGCGCTGGCCGAACGTGCCGAAAGTCGATCTCGTTACGACAGACGGATTTCTGTTTCCGAACGCGATCCTCGAGCGCGAGGGCCTGATGGAGAAGAAAGGCTTTCCGGAGAGCTACGATCTGCAGACGCTGCTGCGGTTCCTCAATGACGTGAAGGCGGGCCGTCACCCTGCGCGTGCCCCGGTTTATTCGCATCTCACCTATGACGTAATGCCGAACACCTGGGTCGAGGTCGACCGGCCGGAGATTCTCATCGTCGAAGGCCTCAACGTTTTACAGACCGGCCGGCTGCCGAAGGATGGCAAGGCGATCCCGTTTGTGTCGGATTTCTTCGATTTTTCGGTCTATCTCGACGCCGACGATGATGTGTTGAAGGGCTGGTACGTCGACCGTTTTCTGACGTTACGTTCAACCGCGTTCCGCGATCCAAAATCGTACTTCCATCGTTATTCGCGGCTTTCCGACGAGCAGGCGGTCGAAACCGCGTCGTCGATCTGGGAGCGGATCAACCTCGTCAATCTGCACGAAAATATTCTGCCGACGCGCCAGCGTTCGGACCTCATCCTCAAGAAGGGCGGAAGCCATCTGGTCGAGGAAGTGGCGTTAAGGCGGCTGTAGCAACAACCGCTCATTCCCGCGTAAGCGGGGAATCCAGTTCTTGAAAATAGGCTGGGTCCCCGCTCATAGGCGTTCTGAAAGAACGCCGTCCTTTGGACGGCTATGCGCGGGGACGAGCGGAGCGCGAACTAAGCCGCGCGCCGGCTCATGTCGAAGTGCTGCAGATATTTCTGCTTGATCGCTGACATCGGCAATACGATCAGCACGTCGGTGGTGCCAAACTCGTGGTCGACCACGGCGCCGTCGCCGATGTAAGCGCCGAGCCGCAGATAACCCTTCACCAGCGGCGGCAGAACCTTCAACGCCTGCTTCGGGTCGATCACTTCCTTCGAAAGGCGGTTCATCTCGACATAACGTTCCGGTAACGCGCGGGCGTGCCAGGTTTCCGGTGCGCGCGCGTAGTGGTGCAGGAACGACAGCGGCAGCGCGAGCTGCTTTGGTTCGGTGCCGTCGAGGCTGGCGCAGCCGATCATCACGTCGATGCGGTTTTGCGTCACGTAGCCATGAATGCCGTGCCACAGCAGTTCGACGGTGCCCTTGTTGCGATAGGGCGGCAGCACGCAGGAACGGCCGAGCTCGAGAAATTGCAGATTGTTATGGCGAGCGATGAGGCCGCCGATGTCGAATTCGCCGGAGGTGTAGAAGCCGCCGTATTCCTCGGCGAGCGGCTGACGCAGCAGGCGGTAGGTGCCGACGACGGCAGGGCGATTGCCGGGCTGGCCGTCGCGCGCGGCATGGTCGAGCACCAGCAGGTGATCGCAGATCGCGTCGTAGCTATCGACGTCGCGGCGGGCGAACAGCCGGCCGGGATTGGGGATGGCTGAGCCTTCTTCGTAGAAAACCCGGTAGCGCAGTTTCTGTGCCTGGCGCACTTCGGCGGCGGTTTGGGCCAGCCTGACCTCGAGCGAGCCGATACGGCCCAGCGTCTGAGACGGCCGGTGCGCGCGGGCGGCCCAGGCTTGCAGGCCGCCATAGGCCTGAAGCGTCGAAATCAGGTTCGGCACCCCACGCGGGGCGTTAAAGGGAGTGTTGCCGCCACGGCTAACCATTTGATTTTCAAGTCCTTTTCTGCGTCCTAGAGAGGTCCGGCGACGCAGTCGAATCAGAGAGGAAGACTTCCGGCAAGTCTACAACACGGTTCCCATACCGAATTATGACAATGTGGGGGAAGGGGCTTCACGCTGCAAGCGGGGCTCGCCGAGCGGCCTCCAAAGTCTCCAGCAGTCGTTCCCGGTCGAGCGGCTTGACCAGCAGGCCGTCCATGCCGGCGGCGAGGCAGGCGTCGCGGTCCTCGGCATAGGCATTGGCGGTGAGCGCCACGATGGCCATTCGGCTGTCGCCGGCGGCCATTTCGAGAGCGCGGATGCGGCGGGTGGCTTCCAGCCCGTCCATGCCGGGCATCTGAACGTCCATCATGATGAGGTCGTAGGGCGCGCCGGCCGCACGCGCGGCGCTCCAGGATTCGAGCGCTGCCTCGCCGTCGGCGGCGATGGTGGGACGATGACCGAGGCGCACCAGCAGCGCGCGCGCGAGCAGCGCGTTGATCTCATTGTCCTCGGCGACGAGGATCGAGAGGCCGCTTCCCGCCGTGACCGTTTCTCTGCTTTCGGTTGCGGGCTCCGCGCGTGGATCCTCGAATTTGGTTTCGCCGCCAAGCTGCGCTGCCAGCGAAGCAGCGCGCACCGGCTTTACCAGATAGCCGGTGAATCCCGCCGCCTTCAGCGCGGGCAACTCATGACGCTCGCTCGGCCGGATCAGCACGATGCGTTTGGCTGCGGAGAGTTTTTCTGCGTCGCTGCCGGCGATCATCTTCTGCGCCAGCGGGTAGTCGATCAGCACCGAGTCCCATTGCCGGTCCGGCACTTGCGCCAAAGCGGTGTTTCGATCGATCACGGTGTACGTCTTGGCGCCCCAGCCGCCCAGCCGCCGCGCCAGCAACGACGCTTCGACGTCCGCCGCCGCGACGATCACTACCGCGGCGCCGGTGAGATCGGGTACGATAAATTTATCCGCCGTTTCGTCCGCCGGTGCGGGCAAAAGCGGCACAACGAAGCTGAACGTCGAACCGGCACCAAGCTGGCTCTCGACAGCAATCAGCCCATCCATGCGTTCGACGATACGTTTCGAGATGGCGAGGCCAAGGCCCGTGCCGCCGAACTTGCGCGTCGACGAGCCGTCGGCCTGTTCGAAATCGAGGAAGACACGTTGCCGATCCTGCGGCGCGAGACCGATGCCGGAATCGCGCACCTGAAAACGGATTTCGTCGTCGTGTTCGTCCGGCTCGACGATGACGGCGACACCGCCCTGTTCGGTGAACTTGATGGCGTTGCCTGCGAGGTTGAGCAGCACCTGACGCAAGCGTGTGGCATCGCCCACCACATTTGCAGGCAAGCGCTCATCGACGAACGACGCGATCTCGATGCCTTTGGCCTGCGCACGCGGCGCCAGCAGCTCGACGATTTCTTCCACCAGCGCCGGCAATGCAAAAGGCCGCGCTTCGAGATCGAGCTTGCCGGCTTCGATCTTGGAGAAGTCGAGGACGTCCTCGATCAGCGATAAAAGCGTTTCGCCCGAGGTTTTGGCCGCCTTGGCATACGTGACTTGTTCCGGCGTCAGCGGTGTGTCGAGCAGCAGATCGGCCATGCCGAGAATGCCGTTGAGCGGTGTGCGGATCTCGTGGCTGACCATGGCAAGAAAGCGCGACTTGGCGTGATTGGCGCTTTCCGATTGATCGCGCGCGGCTTCGAGTGCGTGTTCAGCATCGACGCGGTCGGTCACGTCGCGGCCGACGCCTTGCACTTCACTGCCGCGCTCGCCGCGCACCGCCACTTCTCGCCACGCGATCCAGCGCGCGCAAAGCTTGTCGCCATTTTGGCCGTTCGCAATTTTCTGGTCGTGTATGCGGGTGCCGTCGGGCAGCACACTGACTTCACCGCGCTCGAGGATCGGCAGCTCCAAAACGGCGCCGATCAAAGCCTCGCGCTTCTTGCCGGCAAGCGTGCAGAAGGCGTCGTTGGCGTAAGTGATGCGGCGCTCGCTGTCGCGACGCACGATCAGGTCGCCTTGCGCCTCCAGCAGACTGCGGGCGCGCTCTTCGGCCTCGCGCAGTTCCCAATTGCGGTCGGACAGTTCCTCGACGCGCGCTTCGAGCACGCGCAGTTTTTGTTTGTGAACGCGGCGGCGCACCAACATGAAGGCGATGACCGCCATCGCGGCCGCAAACAATGCGCCGGCGCCGATCGCATAAGCATGAGGGTCATAAGTCCCTTGCTGCATGCGTACACCGGCGAGAAAGCCCAAGCCGCCGGAAATGATCGACAAAGTGGTGACCACGGTCCGCCCGAACAGCACCAGCGACCGGGTGTTGCGCGAGGAGGTTCGAAGCGCCGAAATACGTTTGGCTGTCGATTTATTCTGCATGGTCCCAGCCGCAGTCTGGCACCGGGACTCTTGCAATTTTATTCCCCGGTAACGGGCCGCCACCGCCTCCAGACTAACGTGGTGAAAGGGTGGTTAAGCGGAGGCATGTTCAACTGGATTAACACGCTCGTTTGGCATTCTTTAGCGCCTGTTATCCCTACCGATCCTTAGCTTTTTCCATTCAATTTTACGCTCATTCACAATGGGGCACACGATGCTGAATCGGCTCTCGGTCAACGTTCTTCTCAATTCGGTCGTCGCGGTTCTGGCCGCGGCCGTCGTGGTGATGCTGTCGATCGGGGCATGGGACTCGGTGAAACGGCTCAACACAGTGAGTCGGATCGCAAGCGTCACCGAAGCCTCGGGTTATCTGTTCACCGCGCTCCACAATATCCGTTTCGATCGCTCGTCGACAACACGTGACATGAATGCCGAGCAGCCGTCGTCGTCGCTCGTCCCGGCGCACGCCAAAACCCGTGACATCGAAATCACGGCGCTGAAGTCCGGTCTTGCCGTCATTCAGGCGATGGATTTCCCCGGACAGAAGGAAGCCGCCGAAAAGCTCGATCAAGGCATCAAGAAACTGGTCACGCTGCATCAGGAAACGGCCACGGCTTTCGCGCAACCGAAAGCGATGCGCAAGGCGGGGCTACTTCAGGAATTCATCGCGCAGGCTATCCGTCTTACCGATTTGCTCGACAGCATTTCATCCCAGATGACCCGGTCGGTGGCATTGAGCGATTCATATATCGACCAGCTGTTGGAATTGAAGCAACTGGCCTGGATGGCGCGCAATGCCGGCGGCGACGCTTCGGTGATCGTGTCCAATACGCTTGCGGGCCAGCCGCTGCCGTCCAATGCTATGCTGAACTACACGTCCAATATCGGCAAGCTCGAAGCGTCATGGGCTGCGGTCGAGGATCTCGCCTCGCGCCTGCCGTTGCCGGCGAGCTTTGCCGGCGCGATCGACAAGGTCAAAAAGAGTGTCATCACCGGCGAGTTTGCCGACCTCCGTGTCAAGACATTGAAAGCGCTGATCGCCGGCGAGAAGATCGACATCAAACCGGCGGACTGGTCGCAGATGGCAACCGACAAGCTCGGCTCGCTGCTGGCGGTCGCCGAAAGCTCGTTGGCCGTCGCCAAGGATTACGCGGCAGAGCAGCGCGCCTATTCGATGATGACACTGTGGATCGAGCTTGGTCTGCTGGCGGTGGCGCTCGTTTTGGGTGCGACGATCATGCTGACGGTGTCACGTCGCGTGATCAAGCCGCTCGGCATGGTGCAGCAGGCGATGCTCAAGGTCGTTACCGGCGATTTCAATATTTCGTTGCACAAACTGCATCGCGACGACGAAGTCGGCCAGATCGCGGAGGCCGTCGATCGCATGGCGGAGCGGATTCGTTCGACTATCGGCAACATCAAGTATTCGGCGAGCGAAGTGACCAATGCCTCGGCCGAAATATCGTCCAGCACCACCGACCTGTCACAGCGAACCGAGGAGCAGGCCGCGAGCTTGGAAGAGACCTCTGCCTCGATGGAGCAGATTTCAGCGACGGTGAGGAAGAACGCCGAGAACGCAAATCAGGCTAACGATTCTGCGGCCGCGACCCGCGAGGTTGCCGACCGCGGCGGCGCCGTCGTTGCCAAGGCCGTCGACGCCATGGCCAAGATCGAGGACTCGTCGCGCAAGATCTCCGACATCATTGGTGTGATCGACGAGATTGCGCGGCAGACCAACCTGCTGGCGCTTAACGCTGCCGTGGAAGCGGCGCGCGCCGGTGAAGCCGGCCGTGGCTTCGCGGTGGTGGCGTCCGAAGTGCGTAGCCTGGCGCAGCGCTCATCGCAGGCTGCCAAGGACATTACGGATCTCATCACCAACAGCAATTCGCAGGTGAAAGACGGCGTCGAGCTGGTCAATCAAGCGGGCACCGCGCTGACCGAGATCATGGATTCGATCAAGGTGGTGGCGTCGATCATTGCCGAGATCGCTTCGGCGAGCTCCGAGCAGGCCACCGGCCTCGACGAGATCAACAAGGCCATGACCCAGATGGACGAGGTGACGCAGCAGAACTCGGCGCTGGTCGAGGAAAACGCGGCGACCGCCAAGGCGCTGGAAACGCAGGCAACCTCGATGCGCGAGCAAGTCGCGTTCTTCAAGGTCGAGGCTGTGAGCGGCGAAGCGGTTGAACAGCATGCGTCGGCGCCGCAGCGCGTGGCGAAGAAGCCGCGCCTCACGCGGGCGGCGTAACAGCTCGTTGAAGAGGGTGCGCTACCGGCCGATGCCGGTGGCGAAAGCAAGGCCGCCGCCGGACTTGCGGGCGCTGCGCCAGATCACCGCGAACAATGCCGCGGCATCCTCGTCGGTGAAATTCGAAGACTTCACGAAGACCTTGTAGTCGGCATTGCCGCGCGTCATCGCGACGGTGACGTCGGGCTTGGTCGCGGCCGCGTCGATGCGGATGGTCTTGATCGAGGCCGCTGCCTTGCAGGCTTGCACGGCGTCGTCCTCGTCGATCAGTACGAAATCGGCGGACGCCGGGTCGTCGACGATCTGCATGCGCAGGCTTGGGCTGGCGGCGGCATTGTCGATCCGGACGGTGTAGTCGGCGGCGCCGTGCGACATTTCGTAGGCAGCCTTGCCGGCGGAGAAGCAGGGCTTGGCGGCGGAAGCGTCCGATGAAAGGAAAGAGCTGGCGGCGGTGGCGGCGGGTACCGCGATGACAAGAGCCATCACCGAGACGAAATGGGCGCGTTGCATGTATGGCCCCCCAGCCAGCGCGGCATCCTGCCGCTGGTATCAAGGCTAGGGGCTAAGTGCTTACCGTTTATTAAAATTGATTCGGGCCAGCCTGCGTAAAGCTACGCAGCCAGAGCTACGCAGCTTTGCGCACTTCGTCTGTCAGCGCGCGGTAGGACAGCGCCTCGGCCAGATGGATGCGGCCGACTTTGGCGGCAGCATCGAGATCGGCCAAGGTGCGGGCGACGCGCAGCACACGGTGATAGCCGCGCGCCGACAGGTGCATGGAATCCGCGGCGTCGCGCAGCAGCGCGAGACCCTGGGTGTCGGCCTGCGCGACTTCTTCCAATAGCGCGCCGCTGACCTGCGCGTTGGTGCGTACGTTCGGCAGGCCCATACCCGCATAGCGTTCTGTCTGGATATCGCGGGCGCGCGCGACACGGGCGGCGACCTCGCGGCTGCCTTCCGACGGTGGCGGCAAGATCAAATCGGAGGCGGTGACCGCGGGCACTTCGATGTGCAGGTCGATGCGGTCAAGCAGCGGGCCGGAGAGGCGGCCTTGATACTCGGCGGCGCAACGCACATTCGGCCCGCGTTTGCAGGAAAATCCCGGATCGCTGGCGCGGCCGCAGCGGCATGGATTCATCGCCGCGACCAGCATGAAGCGCGCCGGATAGGTGATGCGGTGATTGACGCGCGCGATGGCGACTTCGCCGGTCTCCAGCGGCTGGCGCAGCGAGTCGAGAACGGCCGCGGAAAACTCTGGCATCTCGTCGAGAAACAATACGCCGTTATGCGCCAGCGAAATTTCGCCAGGCCGGGGGCGCAGACCGCCGCCGACCAAAGCCGGCATCGACGCCGAATGATGTGGCGAACGGAATGGTCGCTTGTTGGTGAGCGCGCCGCCTTCGATGACACCGGCGACAGAAGCGATCATCGACACTTCGAGTAGTTCGGTCGGTAACAGCGGCGGCAGGATCGACGGCAGCCGCGCCGCCAGCATCGATTTGCCGGCGCCGGGCGGGCCGACCATGAGCAAATTATGTCCGCCGGCCGCGGCAACCTCGAGCGCGCGCTTGGCGCTCTCCTGACCTTTGATGTCGGCGAGGTCGAGCGGCGTGCCTTCGACCTCGCGAATTTTCGGCGTCGGCCGCGTCAGCACCTGCGTGCCTTTAAAATGATTGGCGAGCTGGATCAGCGATTGCGCGGCGACGATCTCGATCTCGGGCGAAGCCCATGCCGCCTCCGGTCCGCAAAGCTGCGGGCAGATCAAACCCTGACCGCGTGCGTTGGCGCCGATGGCCGCGGGCAGCACACCGGCGACCGGCGCGATGCAGCCGTCGAGGCCGAGTTCGCCAAGCACCGTGAAACCTGAAATCGCGTCCTGCGGAATGGCGCCGATCGCCGTCATCAGCCCGAGCGCGATGGGCAGATCGTAATGGCTGCCTTCCTTCGGCAGATCGGCCGGCGCGAGATTGATGGTGATGCGGCGCGCCGGTAATGCCAGCCCTGACGCAACCAACGCCGCGCGCACGCGTTCTTTAGCTTCCGACACCGCCTTGTCGGGAAGGCCGACGATGTTGAAGGCGGGAAGACCGGGTGCGACCTGGACCTGCACGTCGACAGCGCGGGCTTCGATACCCTCGAATGCCACCGTCGCTACGCGCTGGACCATGGAGACGCCCCCGATTTCTACCTTTGAGTGTATACTATGTCATCGGGTTGAACAAGAACATTTGCAGAACAAAACGACTCAGCTATGATTCGGAGAAATCAGGGAACGCAGACATGATCGACAGCAAGACCATCGCCCGGGAGCTCCAGCACGCCCGCCAAGCCCGGCTAGAGGCGGAAGCCGAGTATTGCGATATCGAGGAAATGCTGTGGCACATGAACCACCCGCATCCGGCACCCCAGCGCGTCGCTTACACGTTTGACGGCTTCGGCCGGCAGTTCGCCAACTGGTCGAACTAGGCTCAAACTAGGCCATTGGCCGAGAGGGCCGGCCTAACTGCGCAGCAGGTCGGCCTTGGCGGCTGTCAGGATTTCGTCGGAAAATTCCGTATCGTCGACCGCCCGCGCCAGCACCATGGCGCCAACCAGTTGCGACATCGTCGTCAGCGCCTTGCGCCGCCGCGCCGCCTTCGAAATCCCCGGCAACAGCTTCGTCAGGACATCGATCAGCGGTCGAAGCCCATCGGTGAAAGCCCTGCGCACCGGTTTGCCCTCGCGTGCCGCATCGGCACCGAGTGACGCAAAAGCGCAGCTATGGCCGCGATCGTCGCGCATTTTCTCCGAGAGATAGCGCTCGACCAGAATCTCGAGCGCATCTTCGGGATGCTCCTCCAGAGTTTTGGTCCAATGCGCGGCCGCGCGCGTCATCACGGCTTTACTGGCCTGAGCTGAGAGATCGTCCTTCGATTTGAAATGCCGGTAAAAGCCGCCATGCGTCAGGTCGGCAGCCTGCATGATGTCGGCGACGCCGATGCCGCTGAAACCCTTTTCGCGGAACAAGTCGCCCGCTGCTTTAACGATGGTCTCGCGGTTCTCCGCCGCCTTCTCACGGCTGACGCGCATGGCTGACCCTCTCGTAACACGGGTGGGCGCCCCTCGCGCCCGCCTTGACAAATTATATGACAACCATCATCAATAACGTCAATAGATGATATTCGTCATCTAAAAGCAATTTGCCGCAATTCGGGGACTTCCATGGTTTCGACCGCTATCGCTGCCTCACTCGGTCGCCGCAACGTGCACTACGGTTGGGTCGTGGTCGGCGCCACCTTTCTCACCATGCTGGTGACCGCCGCGGCGATGGGCGCGCCTGGCGTTCTCATTGTCCCTCTGGAAAAAGAATTCGGCTGGAGCACATCGGAAATTTCGGCGGCGCTGGCGCTGCGTCTCGTGCTGTTCGGATTGCTCGGGCCCTTTGCCGCCGCCTTCATGAACCGCTTCGGCGTTCGCCGCGTCATCGTCAGCGCGCTCGCTTTGATCATTGCCGGCTTTGTGCTGTCGCTCGGTATGACACGCCTCTGGCAATTGATGGTGCTGTGGGGTCTTGTCATCGGTGTCGGCACCGGTATGACGGCGATGGTGCTTGCCGCGACCGTGGCGACGCGCTGGTTCACGCATCGGCGCGGACTTGTCATCGGCTTGCTGTCAGCCAGCTCCGCGACCGGTCAATTATTATTTCTGCCACTGATGGCGCAGCTGACCACCGATTACGGTTGGCGCACGGCGCTGCTCTTCGTCTGCGCCATGCTTGCGATCACGGCACTGTT
>DASYCM010000003.1:0-5945 GCA_036500165.1 Pseudolabrys sp.
CATCGCGCCGATGGTGATCCTGCAGTCGGTGATCGCCTTCGTCTTCATGGAGCGGCACTGGAACGTCGTCACGCAACGCCTCTCGGCCGGCGTCGTGCAGGACATCGGCGCGCTGATCGACGTTTATTCGCGTTATCCGCAGGACCCCGATCTGGCGCAGATTCGCCGCATCGCGCAGGAGCGGCTCGGCCTTGTGGTCGACTTCCTGCCGATCACCGAAATGCCGCCGCCGGGACCGAAACCGTTCTTCTCGCTGCTCGATCAGACTTTGTCCGAGGAACTGCGCAAGCAGCTCGCACGGCCTTACTGGATCGACACGGTCGGCAAATCGTCGTTGGTCGAAATCCGCGTGCAACTCGACAAGAACGTGATGCGCGTATTCGCCCGCCGCAGCGCGGCCTATGCATCGAATTCGGAAATTTTCCTGCTGTGGATGGTCGGCACCTCAACGGTGCTGCTGATCGTTGCCATCATCTTCCTGCGCAACCAGATCAAGCCGATTCTGCGGCTGGCTGATGCCGCCGAGAGTTTCGGCAAGGGCCGCGACGCGCCGAATTTTCGTCCGCGCGGCGCGCGGGAGGTGCGGCGGGCGGCGGCCGCCTTCATCGAGATGAAGATGCGCATCGAGCGCGCCATCGAGCAACGCACTGCGATGCTCGCCGGGGTGTCGCACGATCTGCGCACGGTGCTCACCCGCTTCAAGCTGGAATTGGCGCTGATCGAGGCGACGCCCGAAACCGACGCGATGAAGAAGGACGTCGATGAGATGGCCCGCATGCTGGAGGCTTATCTTGCCTTCGCGCGCGGCGATCTCGGCGAGCAGTCGGCGCCCACCGACATGGCGGCCTTTCTCGACGAGCTCAAGGACGATGCCGAGCGGCACGGCCACAAGACCACCGTGGTATTTCACGGCACGCCGATCGTCACCGTGCGGCCGGCTGCGTTCAAACGCTGTCTCGCCAATCTCGTGTCGAACGCGCAGCGATACGCGTCGGCGATCTCGATCACGGGCCATCGCGATCATCGCTATCTGACGGTAACGATTGATGACGACGGTCCCGGCATTCCGGCGGAATCGCGCGAAGAGGTGTTCAAGCCGTTCCTGCGGCTCGACGACGCCCGCAATCAGGACGAGGGCGGCACGGGTCTGGGGCTGGCCATTGCGCGCGACATCGCGCGTTCGCATGGCGGTGATATCGTGCTCGGCGACAGCCCGCTGACCGGTCTTCGTGCGACGGTGCGGGTCCCGGTCTAATTTATCCGGGGGACCCGGCCTTCTCTCTATTCTTGGCTCTGGATTCCCGCTTGCGCGGGAATGAGCGGAAACTTTTTAAGCCGCGTCGGCTTCCGCCAGCCCGTCATCGGCCGGGCGGCGACGCCTGCGGCGCGGGCCGCGCATGATGCATTTCGGGATCGACAGCAAATCGCCAACAAAGCCGTCCCAGCGTCCGGCGCTGGCGAGACCGCGGTCGAGCGCGGCCATGGTGCGGTCGAGGCCTTCCTCATCATCGTCGATCCATACGCTCATCACGCGCGCGAACATCAAGGCTCCGCCCTGGGAGCGTAACGCACCGCGCGGACCCGCGGCATCAATGCCGGCGGCTTCCAGCATCCAGCTCTGCGAGCGTACCGCAGCGGCGTTCAGCGCCAGTGCCAGTCCGGGATTGCGTCGCGCCGAACGCATCAGCGAGCGGATGGAATCCTTGTAAGGCGCCAGCAGTTCGAGCCGGCGCATCAGGACGTCGAACAGCCGGTCGCGCGGCGTTTCTTCGGCCATATCGGCGTCGCCACCGTCGAGCACGGCGCCGTCGACCTGTTTGATGTGGGCGCCGAGAATGGCGAGTGTCGAGCCGAACTCAGTGCGCAATTGGGAAAGCTTGATGCCGGCGCGGCCGGCAACCTCAGCTAATCCAATGTCTTCGAAGGACTGATCGGCCAGGAGTTCCGTCAGCGCGGCGATTGCTTTGTCGCGGTCGGAGCCGGTGCGGGGGGTGACCTCCACCTTGGCTTTGGTTGGGCGTTTCGGTTTGCGAACCATATCGGCCTCCTGCGCGGGTGAATGACACCCTCAATTTAGGTTCGAAAAGGCGACGGTTCTAGGGCACTCTTCGTCGTCCCGGCCGAGCCTAGCGAGGGCCGGGACCCATTCGCCGTATTCTATCGATAGTCTGGAGTGTATGGGTCCCCGCCGGCGCGGGGACGACATTTAACTACCCGGCTAGATCCCGGGACCGCTTTGTCGCGGCGGCGATTGCCTTGGTCAAAATTTCATCAAAGCCGCCAGGTCCCATCAGCACGTCGAGCGCCGCGGCGGTGGTGCCGCCGGGCGACGTCACATTTTGCCGCAGGGTGGCGGCGTCCAGATCTGAGCGGTGCAGCAACTCGCCGGAGCCGGACACGGTTTCACGCGCCAGCCGGCCCGCCAATTCGGCGGGCAAACCGGCAGCGATGCCGGCCTTGGCCATGGCCTCGGCCAGCAGGAACACGTAGGCGGGGCCAGAACCCGATAGCGCGGTGACGGCGTCGATCAGCGCTTCGTCCTTGACCCATTCGACCTTGCCGGCGGCGGCGAGCAGATCGGACGCCAGCTTGCGCTGGCGTGGCGAGACCTTGCCGTTGGCGACGGCGACCGTGATGCCGCGGCCGATCGCGGCCGGCGTATTCGGCATGGCGCGCACGATTGCGGCGCCCGGTGGCAGCGCGTTCTCGATGAAGCGGATAGTGCGGCCCGCCATGATCGACAGCACCAGCGTTGACTTGCCGACATAGAGGCCAAGTGGCGGCACCGCGTCCGGCGCGGTCTGTGGCTTGACCGCGATGACAATCGCCGCTGCGTCCGCCGGCGCCTTCGGCCCCGGCTTGGCGTTGAGTTTCACGCCGTGCTTCGTGAGCGCCTTGATGGACTTGGCCGGCTGCGGATCGACGATCGCGACCTGCTTCGGTTTCAGTCCGCGCGCCAGCCAGCCATCGAGCATGGCCTGGCCCATCTTGCCGGCACCAACCAGAAGGAGGGTGCCGGACAACTTGCTCAACGGTTTTTGGTTTGAAGGCCGTTTCATGACGCCGATGATAGCGTCATTTCATTGCAATTGCGCGTCACGCCTCGCCCGACGTGTCGAAATTCGCGGCGTCGAGTGCTTCACGCGCGGACTTGCCGGCCCAGACCACAAACTGGAACGCGGTGAAGTAACGTTCGCAGGTGTCGAGCGCGGTGCCGAGCAACGCTTCGCATTGTTTGCCGGAGGCTTCGGCCGCGCCCGCAAGCACCAGTGCGTGGCGGTACATGACGATGCCTTCGTTGGTCCACAGATCGAAGTGGCCGACCCAGAGGCGCTCGTTGATCAGCGAGATCAACGATTGCACTTCGGCGCGACGGCGTTCTGGAACCTTGAGATCGAAGGCGCAGGCGAGATGCAGCGCTTCGATATTGTCCATCCAAGTGTAGGACAGTTGATAGTCGGTCCACTTGCCGGTCACCAGAATGGTGATCTCGTCGTCGCTTGCGCGCTCGAAGGACCAATCGTGTCCTGTCGCGAGCCGCTCGACCACATCGAGCGGGTTGATCCGGGGTTCGTCTGCGTAGGCTGCTAGGGACATAACGTCTCCACATTGCCGAAAGTAAGAGTGAGGAAACGCACGGCTCCGCACAGGCGCGGGCAACACGGCTCGCGCAGGACACGAATTACAGGTTAACGCAGGGGGTACGGGTGCCTTGACGGCGAAACCGAATCACTAGGCTTTCTGACTATAACCCTCTCGATTCAGCCCGCCAGAGGCATCTTCGAAAGGCAGTGAGCAGTGATTTGCGGAGATGAGGCAACGGGCGCTGTGTGACTCTCCACAGCGAATACTGCGTCAAACTGACTCAGTAGTGGATAAGTTGGAAAGTGTTGCCGCAAAGATTCAGTCGCGCGCGAGCGGACGAAAAACTGTTGCCGAAAAGATTCAGTCGAACAGACTTGATACGGACTCTTCGTGCGCGGTGCGTCCGATCGCTTCGCCGATCAACGATGCAATCGGCAGTACGCGGATATTATGCGCGGCCTGTACTTCCTTGGTCGGCTCGATGGAGTCGGTGATGACCAATTCCTTGAGACGCGACTTGGCGACACGCGCGACTGCTCCGCCCGACAACACGCCGTGACTGATGTAGGCGTAGACCGCTTTAGCGCCCTGCGCGAGCAAAGCGTCGGCGGCATTCACCAGCGTGCCGCCGGAGTCGACGATGTCGTCGACCAGGATGCAGGTGTAGCCGGTGACTTCGCCGATCACATTCATCACTTCGGATTCGCCGGCGCGCTCACGCCGCTTGTCGATGATGGCGAGCGGCGCATTGATGCGCTTGGCCAGTCCGCGGGCGCGAACCACGCCGCCGACGTCGGGCGACACGACCATCACGTTGTCGAGTTTGAATTTTTCCTTGATGTCGCGGACCATCACCGGCGAAGCGTAGAGATTGTCGGTGGGAATATCGAAGAAGCCTTGAATCTGACCGGCGTGCAGATCGAGCGTCATGACGCGATCGGCGCCAGCGCGGGTAATCAGGTTGGAGACAAGTTTGGCCGAGATCGGTGTGCGGGGACCTGGTTTGCGGTCCTGCCGGGCGTAGCCGAAATAGGGCACCACGGCGGTGATGCGGCGCGCCGACGATCGGCGCAACGCGTCGATGATGATCAGCAATTCCATCAGGTGGTCGTTGGCGGGGAAAGACGTCGATTGCAGCACGAAGACGTCCGAGCCGCGCACGTTTTCCTGAATCTCGACGAAAATTTCGAGATCGGCGAAGCGCTTCACGATCGCCTTGGTCAGGCTGATCTTGAGATATTCGGCGATCTGTTGCGCAAGCGCAGGGTTGGAATTGCCGGCGACGAGCTTGATCGCCCCGTTCTTCGACATTCCAAAAACCCTCTATTTTACGCCGCCACATCAGGGCCATAGCGGCTTTTGTGCGCGCCAGGCGGCGTGGTCATAACAAGGCGAGCAGGGCGCGGCAATATGCCCGGGAATTGTTGTCCCGAAGCTTTTTCGATCAGGATGAACGCCGCTTTAGGAATTAAAGGCAGCCGCGGGCGCCCTATCCGGCGAGCGCGATGGCGTTGATGTGCCGGCCGTAGTCTGGCTCCGATTGGTGGGTCGAGCGGCGGTAGCTGTAAAACAGCGCCGGCTCGGCGTAAGTGCACAGGCCGACATCCTCAAAATCCATGATGCCGACTTGCTGGATGCGGAAGGCGATGTAGCCATTGAGATCGAACAAGGCGTGACCTTCGCGCTCGCACGCCACGAAAAACTCGGCGTTGTCGGTGTCCGCCACCAGAAACCGCTCAATGAATTCCGGCCCGACCTGATAATTGGCCTGGCTGATGGTCGGCCCCAGCGCCGCGGTGATGCGAGCGCGGTCGGCGCCAAGCTTTTCCATCGCGGCAACGGTCGCCTCGATCACGCCGGTGAAGGCGCCGCGCCAGCCGGCATGCGCCGCGCCGATCACGCCGGCCTCGGCATCGGCAAACAACAGCGGGCCACAGTCCGCGGTCGACACCCCGATCGCCAGCGCCGGTGTCTTGGTGACGAGCGCATCGGCGCGGGGCCGGCTCTCCGGCGTCCACGGTGCGTCCACCGTTACGACGTCCGGCGAGTGGACCTGGTAAGGCGTCAGAAACCGGTCGGTGGTCACGCCGAGCGCCGCCGCCATGCGGCTGCGGTTCTCAGCAACCTTGTCCGATGCGTCGCTTGAGCCGACGCCGCCGTTGAGCGACGCATAAATGCCCTGCGACACGCCGCCGGTCCGGTCGAAAAAGCCGTGATTGATGCCGGTCAGTTTGCCGAGCGATCGGGCTTGCAGCATCGAAGTCTGGTTCCAAAAGCTGTGCGTTAGGCGGCGGATTCACTTTGCCGCAGTTGTATACCGGATTTTGTATGCGAAAAGGGCTCGTTGGTTACAAGGAGTC
>DASYCM010000004.1:0-3656 GCA_036500165.1 Pseudolabrys sp.
GTCCTTCGTCAGACCTGTCAGCATGACGTGCGGTATCAAAGTCTTGATCTCGATGATCTCACCCTTCTTGGCTTCTTTGGGCAGTTTGAGCCGCGGTTTTTCCGCCATCATGGTCTCCTGAAGCTCTGGAATTCAAAATCGGAAACGGGAAAAATCAGCCGCCGCAGCCGCCGATCGTGACCTTGACCTGCTTCTGCCCGGTGTAGAACTCGCCCTTACTGGTTTTCGCGACCACGACGATGTTCTGCGTCGCCGCAAGCCGGATACGGGTCTGCGCTTCGGCCTTGCCGGACAGCGGCGTGAAGTGGAACGTCACCACACCCGGGTTCGGATTGCCCTCAGAAACAACCAGCACATCGCTGACATAATTATCGGCGGTCATCGGCGCATCGACCGAAACTGTCAGCGGCACGGTGTTGCCGTTCTCGGCAATTTCCGGGAGCTCGATGGTAATTTTGCCTTTGGTAGCTTCCTTGCCGCCGGTGAACTTGGCTACTTCGTCGGCGGCTTCCTTGGCCGCAGCCTGTGCGCCCTGGCTCCAGCCGACGACGCTAAGCGTCACGGCACCGGCGCCAACGGCCAGCGCGGCGCGACGAGTGAGTTTCGGCATCGAGACTTCCTCCCGAATCAATGTCTTGGAGCCAACCGCTCCTGTCCCGCGGAACATAGCGACCACCGGTTACAGGTTCAAATCGTATTCATTAAAAAGAATGTACGTTCTGCTGCAGTGCACGCGCGAAGCATGAAATCCAGCTTCGCAAAGCTCGGCTTGGCAAAGCTTAACTAGGCAGGGATTTGACGAAGTCCCGGAAACTCTTTGTCTCATAGGCCTTTTCCTTGACGAAGCGAAACATCGCCAGGAAGTCCTCCGGCCGCAGGTAACCGGGCGCGCGCGCCACCTCCCGCTTGGCCGGCTCGAGCGGTTTTAAGGCCGCGGCGCGTTCGCCGAAAAACTGGAATGTCGGCGTAAACCGCACGCCGTATTTGGCCGCCAATTCCTTCTCCGACATCTCGGTCCCGTCGAAATCGGTGACTTTGCGGGAGCCGATGATGTTGAGCTGCAGTATTTCGAAGTTGTTCTTGATGTAGTCCGAGATTTTCGGCCGGGCGAAATTGACGAAATGCGTCTCCTTGCAATAAGGGCAGCCCTTGAGCTCCCACATGATCGCGAAGCGCTTGCCCTCCTTGGCCGCGCCCTCGAGATCGTCGCTAAGGTCCAGAAAACTCTCCAGAAACCACGGCTGCTTGTAGAGCCCGTCGTCGGTCAAAATGGGCTCGTCGGCGCGCGCGGCGCCCAAGGCCACCAGGCTTGTGCCGAAACTTGCCGCCCCTGCTAACAGGGTTCGCCGGGTAAATGTCATGCTCTTAGAAGTATCCATGCTCGCGCCTGAGGTCTATATCCTCGGCCCCCGAATTAAGGTGATCCCCGATGTGGCGATGCTGGGCGCTTGGTACAACTCTTGGCGCAATTCTCTTTCTCGTGATCGCGGTCACCCCCGCCAAAGCCGGCGATCTCGCCGACTTCAACACGTTGATGGAGGGGGTAACGAGCCATATTCGGGTCGCGCTCGGTTATCTCAGGACCGGGAATACCGATCTTGCGTCTCTGGAAATCGATCGCACGCGGGAGGCCTGGGGCAAGCTGCAACTGCATTTCGGCAGCCGGCGCCCGGAGATGTTCGAGACCAGCCCGCTGTACAAGAAAATCGTGACCGGCGTCAGCGCGCGCCTGATCGGTGCCGACCTGCTGCTCAACGCCGGACGTCCGGACGCCGCGATGGATTCCCTGAACGTATTGCGCGGCGAATTTTATGACCTGCGCAAAGGCAGCGGCATCGTCGTGCTGGCCGACTGTATCCGCGACGCCAACACGGCAATGGATGCGCTGATGACCTACAACGACCGCGCCCTCGACTTCGGAAAAGACGAAACGCGCTTCGATCTCACTGCGAAGAGCGCCGTTTACGCCGAGACGCTCAAACACTGCGACAGCATCGCCGGCGAAACGGTGCGCACCGAGCCGGAATTTCGACGGCTGGTTGACGGCGCGCAGGCGAGCCTCGCCCTCATCCCCAAGTCGATCGAGACGCGCGACGCCGACCTGTTGCATCGCGTGCTGATCGAGCTGCGCTCATTCGACAATCTGCTCGCTTTTCGCTTCGGCTAGGAATTGAAATGACAACCTTGAACGAGACTCACGATCCGGCACGCAAAAGCTGGGTCGAAACGGCCAACGCTGCGACCACCGATTTCCCCATCCAGAATTTACCCTTCGGCGTGTTCACCGCTCCCGGCCGCGACGCGCGGGGCGGTGTCGCCATTGGCGACATGATCTTCGACATCAAGGCAGCGCATCAGGCCGGATTGTTCTCGTCCGCCGCGGCTGAAGCGGCAACGGCGGCGTCCCTGCCCGCGCTCAATCAGTTCATGGCAATGGCGCCCGCGCAAATCTCGAACCTGCGCCGCGAACTCTCCGATCTGTTGCGCGCCGATGGCCCGCAACGGGCTCGCGTCGAAAAGATCGCCGGCGACCTGCTGGTGCCGATAAAAGACGCAACGATGAAATTGCCGGTGCACATCGGCGGCTTCACCGACTTTTTCACCTCGCTCGATCACGTCACGCGCGCCACGCGCGTGCTGCGGCCCGACGCGCCGATTCCGCCGTCCTTCAAGCATCTGCCGATGGCGTACAACGGCCGCGCCAGTTCGGTCGTCGTGAGCGGTGCGCCTGTCATACGGCCGCAGGGCCAACAAGGACGCAAGGACGGTGGCTCGGCGTTCGCGGCGTCCCGCATGCTCGACTACGAACTCGAAGTCGGCATTTACGTCGGCGCCGGCAACGAACTCGGCCATCCGATTTCGCTGTCCGCCGCACGCGATCAGATTTTCGGCCTGTGTCTGCTCAACGACTGGTCGGCGCGCGACATCCAGCGTTTTGAAAGCTTTCCGCTCGGGCCGTTTCTCGGCAAATGCTTCTGCACCTCGGTGTCGCCGTGGATCGTCACCACTGAAGCGCTGGCCCCGTTCCGGGTGCCTGCCCGCCCCCGCAGTGCGGACGATCCGCCGCTGCACGATCATCTCAGCGATGCACTCGACCAGGCCGAAGGCGGTTTCGACGTCTCCCTGACCGCGGCACTCGAAACGTCCACGATGCGGACCAGGGGACAGGCACCTGCCCGGATCACGCGAACCAATCTCAACGCGCTCTACTGGAGCTGCGCACAGATGGTTACCCACCACGCGTCCAACGGCTGCAATCTTGGCCCCGGCGATCTGCTCGGCACCGGCACGCTGTCGGGGCCGAGCGACGAAAGCCGCGCCTGCATGCTGGAACTCACAACCGGCGGCAAACAAGCGCTCACTCTTCCAAATGGTGAAATTCGCAACTGGCTCGAGGACGGCGATGCGCTTGTTTTAAACGCGCGATGCAGCCGCGATGGCTATGCATCGATCGGCTTCGGTGAATGCCGCGCGGAAGTTCTGCCTGCGCTTGCTTAGGCTTTGCGGTCTCGACTATAGCTTTCCCCAACAAGCCAACTGCGCTGAAAAACAGCTTCATCGGGGGAAACGATATGCGCGTCACGAAGATTCTGGCGGTGTGCGGTGTCGCACTCGCTGCCCTGCTCGCACCTGCTTCGGCGCAGGACGCCTATCCC
>DASYCM010000005.1:0-5585 GCA_036500165.1 Pseudolabrys sp.
GTGCGGATAAGCGACGTCTTGCCAGCACCGTTAGCGCCAACGATGGCGACGATAGCCCCCTCCTCGATCTCCAGCGACACGCCGTCAAGCGCCTGCGCATCACCATAGAACACGTCGAGGTTTTCGATTTTCAACATCATGAGAGCGCCTCAGCCCCCAAGTACGAGTCAATCACGGCCTTGTCGCGCACCACCGACTGCGGCTCACCTTGCGCGATCGGCTTGCCGTGGTTGAGCACGAGGATTTGCCCGGCCAGGGCCATCACCGCGCGCATGACGTGCTCGATCAGCACGATGGTGAGGCCGGTTTCCTTGTTCAGGTCGCGCAGGATTGCGACCATGCGGTCAGTCTCGGTCGGGCGCAGGCCCGCCATGACCTCGTCGAGCAAAAGGAGCTTGGGGTCTGTCGCGAGTGCGCGCGCCACCTCGAGCCGTTTGCGGTCGGGCAAGGTGAGAGACGCGGCGCGTTGCGCGCGCTTGTCGTAAAGATCGAGACGGCGCAGCACGTCGAGCGCATGCGCGCGGGCGTCGACGACATGGGGCCGGCGCAACAGCGCGCCAACAATGACATTGTCCTCGACACTGAGCGCCGGAAACGGCCGGACGATTTGAAACGTACGGCCGATGCCGCGGCGGCACACTTTGTCGGGCGTCAAGCCGTCGATGCGTTCGCCATTGAAGGTGATGCTACCGCCGTCCGGCGTGTAAACACCGGCGATCATGTTGAACAAGGTCGTCTTGCCGGCGCCATTCGGCCCGATGATCGCGAAGATACCGCCCTGCGGCGCTTCGAATGACAGATGGTCCACGGCAACCAGGCCACGGAAGCGTTTGCTGATGCTCTCGACCTTGAGAAGCGCGGTCATGACTTGCGCTCCGACAAGCCGATACGCCGCGCCAGCCAGGGCCACACGCCGTCCGGTAGCGTCATGATTACCAGCAGCAGACAGACGCCGTAGAACACTTGTTTCGCGCCGGGCAGATCGATGCCGAGCGCGGCCAGCACGGTGTTGAGTGTTTCAGCGAGGCCCGTCAGCACGAAGGCGCCGAGGATGGGACCGAACAAGGTACCGACGCCGCCGACGATGGGCCCAAGAATGATCTCGATCGAGCGCGAGATGTGGAAGACCTGCTCGGGGAACAAGTTATTGTAATAGAAGGCATAGATGACGCCGGCAAAGGACGTCATCGACGCGGAGATCACCACCGCGATCATCTTGTAATGAAACGTATCGATTCCGGTGGAACGCGCCGCCTCTTCGTCTTCGCGGATGGCGCGCCAGAAATAGCCGATACGGCTTTGCAGCAGCATGCGGCAGCCAATGAAGGCGAGCGCCGTCGCGACAAGCAGGACGTAATAGAACATCGCCGGGCGGCCGCGCAGTAGCCAAAGATCGTTGCCGCTGTATTGCGACACAGGCAGGAACAGGCCGGACGAACCGTGCGTCCAGGCGAGGTGATCGAAGCCGACGCGGGCGAATTCGCACACGGCTATGGTGAGAATGGCGAAATAGACGCCGCCGACCTTGAAGCGGAACGCCAGGAAGCCAATGAAGGCGCCAGCCAGCGCCGCGACCGGTACGGCAACCAGCAATCCGATCCACGGCCCGATGCCGAAATGCATGTGGAGCGCCGCCGCCGTATAAGCGCCGAGGCCGACGTATAGTGCGTGGCCGAGCGATAGCTGTCCGGCAAAGCCCATCATGATGTTCCAGGCTTGGCCGATATAGGCAAAGTACAGAATGAGGATCAGCACGGTCAGCAGGTAATCGCCGGCGATCAACGGCGCGACGAGCAGGGCCACAGTGACCACACCGAGCAGGATCAACACGCGCGCGGATACGCCATCGATGAGGCGGGCCAGCATTTTCATGCGGCGCGCTTGCCCATGATGCCCTGCGGACGGAACAGCAGCACCAGCACCAGAATGGCGAAGGCAAACATGCTTTTCGCCGATGGCGTAAACAGCAGCCCGGCCATCGCCTCGGTCAGCCCGATCAGTACGCCGCCGAGCAACGCGCCCGGCATCGAGCCAAGACCGCCGGTAATGACGATGACAAAGGCGAGCAAAGTATAGGCCGGGCCGATCGCCGGCGTTACATCGACAATCAGCAATAACATCACGCCGGCGGCGCCGACGCAGGCCGCACCTAGGCCGAAGGTCAGCGCATAGAGATGTTTAACATCGAGGCCGACCACGAGCGCGCCGGTGTAGTTGTCGGCGCAAGCGCGGATCGATGTGCCAAGCGTCGTGTACTGGAAAAAAGCAAACAACGCGGCGGCAACGACCAAAGCCGCGAGGGCGGCATAGAGCTTTGTCGCATCGATGATCAGCTTGCCGATCTGAAAACTATCGTAGGAATACGAAGTCTGAATGCCCTTGGCGTCGGGCCCGAACAGAATGAGCAGGACGTTGACGATGATGATGGCGATCGCGACGAGCAACAAAAACTGAATGTAGTCGGGCCGCGTGACGAAGGGATTGATCACGGCGGCCTGCAATGCGTAGCCAAATGCAAACAGCACCGCCGCGATCGGGATCAACATGATCAGCGGATCGAGATGGAAAGCCGAAAACAGCGTCAGCGCGATGTACATCGCGATGGTCATCATCTCGCCGTGCGCGAAGTTGACCACGCGCACGACGCCGAAGATGACCGACAGCCCCAGCGCCATCAGGCCATAGACAAGGCCGGTGAGCACGCCCCCAACGGCGACGTTCAGGTAGATCTCAGCCGGCACAAAATATCCTGAGTTACGCGCGCTTGTCGTAAGGCGTCAGCGGCCATTCCGGCTTGCCGTTGGCAGCTTCCTTCGGCGCGACCGTGAGAAGCTTACCGCCGCGATTCTGGATAGCGCCGCCGATGATCTTCGAATTCTGGCCCTTGGCGTCGAAACTGATGCCTGGGCCGATGCTGGCGTTGTCGGTGATGTTGGTGGTGCGCACCGCCTCGGCCAGCGCCTTCGGATCGGTCGAACCAGCGCGCTTGAAGGCGTCGGCCGCGATCAGCAGCGCTTCGAAGGTGTAGACGTGGTTGGTGTTGAGGTTGACGCCGGCATGGGACTTGGCGAGCGCGGCTTCAAGCTGCTTGGAGAGCTTCTTGTTCGGATCGTACCAGGGCGCAAAGCTCAGCGGGCCGTCCGACAGTTTGCCCAGCGTCTTGAGATACTGGTCTTCATACCAGCCCGGGCCCATGCTCATGATGGTCATCGGTGTCCAGCGCTGCTTGACCAGTTCGCGCGTGAGCAGAATGGCATCGTTGAGGCGGCTCACCATCAGCAGTGCATCGGCACCAGCCGACTTCGCCTTGGAGATTTCAACCGAGAGATCGCGCGCCGCCGGATCGTAGGAGATGGTCTCGACGATCTTGTACGGCATGTCGGCTTTCGCCATCACGGCATTGATGCCGCCGGCCATGGCCGTGCCGAAGGTGTCGTTGACGTGCATGAACACCGCGGTCTTTGGCGCCGAGCCGGTGATCGCGAAGATTTCCTTCTGGTCGACGAAGGCGTCGCGCAGGATCATGCCGGCAGTCGGGAAGTTGCGGAACACGAACTTGTAGCCCTGCTCGGTGATCGGCGGGGCAGCGGCGATGTTGATGATGAAGGGCACCCCCTTCTGCTCGGCGACCTGCGCAATGGCGCTCGACTGGCCGGAGTCGAAAGCACCGACCAGCATTTGCGCGCCTTCGCTGATCAGCTTTTCGGCGCGGGAGCGGGCGACGTCTACGTTTGTTTCAGTGTCCGCGTTGATGATCTGGAGCGGCGGCAGGCCCATGTCCTTGAGGATGCCGGTGGCGATGTCGACGCCGCGCTGGCAGTCCTGGCCGATGCCAGCCTGGTAGCCCGACCGCGGCAGCAGCACGCCCACTTTCACGCCTGCGCCCTGCGCCCTGCCGATGCTGAACGGTGCCGTCCCGGCGACAAATCCGGCGGCCCCCAAACCGGCGGTAAAGGTGCGGCGCGTCGTATTTTTCACTGGAATCCTCCCTGGTCAGCCAAGCGGCTGTTGGCGCGGAGAATGCCGGATTTGCGCCGCACCATACAAGCCGGAAAAACGGCTTAGGCGGCCCACAGCCGCTCCATTGCCGCCGCAATACGCAGCAGACGCCGGTCCTGGCCGTTGCGGGCCACCAGCATCAGGCCGGTCGGCAGGCCGCCGTCACGCGGCAAAGGCAGCGAGACCGAACAGCAATCGAAGAAATTGACGATGGTTGTGTTGCGCAACAGCGCGGCGTTGCGGCTCATGAAGACCTTGGGGTCGGTCGCGACCTCGTCGATCCGCGGCGCGACGATGGGGCACGTCGGCATCACCAGCACGTCAAGATCGGCAAGCCGTGCGTCCATGGCGCGGATCATCGCAGCGCGGGTCTGCAAGATGTCGATGTAGTCCGCGGACGAAATGTCGCGGCCTTTTTCGGTGCGGCCGACGATGATGGGATCGATGTCGGCGGCGCGGCGCGTCAGACGATCGCGGTGTATCGCGTAGGCCTCGGCAACCAGAATACTGGTGCGCGCCAGCAGCTTTGCCATGTCGTCGACGAGCGGCAATGCCTCGTCGGAAAGCCGCGCACCGGCCTTCTCCAACCCGGCGAGCGCGGCGGGAAAACGTTTGCCGACCGTATCGTCAAGATTGTCCACAGGCGTCCCCTTCGCCACGCCGATGCGGAGCCCCACGAGCGGCGCAGCCTCGAGCATCCACGGCGTCTCGCCGGCCATGATCGCATCGGTGTTGGCGCAGTCGGCGACGTTGTTTGCCAGCGGCCCGACCGAGTCCAATGTGCCGGACAAAGGAAACGCGCCGACCGTCGGCACGCGCTGGCGGCTGCACTTGAAACCGGTGATGCCGTTCAACGCGGCAGGAATTCGGATCGAGCCACCGGTGTCGGTACCGATGGCGATCTCGCAGAACTTGCGGCCGACAGCGGCGCCCGCACCCGACGACGAACCGCCCGGCACTCGCGCGACATCGGCCGCGTTGCCTGGCGTGCCGTAATGCGGATTGATGCCGATGCCGGTGAAAGCGAATTCCGACATGTTGGTCTTTGCGACGATCACAGCACCAGCGGCGCGCAAGCGTTGAACGATGGGCGCGTCGACGACGGCGGGCTTGCCCTCGTCGGCCAGAACCTTCGAGCCCGCTCGCGTCACCTCGCCGGCGACATCGAACAGATCCTTCAGCGAGACGATGGCGCCATCGAGCGGCCCGAGCGAAATCCCCGCTTTGGCACGTGCATCGGCTGCTTGCGCCGCGGCCTTGGCCTGCTCGCGATAGACCGTAAGGCAGGCGCGCGCGCCCTCGCCCTTCGGATCGTCGATACACGCCAGCGCGGCCTGAAGCCGTTCAACCGATGTCATGCTCGATGTCATTGGAACCAAGTCTCCGAGGAAGCGTTTATTCGACACGCGTTGGATCAATACTGGAGGCTTTATTATGCGCAAGGCAATTTTTGCTGCTGCAACCTTGGCCGTGCTTTCTGCGATCCCGGCCGGCGCCAATGCGCAAGATGCCGTGGGCGGCGCAATTATCGGCGCCGGTACCGGTGCTGTGGTTGGCGGCGCGGTCGGTGGTGGCCGCGGGGCCGC
>DASYCM010000006.1:0-2868 GCA_036500165.1 Pseudolabrys sp.
TGGTGCCGCAGGGCCGCCGTATCTTCAAAAGCCTGTCGGTGCGTGAAAATCTGATCGTTGCCGCGCGCAAACCGGAAAACGGCACGAGCAAGCACGCCCCCTGGACCGAGGAGACCGTGTTCGGCATTTTTCCGCGCCTCAAGGAGCGCAGCGGCCAGATCGCCGCGCATCTCTCCGGCGGCGAGCAGCAGATGCTGGCTATCGGCCGCGCGTTGATGGGCAATCCGCGCGTGCTGCTGATGGACGAGCCGTCCGAAGGTCTTGCACCGCAGATCGTCGGCGAGGTGATGGCCACCATCCGCAAGTTGAAAGAAAGCGGTCTGTCGATCGTGCTGGTCGAGCAGAACCCTAAATTGGTGTTCGACGTCGCTGACGACATCGTCATTCTCAACACAGGCCACGTCGCCGTCGTATCGACGCCCGCCGGCCTGGACAAGGACGGGGTCGATTTGCGCCAGCATCTCGGCGTCTTTTGATTGAAAAAATGCCCGCAAAGGGCTATCGAAACGGCAATCAAAAATCGAGGGAATGGAAATGGCGATGTGGAATAAGTACGCGGACACAGCAGCGCGCAAACACGGCAAGCCGGGCCGCGACGCGCGTCCGAAATCGACGACCATTGACGCGCACACCCACGTTGCCGTTCCGCGTGCGGCCGAGTTCATCAAGCCGCACCTCGATCTGTCGACCATTCCGCTGGCGAATTTCTCATCGCAGGAAACGAGAGAGCTGAACGCCAAGCAGGAAAGCGACATCCGCTCTCGCATCGCCGGCAATTATGACGAACGTTTCGCCGACATGGACAAGATGGGTGTCGACATGCAGCTCGTCATGCCGCCGCCGCCGCAGCTCTATCATTCGGTCGCGCTCGAATACGCGGTGCCGGCTGCGCGCATGATCAATGACGGCGTCGCCGAATTCGTCTCAAAGCATCCGGACCGCTTCATCCCGACCGGCACTGTGCCGATGCAGGACGGCAACGAGGCCGCCAAAGAACTCGAATACGTGATGAAGACGCTCAAGTTCAAAGGCGTCGAAATCCTTACCAACGTCCACGGCAAGGAATTGTCCGATCCCTCCTTCGCGCCGTTCTGGAAGAAGGCTGAGGAACTAGGCGCTCTGGTCATCATCCACCCCAACGGCTTCACCGAAGGTCAGCGGCTGTCGCGCTTCTACTTCAACAACATCATCGGCAATCCGTTCGAGACGACGCTCGCCCTGCACTATCTGATCTTCGACGGCGTGCTTGAGCGCCATCCGAAGCTCAAGATTTTCGCCATGCATGGCGGCGGCTATCTCGGCGCCTATTCGGGCCGCATCGATCACGCCTGGGGCGCGCGCTCGGACTGCAACGCCGGCCTGCCGAGGCCGCCGACGAGCTATCTCAAGCAAATCTACTTCGACACCGTCGTGTTCACGCCGCATCAACTCGATGCGCTGGTCGGCACGATGGGCCTCGATCACGTCATCATGGGGACGGACTATCCCTTCGACATGCTCGAACACGATCCGATCGGCCACATCAATTCGGTCGAGCGTTTCGACGACTCGACCCGTGCAGCCCTGGCCGGCGGCAACGCCAAGAAAATGCTGGGGATGTAGGCGCGATCTCACCAGGGGGATCGGCGGCCTCGCTCAACGGGCGCTAATATCTAAGTTTGGAAGAGGCGGCAGAAATGAACAGCGTTCAACCACACATTCCGACGGAAGTGCATTTTGACTTTCTCGGAATGACCATCCCAGTTCATTGGGATTATCACGCCATCCTGATGGTCGCGATCTGGTTCGTGCTGGTTCCGATCTGCATCATCATTATCCGTTTCGGTAAACCGAAGCCGACGCTCACCGGACTTCACCGCCAGGTCGCCGTTAAGCATATCGAGTGGTGGTGGTTCAGCGTCCATAAATACGGGCTGATGTTTTCGGTCGGGCTGGCGCTGGCGGGCGCGATTGTAGCGGTAACGGTGAGCCAGGGCTTTAGCGGCTCGCTGCATTCGCTGTTCGGGCTGACGACGATCGCGCTGGGATGCCTGCAGATCATGGGCGGCTGGCTCAGAGGCAAGCACGGCGGCAAAAATTATTTCTCCGCAAAACCAGATGACCCGAAGACCTGGTTCGGCGATCACTACAATATGACGACACGCCGGCGAATATTCGAGGCCTATCACAAGACGGCGGGCTATTTCGTCTACTTCTTTGCCGCCGGCGCCGTCGCCAGCGGCCTGATGCAATATCCCATCCCCGGTCTGGCGATCTTTGTCGTCGCCATGGTGCTCATCGCCTTCCTGGTATCTATTGTGCTCGAGTACAACGGCTACCGCTACGATGGCTATCGTGCGGCGCACGGCTACACGATGGACGCGCCATTCAATAAAGAACGCGAGTTTCTGTGAGCATCCAGGACTTTTTTCTATGAGCAGCCAAGACTTGCCAAAACCCGACTACGCCAAAAACATGAAGCTGATCGGTTACACCGATCAGGGCGGCAGGCCGGATGGCGTGCAGATGATGGTCAACAAAGGCTATGCCTATGTCGGCCACATGTTCTCCAAGGGATTCAGCGTCATTGATGTGCGCGATCCGCGCAATCCCAAGCCGGTCAAATATATACCGGCGCCGCACAATACCTGGACCATTCACCTCCAGACACATGGCGACCTGTTGCTGGTGATCAACGCCATGGACATGTTTGCTGCCGAGGAATTCCAGGACGAGCGCGCTTATTATATCGGCTCGCACGCCGAGAAGGCCGAGCACAGCTACGCCGAAGCCAAGAAGGACGAGAAGAAGCGCGACTGGACCGCGGGTCTCGCCGTCTACGATATTTCAAAGCCGGCAGAGCCGCGCCAAATCGGCTTCATGCCGGTG
>DASYCM010000007.1:0-6312 GCA_036500165.1 Pseudolabrys sp.
GATCTGACGGCCATCGTTTGCGCCGAACTGGAAGACAGCCAGAACAAGACCGTGCCGGTGCTGAGCCGCATGATGGCGAAGCTCAGGCCGGTCAAGCGGAAGAAGATCGCCGGCACCGAAGACTTCATCGCCGACAACAACCGCATCACGCTGACGCAGGCCAATGTGTTCCGGCGCGATCCGGTCAACCTGATCCGCATTTTCCAGTTAGCGCAGGAGCACAATCTCGCGCTTCATCCGGACGCCATGCGCGCCATCACGCGCTCGCTGCACCTGATCGATCCCGGCGTGCGCGAAGATGAAGAAGCCAACAAGCTGTTCCTTGAGATCCTTACCTCGGAGAACGACCCGGAAACCGTGCTGCGCCGCATGAACGAGGCCGGCGTGCTCGGAAAGTTCATTCCGGCCTTCGGCAAGATCGTCGCGATGATGCAGTTCAATATGTATCATCACTACACCGTCGACGAGCATTTGCTGCGGTGTATCGGCATTCTGTCCGAGATCGAGCGCGGCACCGACAAGGATACGCCGTTCGCCCACGAGCTGTCCCAGAAGCTGCTGCCGGGCAACAGAACCGTCCTTTACGTTACGCTGTTCCTGCACGACATCGCCAAAGGCAGGCTGGAGGATCATTCGATTGCCGGCGCTCGCGTGGCGCGGCGGCTGTGCCCGCGTCTCGGCCTGTCGCCCGCCGACACCGACACCGTGGCTTGGCTGATCGAAAATCATCTCGTGATGTCGACCGTCGCGCAATCGCGCGACCTGTCCGACCGCAAGACGATCGAGAATTTCGCCGCGGTGGTGCAGTCGGCCGAACGGTTGAAACTCCTGACCATTCTCACCACCGCAGATATCCGCGGCGTCGGTCCCGGCGTGTGGAACGGCTGGAAGGCGCAATTGCTGCGCACGCTTTATTACGAAACCGAGCCGGCGCTTACCGGCGGCTTCTCGGAAGTGAACCGCGCCCAACGTGTCGCCACGGCGCAGGCCGAATTCCGCGAGACGCTCAAACATTGGTCGCCCGAGGATCTCGAAACCTACATCTCGCGGCTTTACCCGGCCTACTGGCTCAAGGTCGACCTGCAACATAAGGTCGAGCATGCGCATTTCGTGCGCGCCACAGAGCAAGCCGGCAAGACGCTGGCCACGACCATCGGCTTTTCCAGCAACGCCGTCACTGAATTAACAGTGCTGGCGCCCGATCATCCCTGGCTGCTCGCGATCATCGCCGGCGCCTGCGCCATGGCCGGCGCCAACATCGTCGACGCTCAGATCTACACCACTACCGATGGGCTGGCGCTCGACACCATCTCGCTGTCGCGCGAATTCGAGCGTGACGAGGATGAGCAGCGCCGCGCCAACCGCATCGCCGATTCAATCGAAAAAGCGCTGCGCGGTGAACTGCGGCTGCCCGATACGCTGGATAAACGTGCCGCGGCGAAGGGCCGCATCAGGGCTTTCGCGCTGGAGCCTTCCGTCACCATCAACAATCAATGGTCGCATCGCTATACGATGATCGAGGTCACCGGCCTCGACCGCACCGGCCTGCTCTATGAGATGACGACGACGCTGTCGAAGCTCAATCTCAATATCGCCTCGGCTCATGTCGCGACTTTCGGCGAGCGCGTTGTCGACGTGTTCTACGTCACCGACCTGATGGGCGCGCAGGTCACCTCGCCGACCCGGCAGGCCGCCATCAAGCGCGCGATGATCCCGCTGTTCGCGGCGGAAAAAACAAAAGCAAGCGCGTAACGTTTTTCCGGGAAACGCAATGACGAAACCGCCCATCGCTATTATCGGCCTCGGCCTCATGGGCGAAGTCTATGCCAAGCGCCTCATCGACCGCGATTTCACAGTCACCGGCTACGACGTCGATCCGGCGCGCCGCGCGCGCCTCAAGGAAATCGGCGGCACGCCCGCCGACACCATCGGCGAACTGGCAAGGTCGGCGCGCGTCATTCTCCTCGCGGTGTTCTCAACCCCGCAAGTCGAGGACGTGATCGAAAACCATCTGCTGCCGGCACTGGGCGACGGCTCGAACAAGATCGTCGTCTGCATGGCGACCGTCGACCCGGATCAGGTGGCGGCGCTGGCGGGACGCGTCGTACCGCGCGGCATCCGTTACCTCGACGTGCCGGTGTCCGGCACCAGCGAGCAGGTGCGCCAGGGCGACGGCGTTGCGCTGATCGGCGGCGACAAGGCGACCGCGGACGAAGTAAGCGACATTTTCGACGCGCTGTTCGTGCGCCGTTTTCACGTGGGTAAAATCGGCGACGGCGGCCGCGCCAAGCTTGCGGTCAATCTGATCCTCGGCCTCAACCGCCTCGCGCTGGCCGAAGGGCTGGTGTTCGCCGAACGGCTCGGGCTCGATCCGGCAGCCTTCCTCGAGGTCGCCAAGGGCTCGGCCTCCTATTCGCAGGTCATGGAGACCAAGGGGCCGAAGATGGTCCGCAACGACTTCGCGCCCGAGGGCCGCGTCAAACAGACGCTGAAGGACGCCCACATCATGCTCGATCAGGCCAAGGCCGTTGGGCAGACCTTATCCGTGCTCCAGGTCCATGCGGATGTGCTTGAAGCCTGCGCCAAGGCAGGCGAAGCTGACCTCGATAACAGCGCCATCATAAAAGAAGTGCGCCGCCGGGGAACGAAGCCCTAGGGCTTTCCCTCAAAGGCGGTCACTCACGGGAGGATCGCCAATGAAAAAACTGCTCGCACTCGCCGCCGCCGCGATGCTGACGGCCGGACTGGCCAGCCCCGCGCCCGCACAAGACTATCCGCAGCAGACGATCAGGTTCGTCATCGCCTTCGGGCCGGGTGGCGGCGCCGACATCATTGGCCGCATCCTTGCCGAGGCGATGCAGCGCAAGATGGGCAAGGCGGTCATCGTTGAAAACAAACCCGGCGCCGGCGGCATTCTCGGCAACGACGTCGTCGCGAAAGCAGCGCCCGACGGATACACGCTCGGCATCATGACCGCGGGTCAGATTGTCGCCGCCGTCACCAAGAAGAACATGCCCTACGACACCAACACGGCGTTCGCGCCGGTGGGCCAGGTCGCGACCGCTAGCCTGATGATCGTGGTGCGGCCGGACTTCCCGGCCAACAACGTCAAGGAACTGATTGCCGTCGCCAAGAAAGAGCCGGGCAAGATCGTATTCGCAAGCCCCGGCTTTGCCGCCACCCAGCATTTCGCCGGCGAGAGCTTCAAGCAGATCGCGGGCGTCGAACTGCTGCACGTGCCGTACAAGACAACGCCGGAAGCCATCAACGCCGTGCTCGGCAAACATGCCGACGTGCTGTTCGACACGGTGTCGGCGGTGCTGGGCCAGGTACAGAGCGGCCAGCTCAAGGCGCTCGCCGTCACCGGCAAGGATCGCTTCCCGCCGGTGCCTAACATTCCGACCGCCGCCGAATCCGGCGTGATGAACGGCTACGACGTGACGACCTGGTACGGCGTTTTCGCGCCGGTCGGCACGCCGCCGTCGATCGTCGCCAAGCTCAATCAGGTGATCAACGAAAGCCTGAAAGACGAGGATGTGAAGAAGCGCATGGCCGCAGTCGGCGTCATCGTCAAAGGCGGAACGCCGGACGAATTCGGCAAATTTCTTGCCGACGAATACAAGCGCTGGGACAAGGTACGCGAAGGCGCGAAGATTAGTCAGCAGTAGTCTTCTTCACCTCTCCCTTTGGGCGAGGTCGACGCGCGAAGCGCAGCGGATGAGGGGTTATGATCTCGTAAGAGTTAGGCCCCCTCACCCCAACCCTCTCCCCCATAGAGGAGAGGGAGCCGAGCGGAGCCTGCCGCTCGTTACTAATCGTGCTCCACCTTCATCGGCGTACCCTGCGCCATCGACTTGATGATGGCCTCGAAAGCACCGGCAACCTCGACCATGTCGTCGGTCGTCACCGCGAAGGGCGAGCCGGTTTCGGCGGCCGCGCCAAACGACTCCAGCAGCGTGCCGAGCGAGTCGACCTGCGGATAAACCTTTGTCTCCGGCGGCTGGCCGACCAGTGCCGTGGTCAGAATGGTTTCGTCGCGCGCCTCGGCCCAACCTTTGGTGCCGAACACCATGACGCGCCAGTAGGCCGGCGCCGCACGCACGGTCGCCAGCGTGCCGGTCGCGCCGCTTTCGAATTTCACCAGCGCAGCCGCGGCATCGCGCGGATCTGGCGCCGGCTTTTTATGAAACACATGCGCATCGACACTGGCGATATGGCCGGCCATGCTCACGAAGGCGTCGATGATATGCATGCCGGCGCCGGTCATGCCGCCGCCCGGCGATTCATTCGGATCGTCGCGCCAGCCGCCAAGCACGCGAGTCGAGTGCTCGTTGGTGAAGTTGCCCTCGATGTGCATGACTTCGCCGATCGTGCCATCGGCCACCACGCGCTTCAATTCGCGCATCGAGGCAAAGCAGCGTTTGTTATTGCCGAGCGCGAATACGACACCGGCCTTTTTGATGGCGGCGATGGCTTTCGCGGACTCGGCGCGCGTCAGCGCCAGAGGCTTTTCACACCACAGCGGCTTGCCGAGCGCGGCGACCGCCTGAATCTGTTGCAGGTGCAGCGAGTGCGGCGTCGCCAGACATACCGCCTGCACGCGGGGATCGGCGATCGCTTCGTCGAAATCGGTCGACAGCTCGAAACCTTTCGCCTTGGCAAAATCCGCCACCAGCCCCGGCTCCTTGCTGACGCCGCGGATGATGCGCAGATGCTTGCTTTTGCCCTGCACGGATTCGACGATGTTCTTGCCCCAGCGTCCGAGGCCGATCACGGCGACATTGATCATGATGAAAGTCTTCTGTCAGTCTGGCGGGAGATAGTGTGGCGTGGTGTACTTAAAACACGCGATACCCGGAACGGCAACGGCTGAGGAAGCACCATGGCGGATGAGCAATACGAGCGCGGGCTGAAGCTGCGCACCGAGATGTTCGGCAAGGAGGCCGTCGACAAGCGCATGAACGCCTTCGGCGACTTCGGCAAGCCGCTGCAGCACATCATCAACTCATACTCCTACGGCGACGTCTGGAGCCGCGATGCGCTGCCGGCCGCGACCAAATCGCTGGTTATGGTCGGCATGATGGCGGCAGCCGGACACGCCAACGAGTTACGCGTGCACCTCAAGGGCGCGGTCAAGAACGGCTGCACGCCCGAGCAGATCCAGGAAGTGCTGCTGCTGCTCACACTTTATTGCGGCATCCCGTCGTCGAACGAGGCCCACCGCATCGCCACCGAGGTGTTACGGGAAGAAGGCAAGATGAAGTAGTTGTTTGATCCCTCCCCCGCAGGGGGAGGGTGGACGCGAGCGAAGCGAGTGGCCGGGTGGGGGCGTACTTACTTCGGGCAATACCCCACCCGACTCCGCGCTGCGCGCGGAGCCACCCTCCCCTTTCAGGGGAGGGATAAGAAAACGTCCTACTTCCCCGCCAGCTTCGCGGCGTCGGCCTGCACGCTGGCGTCGATCAATGTCGCCGTCGGCACTTTCTTCGGAATGACGCCGGCCTTGACGAAGAGATCCTGCATCCAGTCGATGCGGTCGGCGGGGATCGGCAGCGCCGGGTCCATCTGCTTTTCGCGAATGGCCTGGTCGGTGATGAACTCGGCGCGCTTGTCGTCGGGCTTGGCCTGCGTCATCTCATGCGCCAGCTTGACGGTGGCATCGCGGTTGGCGGCAGCGAACTTGTAGGCATCCATTTCGGCGGCGACGAATTTGACGAGATCGTCGCGGCGCTCGGCCAGCACCTTGCTGTTGGTGGCGATGCACAGCCGCAGAAACTTCGGCACCGCCGTGCCGCCCTTGGCCAGCACCTTGATGTTCGGCGGCATCACCGGCTCGAACTCGTTCGACACCACGGCGGCATCGACGATGCCGGCGAGCAGTGACTTGTAGCGGTCGAGGTCGGCACCCTGCGTCGCCAGCTTCACGTCGGCGAAGGGCACGTTGGCGGCGTCCAGCATGCCGCGGAACAGAAGATCGGGCAGCGAGCCGGGCGATGAGATCGCGACGTTCTTGCCCTTGAGGTCGGCGAGCGACTTGATCTCGGCCTTGGCGAGCACGACCTGCGGGATGCCCGGCCAAGTGCAGCCGACGATCTTGACGCCAGTGCCGCGCACGCCGGCGACGATGGATTCGGCCGCGCCCATATCGACACTGTCGATCTCGCCCGCGACCAACGCCTTCATCAGCGTGGCGCCGGCCTTGATCTGGAGGATTTCGACTTTCAATCCGCGTTTGGCGGCAAAGCCGCCTTTGTCGACCATGCCGATGAAGCCGGAATCGCTCTTGGCTTCGAGAATGCCGTGTTTCCAGAC
>DASYCM010000008.1:0-6885 GCA_036500165.1 Pseudolabrys sp.
GCCTGCACCTGACCCTTGTTACATTGGCCGCTATGCAGCTTGCCGTGGAACGGATGCAGGCGATGATAGCGCTTGGCGCCGATATCGCGCAGCGCCGCTTCCAGTTCGCTCGCCGAAAGCATCTTCACAGCGCGATCTCCATGCCATCATGGGCAACCTGCCAGCCGGCGGCTTCGACCTTGGCACGTTCGGACGAGCCGTCGATCAGAATCGGATTGGTATTGTTGATATGAAGGAAAATACGCCGCGCATTAAGGCCGTCGAGCGCCTGCAAGACGCCGCCCTCGTCATCGATCGGCATATGACCCATGCGGCGGCCGGTTTTTACGCCGGTGTGGCTTCGCTGCATCTCGTCGTCGGTAAACAGTGTCCCGTCGAACAAAATCGTATCCGCTTTGGCAAAGCGCGCGCGCATCGACGGCGATACGGCCGCCGCGCCCGGCACAAAAATCAAGCGCTTGTCTTCGTGCACCAGCTCGATGCCGACATTGGCCGCGGTCTCGGCGCCGATCTCGGGCGCATCACCTTCTAGATACAGCGGCAGTTTTCCCGGCACCATGAACAGTGACGCTTCGATGTCACCCGCCAGCGTGAAGCGCTGGCCGGGATTGACGGCGCGGCGCGTCATCGAACCCATCGCGCTGAACATGGGATTGGCGGCAACCGCTGCATGCGATGACGGTGTGGCGTAGAGCGTGAACGGCGTGCTCTCGCGCAGCGACAGCAAGCCGGCGATCTGATCGATCTCGCCGCCGGTCAGCACCACGGCGTCGATCGGACTGCCACGTACACCGTCCTTAGGATGTAGTTGCGGTGTCACACGGATCTGCTGGCCAAGGTCGGGCGAGGCGTTCAACAAAGTCCAGCGGCCGTCGCCGCTTGAGACCGCGATACTCGCTTGCGTGCGCGGCCGCACGCGCGGATCGCCGCGCCACGCCAGTTCACAAACCGGGCAACGGCAATTCCATTGCGGAAAAGCGCCTCCGGCCGCCGAACCGAGAACGATGGCGGTAAGACGCCCCACAAGGGTATTCCAGTGTGTGGAAGATCAGAATTCGGCGGGTAAGTAGCCGTTGATTTCCAGGCCGATGCAGATTTCGACGAGGGTCGGAGTGGTCCAAACGAGCGAACTTGCCATGGCGCGTTCCTTTGTCGTTTCCCTTCGGCCGCCTTTTACCGGCGGCTCAACCGCAGATTATCCCACAACGGCAGCACTGCAAGGGGGTGGTGCTGCCGCGGCGATCGACATCACGCAAAAGTAATGGGGTAAAACCCGCAAAGGTGCGTAGGGGAACAAGCAGAACATCGCGTCGTTGCACTAGGTTGCAGACTCGGAAAAAAGCGCAAAGCCGATGCCTTGGTGGTGCTTTATTACCGGTGCAGAATAGCCACACCGGCCCCCTCTTCGGACCGGCTTGGTTGGGAAAAACGTAACTGATGCAGGACTATCGGTTACAATGGCACCGAACTTAGACCTGGGGGTCCTGCCCCGGCGGAATTTTGGGAGACGATGAGTGAAAAGCGTCCGTTTTGAGCGTCTGCTGGCGTCGACTGCCCTCGGACTTGCCCTTGTTCTGTCCAGCCATGCGATGGCGCAGGCGCCGACCCCGTCGGCCAAGGAAGTCGAAGCCGCCGTTCCGATGCCGGATACGACCGTGCCCGGACCGCCGACCGCCGAGGACGTGAAGCCCGCCGCCGCGCCCGAGCAGAAGGCCGAGCCGGCCGCTCCGGTTGCAATTGAAGCGCCGCAGCAGACCTCTGTCGCTCCGTCCGCCGTTCCGCCGCCGGCCGTTCTCGCCACCACAGTGGCCGACAGCGCCGTTTCCGACAAACTGCGCGAGATGAAGCTTGATCGCTTCATCAGCCGCAAGGCCGACCGCGAAGGTGTCGAGCAATTCTACAAGGCCCGCAACTTCGCCCCTCTCTGGGTGAGCAACGGTGCCGCCAACGATCGCGCCAAGTCGACTGTCGCTTACCTCGGCAAGGCCGACGAAGTCGGTCTCGATCCGGCCGACTATACTACCCCCGACATGAAGCCGGCTTCCACCGCCGATGCACTGGCCGATGCCGAGATCAAGCTGACCGCCGCCGCGCTCACCTTCGCGCGTCAGGCCCAGATCGGCCGCATCCACTACACCCGCGTCAGCGCCGATATGCAGTTCGACCTGAAGGCGCCGGAAGCGGCCAATGTGCTGAACAAGCTCGCCGACGGTAGCGATGCCGGCAAGGTGCTCGACAGCTACAATCCGCCGATGCCGGAGTTCAAGGCATTGCGCGATAAGCTCGCCGAAGTGCGCAAGAGCGGCGGCGTGGTTGCGAAGACCGAAGAAGCCAAGCCCGCCGTCGTGCACGTCGCCGAAGGCAAGATGCTCAAGCCCGGCATGAAGGACGAGCGCGTCGTCGCGCTGCGCAAGCGTCTCGACATTGCTGGCGACAAGAACAACGAAGCTTACGACAACGACGTTCGTCAGGCCGTCCGCGGCTTCCAGAAAACGGCCGGCATGACCGCCGACGGCAATCTCGGCAACAACACCGTCAAGGCGCTCAACGGCGAGAAACGGGAAGCGGCGCGTGGTCCGTCGGGCGATCCGACCGACATCATTCTCGTCAACATGGAGCGTTGGCGCTGGTATCAGCGCGACCTCGGCAATCCGCATGTCGTCGTGAATATTCCAGACTACACGCTGGCGCTCTGGAATGACGGCAGCATTTACTGGAAGTCCAAGATCGTCGCTGGCAAGCCGGGCAAGAACACGCCTTTGATCAGCGCGGAGATGAAGTTCATCACCGTCAACCCGACTTGGAACGTGCCGCCGTCGATCATCGAGAAGGAATACCTGCCGGCGTTGCGCGAAGACCCGCAGGCCTTGGAGCGCATCGGCCTCAAGCTGACGCAGGACGCCGACGGCACCGTGCACGTACAGCAGCCCCCGGGCGCGGCTAATGCGCTGGGCCGTATCCGCTTCAACTTCCCGAACAAGTTCCTCGTCTACCAGCACGATACGCCGGACAAGAACCTGTTCGCCAAAGAAGAACGCGCCTTCAGCCACGGCTGCATGCGCGTGCAGAACCCGCTCGTGTACGGCGAAAAGCTTCTCTCTTTGGCGCTGCCGAATGAGCATTACACCGCGGCGCGCCTCGAGAAGATGTTCGGCGGCAGCGAGATCAACATCAACTTCCCGAAGAACATCTGGGTGCACCTGACCTATCAGACGGCGTTCGTCGACGACGAGGGCAAGCTGCAACTCCGCAAGGACGTTTACGGCTGGGATCAGCGCATGATCCAGATCATGAAGGGAAGCGAGCGCAAGGTCGCCGATATCGCGGTCGAGCGGGCGCCGAACTCCTCGTCGAAGCCGGTGAAGATGCCGGTCGGCATGTACGGCGGCGACACCGCGCGTAGCAGCGGTCCGAACTTCTTCGACTTCCTGTTCGGCAACGCGCAGGCGCCGCAGCCGGCGCGTGGCGGCCGCAACTATTACGGCCCGCCGCCGCGCAGCCCGAACGGCCGCGTCAGCCAGCGCTAAGGCATTCGGCACCTGAAAATAAAAACGCCGGCGAGATTTCGCCGGCGTTTTTTATTGGCCGTATCGTCATGTCGATATCGTCTTGAAGTGGAGATGGTACAGGCGGGTGGACTTGAACCACCGACCTCCGGTTCCACAGACCGGCGCTCTAACCAACTGAGCTACGCCTGCACATGCCGGGGCTTATAGCTTCCAAGGGCTTTGTGTCCAAGGGCTTAGCATCCAAGCGGCCGGAACCTAGGTGCCGCGTCCCTGTTTGGCAAGTTTCGATTTGAAGTTTCGACGGAGCTCGCCGGCCCACAGAAAAGCCCGGGCGGCGAACCGTCCGGGCTTTGAAATCCGCTGAAATTGCAGCGTCTGACTGGCGATAGTTCGCCGGCGGTCTCTTAGGCAGCTTTGGTCATCGCGCTGAACGATTCCCGGATCGGCTCGGCGGTATCGGTCGCAACCTTCTGCGCGTGCTCGGTCAGTTCCTTGGCCTGCGTGGTCAGGGTGTCGAACTGGGTGCGCATGTAGGCCGTGGTCTTCTCGACCACCTCAGAGTAGGACTTTGAGCCGAGCAGCTCGCCCATCAGGTCGAACGCGGCGTTGCTGTTGGCGCGTGCCGTCTCGATCAGCTTGAGGCCGTAGCCCGAGTAGCCGGCGGAGGCGGTGGAATAGGTTTCTTCGAGCAGTTCGGTGGTCTGCTCGGCAGAGCTCTTCATCTTGTCGTAGTGAGCCTTGGTCTGGGCGATACCCTTTTCGGCGAATTCGCGGAAAGCAGCCGGGACTTCCATTTTCGGCACCTCGAATTTGGGGATTTCGAACGACGGAATTTCGAACTTCGGCATTTCAAACTTCGGCGCCTCAGTGGCGACCGGAGGAGCGGCGACGGCAACTGGCTTCGGCTTGGTCTTCGGATTGGTAGCTGTTTCGGCCATGACGTTATTCCTCGGCTAGGAGGGCAGCATCGGCGTCAGAGAGAGCAGCCACCCTCGGCATACCACTCGCCCTCATCTCAACCCCGCCGCAAGACACGTTCAAGAAGCGTCGGGCGGAGGCTGAAACCCATATATAACTCTTTATTAGTGCGATGCAACAAAAATATTGCACTGCACAAAAATGTCATGAAACAGCCACCGCGAAGAAGCGGCAAGGCTGGGGTTACAGCTTCCCCGCCAGCATCTTCGGCCTTGCTGGGAGCGGGAGTGAATTCGCTTAGTGCGGTGTCGTCTGACCGGCCATCTTGGCCGCTTGCTTACCCAATTCCTTGGACTGCTCGGTCAGGGTCGCGACCTGGGATTTCACGTATTCGGCATGAAGGGCTGCCACTTCCTGCGGATCCTTGGCCTGCAACAGACGCTGAGCGAAATCGAACGACGACGCGATGTTGCGCTCCGCAAACGTCATGGCGAGCTCGCCTGCTTCCTTGGCGCCGGCCCGTGCGGTACTGGCATGGGTCTCGGCGGTGTTAACCGCCTGCTGGGCAGCCGAGATGAAGCTGTCGAACGCGAGCTTGGCCTGAGCCACGCTTTTTTCCGCGAAGGCCCGCATCTCCGCCGGGATCTCGAAATTCGAATTGTCTTTCGCCATCACAACCTCCTTGGTCAAAACCCACCGGTCACAACCGGTATTTAGGAAGGCGCCTCGGCATCGCTACCCACGGAACTCAGGTATTAACGTTATCATCGCTTGGCCTGTCGTGTCAGGCCTTGTTGCGTGGACGCCAGCCGAAACCAGCCGTATTAAGGCTTTATTAGCCGTAATTCGTGCGACGTGAGTATGACGGGAACCACGCTCCCATCTGACTGGCTGTCCGATCCGCGTCTCTCGGCTCACGCCTTGAGCCCGATGCCGGTATGGCTATGGCGCGCCGAGGACCTCCGTGTCCTGTGGGGCAATCCCGTCGCCGCCGCGATCTTCGACGCGGCTTCGCCCGCGGCGCTCGCTCAACTTCAATTCGAACCGGACCACGCCAGCATCGCGCAGATCACGCGGCTCGCCGGCACGCTGCCGCAGGGCGGCGCACCACGGCTGGAACGCTTGCGCGGTTTCGGTGCGCGCTTCGGCGCCCCGCTGACGTGTCTGTGCTCACGCATCACGCTGAACGACAACAGCAGCGCTATCCTCATTGTCTCGACCGAGCGCGCCGGCAAGGAGCTCAGCTTGCCCGATCGCGCACGGCGGATTCTCGCCGACCTCGACAAGCCGGCGGCGATGTTCACGGCCGACGGCGAGTTGATCGAAGCGACCAAGGCCGGCCAGGAGGCGCTCGGATCCAACCGCGATCTGATCGCGCTTGGCGCCGAAAGACTGGCGACCGAAGCCAGCAAAACCGGCACGGCCGAAGGCGATATCGCATCCGGTCATGTTTCGATGGTGCGGGTCGGCGCCGGGGCGACACTGTCCCTGCTCGCCATCTTCGATCCCGCACCGAGCGGTTCACACGCGGGCGCCCGCGCCAGTAACGCCGCCGCCGCCATTGCCGCATCCACCGTGCCGGTTCGCGGCGAGCTGCCGCCGGCGCAGGAGAGCGCCAGAGCACTACTAAACATAAAGCCGCGCCAGTTCCGTTTCGTCTGGCACATGGATAGGGCCACCCGCTTCACGCTCGGCATCGACGACATCGCCAGTCTCATCGGCCCGCAAACTGCCGCGGTACTCAATCGGCCTTGGGCCGAAATCGCCGCGCTGCTGCAAATCGACGCTGACGGGCAGGTCGCCAAGGCGTTAGCGTCGCGTGAAACCTGGAGCGGTCTAACCGTTCACTGGCCGATCGACGGTTCGAATAAACGTCTGGCGGTGGAAATGTCGGGCCTGCCCGTGTTCGACCGCGACCGCAATTTCGAGGGCTTCCGCGGCTTTGGCATTTGCCGCGACATGACGCTTGTTGCCGGCGACGCACCCGTTGCGCCGCCGGCCGCACCTGTGAATACGCCGGAGCCGTCGAAAGCGGACGTTCTGGAATTCAGAGTGCCACCACCTGCTCCGCCTGCGCCGGAACGGGCGACATCGTTAAGCCCCGTCGAGCACAGCGCATTTGAGGAATTGGCGCGCGAACTCAACGCCCGTCTCAAGAGCGCGCCGAGCAAAGGCGCACCAGCACCCGACGATTTCGGTATCGAGCCGTTCGCCTCGCCAACGATTCCTTTGATCGCCGAAACGCCGAAAGCGGCGCGCAGTGGCGATGCCGCGCGTGACACGCACGAAGGCCGGCCGATCCTCGACCGTCTGCCGGTCGGCATTCTGGTCTATCGGCTCAACAACCTTGTCTACGCCAACCGCGCTTTCCTCGACTGGACCGGTTACGCCACACTCGACACGCTCGCCGAGGCTGGCGGTCTCGACAGCCTGTTCATCGATACAAAGACGTCACCTG
>DASYCM010000009.1:0-12793 GCA_036500165.1 Pseudolabrys sp.
TCCAAAGTACATACTTCTAATTTCTGAAAGTTGACTTCAGAATATTCAGACTCCTGCACCCGACATTCGTCTTTCGTTTGCAGGTAAAGCAGTGAAAATATTCTTCACGGAGGACAATACTATGGATGCAATCGTCATCGAGCAATTTGGCGATGCGTCGGTACTGCAGTTCAAAACGCGAGAAACGCCGCAGCCCAACGCCGATCAGATCGCCATCAAGGTTTCCGTCACCAGCGTCAACTTCGCCGACACGATTTGGCGTAATGGCCGGCCGGGCGCCAAACTACCATTCACGCCCGGCCTCGATTGTGCCGGTACGGTTTTAGCCGTGGGTGCCAACGTCAAGGAATTCAAGATCGGCCAGCGCGTTGCCGCCTTCGTCGATGGCGGCTCTTATGCCGACGTTACGCTTGCCCGCCCTGTTCTGACCTATGCCATTCCGGACGGCGTCAGTGACGACGATGCGTGCGGCCTTGTCATGCTCGTGACGGGCTGGAATCTGGTCAAAATGGCCGGAGCGGGCAATATGAAGGCGGGCGACAGCCTCCTCGTACACGCGGGCGCCGGCGGCGTCGGCTCCATCGCTATTCAGGTCGCCAGGAATTTCGGCGCCGGCAAAATCATCGCGACTGTCGGCGACATGGCGAAGGCCGACTATGCCCGCCAATGCGGCGCCGATGTCATCTTGAGCGCCAATGACTTCGTCAACGGCACCAAGGAGGCTACCGGCGGCAGGGGCGTCGACATCATCCTGGACTCGGTCGCCGGCGCTGGCTTCGCCGGCAGCATGGAAGTTCTCGCGCCATACGGGCGTTACGTGAACTACGGCAACGCCGGGGGCAGTCCGGGCGTGGTGAAAACCAGCGAACTGCACGCCAACAACCGCTCGGTCATCGGCTATTCGAGCGGCCACTATCGCGCCAATCGGCCGGAAGCACTGCGGCCGTCGATCGAAGGCTGCTTCAAGGCGATTGCCGACAAGAAGCTCAAGGTGCTCGTCAGCAAGACCTTCCCGATGAAGGAAGCGGCCGAGTCGCACCGTTTCATCGAGTCACGCAAGAGTTTCGGAAAGATTCTGCTCAAGCCATGACAACAACGGCGGCGTGGACAACCGCGCCGCCGCCAAAAAAAATGAGTCCGGAATAGCGAGGCTCAAACAACTAAGGGAGGAGACCTATGTTCCTGCGCTCGAAATTGCTCGCCGCCATTGCTCTTTCGCTGACTTTGGGCTGCCTGCCCGCCAAGGCGCAAGACTATCCGAACAGGCCCATCACGATCATCGTGCCTTACACCGCGGGTGGCGGCGCCGACGTCGTCGCCCGCATCACGGCCGACGGTCTTGAGCGCGAACTCAAACAGCGCGTCATCATCGAAAACGTGACCGGCGCCGGCGGCACGACCGGCATCCGCCGCGCAGCCAACGCAGCACCGGACGGATACACGATGATGACCGTGTCGCCCGGCACGCACTCCGCTGCGCCCGCGCTCTACAAGGATCTCGGCTACGACCCGATCAAGAGCTTCGAAATGGTCGGCCTCACGGCCACCCAGCCGCTCGTACTCATTGTCCGCAAGGAACTGCCGGTCAATAACCTGAAGGAGTTCGTCGCCTATCTGAAGGCGCACGAAAAGACCGTCACCCTCGCCCACGTCGGTCCCGGCTCCATGACGCACCTGGGCTGCACAATGTTCGACGCCCTTGTCGGCGTGAACCCCACCGCAGCGCCCTATCGCGGCACGCCGCCACTGATGCAGGACCTCCTCGGGGGCCGTGTCGATTACACGTGCCAGCAACCCAACGGTGTCATCGGCTTCGTGCAGAAAGGCGAAGTGAAAGCGCTCGCCGTTGCCGGCGACAAGCGTATGCCCTCTTTGCCCAATGTGCCGACATCCGATGAAGCCGGCATGCCCGATTTCAAGTCCTCCGCCTGGAATGCGCTCGCCATGCCGAAGGGCGTGCCCGACGCCATCGTCAACAAGGTCAATGCGGCGCTCAACAAGGCGCTGAACGATCCGGATGTCATCAAGCGCTTCGCGACGCTCGATCTCTCGGTGCCGCCACCGGAAGAGCGAACTCGTGAATTCCAGCGCAAATTCATGCAGTCCGAATTGGATCGCTACGTCGATTTGATGCGCAAGGCAGGCGTCGAGCCGCAGTAAGCCCTGTTGAACATGGCAGTGCCCGTCTCAAGCGGGCATTGCCGCCACAGAGTGTTGTCATCAATTCAGTCGCCGTTGATATCGGGACACTTTGTCGATCTCACCGCATTCAGCCCGTTGACGGACCACCTGCGATCCATCAAACCGCTGATCACTCCGCCGAATTTCGAACAAGGCGCCCTGGATTGCTTCCGGCTTGCGGAACTTGACGACGCGGCAAACCGCAGAACTTCGTAAAACCATTCGACTCCAAACCAGAACAAGGAATGACTTAATGCGTATCGCCGTGATTGACGATTATCAGGACGCCTTCCGCTCTTTGGACGCCGCGGCCAAATTGAAAGGGCACGACGTGAAGGTGTTTCATGCCATGGCCAAAGATGACAAGGCCCTCATCGATATGCTCAAGGGCTTCGAGGCCGTTGTGCTGATCCAGCAACGCACCGCGATGCCGCGCAAAGTGATCGAAGCGCTGCCGGACCTGAAGATGATCAGTCAGACCGGAAAAAACACCGCCCATATCGACGTTGCGGCCTGCAAGGAGCGCGGCATCGTTGTCTCGGCCGGCGGCGGCGGCACGCCGAATGCGACCGCAGAGATCGCCTGGTCGCTTATTCTGTCGGCCGCGCGCAATATCCCGAACGAAGTACAGGCCATGAAGGAAGGTAAGTGGCAGATCTCGCTCGGCAACGTACTCGCCGGCAAGACGCTTGGTGTGTATGCCTTCGGCAAGATCGGCAGCATCGTCGCAACCGTCGGCAAGGCCTTCGGCATGAAGGTCGTTTGCTGGGGCCGCGAAGGCTCCCTCGCGCGCGCCAAGGAAGCCGGTTTCGAGGTCCCCGCCAGCCGCGAAGCCTTTTTCTCACAGTGCGACGTGATCTCGCTGCACATCCCGCTCAACAAGGAAACGACCGGCATCGTCACCGCTGCCGATCTCGCTTCGATGAAGCGGGAGTCGATCCTGGTCAACACCAGCCGCGCCGGCCTGATCGAGAAAGGCGCACTGGTTGCAGCCCTGAAGGCGGGCCGTCCGGGACGTGCCGGCATCGACGTCTACGAGACCGAGCCGGTGCTCAACGGCGACCATCCGCTGCTGAAGCTCGACAACGTCGTATGCACGCCGCACCTCGGCTACGTCGAAAAGTCGACCTACGAGGCGCTATACGGCGCCGCCGCCGACCAGATCGTGGCCTATGCGGCCGGCAAGCCGATCAACGTCGTCACTCCGGCGTAAGACATCGTCGCGACTGCCTCGGGCGGCAAGGCCGCCCGGGGCATCAATTATGAGAACGGCGGACCGGCCGCCGTCCCTATTTTTTGTTATTTGCGAGTGGAAAATCGTACCCTGAAGCAACAGCACCGCTAGCATCGCCGCCCTACACCTGGAGCAGAGATAATGGCCACCCATTCATTGGCGGCAGCACCGACAACTGTTCGCCGCGGCATGTTCGACGGCTCTTTCGCTCCCGTCCTCACAGTCCAGCCGGGCGACACCGTGGTACTGCAATCGGTCTCCGGCGCGCCTCACGTCATGCCACCGCCCGAAGCCGGTTTTACGGTCCCGAAGGCCCTTGCTGAAATTCTTGCCGCCAAGCTGCCGAGCCTTGGCAGCCATCTCGTCACTGGTCCGGTCGCCATCGCCGGCGCCGAGCCGGGCGATATGCTCGAAATCTGCATCGACGCCATCGAGCTCGGCGCCGACTGGGGCTATTGCGCCTTCCACCCCCTTATCGGCAGCTTGCCGGAAGACTTTCCCTTCCGCGACGTCAGCCACATCCCGGTAGATGTCGCGAAGAAGACCTGCAAATTGCCGTGGGGCCCGGAATTGCCGCTAGCACCTTTCTTCGGCGTGATGGCGGTGGCGCCGCCTCTTGTTTACGGCACCGTTTCAACTCGTGAACCCCGGGAATTTGGCGGCAACCTCGATAACAAGGAACTGGTCGCCGGCAGCACACTCTTCCTGCCCGTCTGGGTATCCGGTGCAAACTTCTCGGCTGGCGACGGCCACGGTGTGCAGGGCGACGGCGAGGCCTGTATCAACGCACTTGAAATCTGCCTCACCGGCACTTTCACCTTCAAGCTCCACAAAGGCGGTGGCGCTAACGCCCCTTTGTTGCGCATCCCACGCGCGGAAACGCCCACCCATTATATCAGCATGGGCCTTAACGCGGATCTTGATCTCGCCATGAAACAGGCGCTCCGGGAAATGATTGCGTTTATTTGCGAGCGAACCGGCTGGAGTCCGGCCCAAGCTTACAAAAGCTGTTCCCTCGCCGTCGACTTCAGGGTCACGCAGAACGTCAATGGCGAGAAAGGCGTACACGGCCTGCTCAAAAAAGGTTTGCTGTTTTAAGTGGTTCTCACTTCACGCGGCTTTGTTCTTGAGATTATGTCGTTTGAGCCTTTTCCGGTTTCAGCTGCAGCTTGTCGGCCATTCGCGCCAAGTCTGGCAATGACGAAGCGTGCATCTTGCGCATCACCTGACCGCGGTGAACCTTGACCGTTATTTCGCTGATCCCCAGGTCCGCACCGATCTGCTTGTTAAGCCGGCCAGTCACCACCCAAGCCATGACTTCGCGCTCCCGTGAGGTCAGCGTATCGAAACGCGCCCGCAGTCCTTCCAGCGCTTTCTCGTCCTCGAGCCGCGCGCGATCGCGCGCAAGCCCGAGCTGAATTGCTTCGAGCAAATCTTGGTCACGGAACGGCTTCGTCAAAAACTCGATCGCACCGCCCTTCATTGCCTGCACCGACATTGGAATGTCGCCATGACCGGTAATGAATATTATCGGCAACTGACTGTTCGCCGTTGACAGTTCGCGCTGAAACTCAAGCCCACTTTGTCCGGGCAACCGGACGTCGAGCACCATACAGGTAGGCCCCTCGGGGCGCCCCGACTTGAGGAATTCGCTGACGGAGCTGAACAGCTCGACGTGAAAGTCCACGGATCGAAGCAAGCTGCCGAGCGACACCCGGATAGCCTCGTCATCATCGATGACGATAACGGTAGGCGGCTGTTCCTTCATTGTGGCCCCTTAGATGAAAGCGTTCCTCTCACCACGGGTCTTCAGCTTCGCTCAGTAACTCGCAAAGCATAACGCGATTGCGAAGAAAGAAGTATCCCTCAAAATCAGCGTAGGAACTTTCATGGGCTGAAGTTTTGGCGCACGCCAATACCTATCGCCAAGGATGGCCCAAGATCGGCTTCCTCGCGATATTACCCCTACGTATAGGCGGCCTTTCCCTATTGGTAATTCACGCTTCCGTTCGGGCAATAGTTGGGTGGGCGGCAAGGGTGTATTTTGGAGGTTCCTCCCTGCGGTCGACATCCCCGAGGCGACCGCCGTTTGGCCCCTCCGTACCGCTGCCCCCCAGCGCGTTCGGAGGGGCTTCAGCGAAAGCTTCACAACTTTGGTCGCCGGTTACGGCACCTTGTCGCGATGGGCCGGCAACGTGAAATTAAAGCTGGCGCCATGTGGCACAGTTTCAGTCGCCCACAGCCTGCCGCCGTGCTCTTCGATGATCGAATGGCAGATCGACAGGCCCAGTCCTAAACCATTGGGCTTGGTCGTATAGAACGGGTCGAAAAGATGATCGCTAGCTGCCGGCACCAGTCCCGGACCGGTATCCTGCACTGTGACGAGTACATCTTTGGAATCGGATTTCCTCGTGCTGATCTTTAATTCTCTCGGTCCCGAGCTCGTTCCGCTCATTGCCTCAACGGCGTTGACAATCAAATTAAGGATCACCTGCTGCAGCTGGACACGATCTCCCTGTATGACTGGCAAGTCGGCCAAAAATTCCGTCCGCACCGTGATCTCATTCTTCGCCGCTTCACCGCGGGTGAGTTCAATCACCTCAAGAATTGCCTCATCAATCTCCAGGCCTTCCTTCCTCGACGGCCCCTTCTTGACCTGATCGCGGATGCGGCTGACGACCTCTCCCGCCCGATATCCGTCCCTGGCGATGCGAATGAGCGCCTGCCGAACTTCTTCCAAATCTGGCGGCCGACGCTCCAGCCAGCGCAGCGCCGCCTCGGCATTGCTGACGGTGCCGGCGAGCGGCTGGTTCACTTCATGGGCGATCGACGCCGTAAGCTGTCCCATTGTTGCAAGACGATTGGCGTGCGCGAGCTCCGTCTGCATCGCTCTTAAGACTTCGGTCACGCGTTTGCGCTCCGTGATATCCTCGCACACAATCAGCGCCACGAGCCGGTCCTTGATAGACATAACTCTGGCCGTCTCGCGAACCCAGAGCATGTCCCCATTTTTGCGGATCTTTCGTGCTTCCCAGCTCATCGTTTGGCCGGGCCACATGAAGCAGATCGCCACATTCTTTGCGACGGCTTCGCGGTCTTCCGCTAGAAAGAGGCGCTGCACGGGACTTCCGGTCAAGTCGTCGACTGTGAAACCGAGTTGCTCCGCACCAAAAGGATTCACAGAGAGGATGACGCCAGCCGCATCCACCATGAAGTACATGGTGGGATTGTTCTCGAACACGGCCCTCCATTGTTCCTCGCTGTCACGCAGCGCCTTTGCCGCCCGGTTTCGCTCCCCTTCGGTACGTTTGCTCTCCGTTACATCGACATCATTGCCGATACGTTCGATTAGCTCGCCGGCATCATTAAGCACTGGATGCGAGATCGAATGAATGTGCTTGACCGTTCCGTCAGGCAGCACGATCCGGTAATCGATTGCATGATCGATGTTGCTTTGAAACGAGTTCTCACCGCGCTCGAGCAACTTGCTGCGATCGTCCACATGCACCATTCGAATGAATTCTTCATTGTCCGGTGGGTTACCCCGTCGCGGATCTAATCCAAAAATCCGGAACATCTCCTCGGACCAGTATATCGCCTTCTTTACACCCGGATCGTAGACCCAACTTCCGGTGTGGGTCAGCGTCTGCGATTCGGCGAGATAGGCTTCGCTGCGCCGCAAAGCCTCCTGAGTCCTATTACGTTCAATTGCAACGCCCGCCAAATGCGTGATCTGTTCTATGGTTTCCTGATCGTGCGGGCTCGGGCTGCGCGGCTCACGATAATACATGGCGAATGTTGCGATGACTTCGGCGTGCGACGAGAAGATTGGCGTCGACCAGCAGGCGCGCAGGGAATGAGGCAAAGCCGCGGCGCGATAGTCCGCCCACAACGGGTCGGTTGCAATGTCCTCTACAATCACCTGTTCTCCCCGATATGCCGCGGTCCCGCAGGAGCCGACGGAAGGCCCGACCAAAACTCCATCGATGGCGTCCACGTAGGCCTTTGGCAGGCTCGGCGCCCCGCCATGCCGCAATCGATTACCGTCAAGCAACAAAATCGAGGCTAGGACTCCGTAGGCTTGTTCCTCTACGAGCCGACACAAGCTCTCAAGGATTTCCGCGAGCGAGTCCCCCTTCGCTACCATCTCGAGAATCCGCTTCTCTCCGGCAAGCAAGGCTTCAGCCCGCTTGCGGTCGTCAATATCCGTGGAAATTCCATACCACTTGAGAATAGCGCCGCTCTCGCCACGGAGCGGAATCGCCCGATGAAGAAACCAGTGGAAGTCTCCATCCGCGGCGTGTCGTAAACGTGCTTCGCTCTCAAACGGCTTCCCACTAACGAGCGAGGCGCGCCACTTCGCCACATGGGCCGCGATATCGGCCGGATGAAACGACGCCTTCCAACCCCCACCAGACGCGTCCTTTGGCGACATCCCCGTGAATTCTCGCCAACTCTGGGTGACAAAATTGTTGGATCCGTTGGGCAGTGTCGCCCACGCCATCGCTGGCATCGTCTCGATCACATCGCGAAGCTCCTTTTCACTTCGGCGCGCGGCTTCCTCGGCTCGCTTGCGCTTGCTGATATCGAGCACGAAAGCGATACCCTGTTTCCCTTCTTCGTCGAAACTCACCGCGCCAACCACGACGGGCACACGGCTGCCGTCTTTGCGGAAATACTCTTTCTCGTACGGCGGGACGGCCTTGCCCATCCTTATGTCCGCGAAGGTTCGTGCCGTGCGATCGCGCCATTCCGGCGGGGTCAGGTCTGCCACCTTCATATGACCGGAAAGGAGCTCCTCTCGCTCGTACCCGACCATGTCGAGAAACGCATCGTTCGCCTCGATAAATCGACCCTCGAAATCGTCGACGAAAATTCCGATCATACTAGTGTCGACAAAGCGCCGTAACTTGGCGTCGCGCAGGTCGACCTTCTTTTGAGTCGACGCCAGGGATCGCAAATGATCCTGAAAAACGTCGCGCCACTGCAGCATAAGTTTGAGGTATGACTCGCTGTATTCATTTTTCTTATTATCGAGGACGCAAACCGTTCCGAAAATCTCGTTATCGGGCCAAACGATCGGGACACCGAGATAAGAGATCATCCCAGATTTGACATTGGGACCCGATTTCCAGATTTCGTCGTGGAGAGCGTCGGCAACCAGCAGCGGCCGCCGCGTTTTCATCACGGTTTCGCAATAATGCCCCGTATCGAGAGCGGCGACTTCGCCCCTTTCGTAGGGATTCCCCTCCGACCCGCTGGCGACGAACACCTTAATGTTCTGCGGCTCCGCTCGCATTATCAACGCGGCAGGCACGTGCATGATCTCGGCAAGTAGATCGACGACCCCTTGCCACTTGCGAACGATTTCAGAGGGCACTTCGATTGGATATGACACCGTCAATCCTCACCGAGACGTGATCGACCTCATCGGGCATTCTCGCCAGGCAACGCGCCGGCACTGGGCTGTGAGCTGCGCTTATGTTCAATAGGAGCAGCAAATGACATCTGTAAAATACGGCGATTTCCGCCTTAACGGCCGCCTACAGCGCGGGGATTTTCGCACCGGGCAAATCCCGCGGCAAGAACGACGGGCTATACGTTTGTATAGTCGCGAAAATCGGGCGTGGCCGTCCTGCACCGCAGCACAAGCGCGACCGACGACACCCGCGGACGACTACACCTATGTATAGTCGCACAGCTCCTCCCCACCTCGTAAGAAGAGTCAGCGGTTCAATGCCAGTTCATAACGACATAAAGTCGTTCTTCGAAGCTGGTCTCACCCTGCCGAGCTAATCGTGCGAAACGAACAAAATTTGATCGCGATCGTCGACGACGATGAGTCGGTTCGCGAAGCGACAAAGGGACTGATGCGTTCGATGGGACTTGCCGCCGAGGCATTCTCATCGGGAGAGGATTTTCTATGCTCTCCCCATCTCAGCCGTACCGCCTGCTTGGTCACGGACTTCAATATGCCCGGCATGAATGGGCTCGATCTGCTCCGACACGTATCGGCGTTAAGCAAGAGCATTCCGACGATTATAATTACCGCATACCCGAGCGACGGTGTCCGGGCGCGTGCGGTTAGCGAGGGAGTCGTTTGCTGCCTGGTTAAGCCCTTCAACGAAGACGAGCTGCTCGAGTGTGTCCGTTCCGCCCTGACACATGACGACGCGTCATAAGCCCGGACGCGGAAAATCTTTCATTCAACACGAATGAATGAGCGTGCCAAACGCCGCTGTAATAAATCCGGTCCGATCCATCTACACGCTACACCGGTGGACTTCGCAAGCCGCCGATGCCTAAGGCAACGTTCAGACAGCCTGTTACATTGAGCCGGCGATACCCGCCTTCTCGACCTGCTGACGCCATTTGACCATCTCGGCATCCAGAAACTTCCTCAGTTCCGGCACTGACGGCGTGTCGACGGGAATAAGGCCCATGCTGACGAGCTTCTCCTGAATCTCGGGCTGCTTGCCGACGGCTTTGAAGGCAGCGTGCAGCTTCTCAACGACATCGGGCGGCGTGGCCGCGGGCGCCACCACCATATGCCACGACACAGCTTCGAAACCGGGCACACCCGCCTCCGCCAGCGGCGGCACGTCGGGCATGATTCCGATGCGCGACAACGACGATGCGCCGATAGCGCGGATCTTGCCGTCCTTCATCAGCGGCGGTGCAATTGACGGATCGGCAAAGGTCAATTGCACGTGGCCGGCCATCACATCGGTCAGCGCTTGCGGCGCGCCGCGATACGGCACATGCGTCATCTCGATGTTGATCGCGCTACGCAGCAGTTCGGTCGCGAGATGCGGCACCGCGCCGGTACCGGTCGAGGAATAGGATAGTTTGTTGCCGGCTTTCGCGTAGCTCACCAGATCGGCAACGCTCTTGATCGGCAGGTCTGGATTGACCACGAGAACGAACGGCACCTTGGTGTAAAGCGCGATCGGCACGAAGTCCTTGATCGGATCATAGTTCAGAGTCTTGTACAGAACGGCGTTCGTCGTCAGCGTGCCACTCGGCGCGACAAGCAGCGTGTAACCATCCGCCGAAACCGACTTGGCTACATATTGCGCCGCCGTGACGGTACCGCCACCCGTCTTGTTTTCGACCACCATCGGCTGGCCAAGAATCTCGGTCAGTTTCGGCCCCATGGTACGGATGATGACGTCCATGGCGCCGCCCGCCCCAAGCGGCACGACAAGCGTGACCGGGCGCGCCGGAAAGGTTTCCGCGAGCGCAGAAGAGGCAGTGCACAGAGCTAGAATAGCGGTGGCGACGATATTACGCAGCATGAGCGTTCCCCGTTTTTTTGTTGAAGCAACTATAGGCCCGCCACCGTCGAGACGCACGTCAAATGCAGTCGCAACTTAGTCGCAACAGCAAAGAGCGTGGTCGAAATTGCGCCCGGATTGCGGTACACGGAACGCGCATGATCCCCAAAAGCGGGCACCGCATTACCCAGGATCATGTGCAAGGATCTACATGCAATCAGAGAAAGAAAAAGTAGCGCTCACCTCAATCGCAGCCTCGGCGGCTATGACAATCGCTAAAGCCGCGGTCGGTATTTCGACCGGCTCGCTAGCGATCTTGTCGGAAGCCGGGCATTCGTTGATCGATTTCGGCGCAACGGTGATGACCTATGCCGCGGTCCGCGTGTCCGGCAAACCGGCCGACGACGAACATCACTATGGCCACGACAAGATCGAGAGTGTCACGGCGCTGGCGGAAACCGCCCTGCTCTTTCTTCTTTCCGGCATTGTCGTCTGGGAAGCTGGCAAACGCCTGATCGCACACGAACCACATGCCGTGGACGCGAATATATGGGCCTTCGCCGTGATCGGTGCGTCAATCGTCATCGATTTCTTTCGCGCCCGCGCGCTTTCGCGCACTGCCAAAGCGACGCGGAGCGAAGCACTCGAAGCCGACGCGCTACATTTCTCATCCGATCTATGGGCCTCGCTCGCGGTGCTGATCGGCCTCGGCGGCGTGCGTCTCGGCATTTGGTGGGCGGATTCAGCTGCGGCGCTCGCAGTGGCGATCCTGGTCTGCGTTGCCGGCTGGCGGCTCGGCCGCCGCACCATCGATACGTTGACCGATACAGCGCCGGCGGGCGCGGCCGATAAAATCCGAAAGATCGCGGCGAACGTCTCCGGTGTCGTCGCGGTCGAGCAGGTCCGAACTCGTGCCGTCGGCGCAAAGACATTTATCGATCTGATCGTCGCCGTCAGCCGCACGTTGCCGCTTGACCGTGTCAATGCCATCAGAGGCGATGTGGAAGCAGCGCTCAGGCGGGACATGCCGGGCGCGGAGCTGACGGTCACGACCGATCCGGTCGCGCTGAACAACGAAACCGTGCTGGACCGGGTGATGGTGATCGCGCGTAACCGCGCGCTCGCTGTCCATCACGTCACGGTGCATCACCTTCGTGGCAAGCTGGCCGTCTCGCTCGATCTAGAGGTCGACGGCAAGCTGTCACTGCGTGAGGCCCACGATTTAGCGGACGGCCTCGAAACAGCCATTGCCGGTGAGCTCGGCCTCGACGTCGAGGTTGAGACCCACATCGAGCCGTTAGAACCGCAGGGAGCCTCCGGCCGAGAAGCGCCGCCGGAACGCGTGAAGGCCGTTGAGATCGCGCTGGCGGAACTAGCTCCGGAAACCCGCATCATCCGCGATGTTCATGACGTCAGGGTCCGCGAAACCGACGAAGGCGAAATCGTCAATTTTCACTGCCGCGTTGATCCCGATCTCACCGTGCAGACGGCGCACGAAAAAGTCGACACCCTGGAGCGCGCCTTGCGCGCGCGTTCTCCCTCGATCAAGCGCGTGATCGGCCATACCGAGCCCACACGTTAGCACCCTGCCTGTCTTTCAATTTTCGTCGCCCCGTCCTAGATCAGACACATGCGCACAGAAACCCATCCGCCGATCCTCCTCAAAGACTACCGCCCGCCGGACTGGCTGGTGGAAACCGTCATGCTCAAGGTTGTGTTGCATCCGACGCAGACCAGAGTGCGGGCGACGCTGGCGTTCAAGCCCAATCCGGCCGCCGCAGCGGCTCCGCTGGTGCTGGACGGGGACGGCCTGTCGCTGGTTGGCCTCAAGATCGATGGCGCCGTACTGCCGGCCAAGAATTACATCGCCTCGCCGGACAAACTGACAATTCCGCAAGTGCCGAACCGGCCCTTTACGCTTGAGATCGAGACGCAGGTCGATCCGACCGCGAACCTGCAACTGTCGGGCCTCTATCGTTCGAGCGGCACCTATTGCACGCAATGCGAAGCCGAGGGTTTCCGCCGCATCACCTATTTCCTCGACCGTCCCGACGTGATGGCGGTCTACACCACGCGCATCGAAGCCGACAAAGCCGAAGCG
>DASYCM010000010.1:0-4232 GCA_036500165.1 Pseudolabrys sp.
GGTTTCCCAATGACCGACAGTACGATTACGTTTGCCGGCGTCATGCCGGCAGGCACGGCTATGTTGACGCGCCGACGGACGCTCTTCGCCGGGCTGGTCGCCGCCACCATGACCGGCGTGCTGTGGCTGGCGGCGATTGCCGTGCCGCCCCATAGCTTCGGCGCGGTCTCGTTTCTGGTTCTGTTCACCATCACCCTGCCCTGGTCGGTCATCGGTTTCTGGAATGCTTTCATCGGGTTCTGGATCATGCGTCTCGCGCGCGATCCCGCTGTGACGGTCAATCCGATGGCCGCGAGCATCCACGGCGACGAGCCGATCACGATGACGACCGCGATCCTGATGTGCATTCGCAACGAAAGCCCGGAGCCGGTGGCGCGTAATCTGCAGCCCCTGCTCCAAGGACTCGTTGCCGCCAACGTGGCGGACAAATTCCACGTCTATGTATTGAGCGACAGCAGCATCCCCGACGTGATCGCCGAGGAAACGGCGCTGATCGAAGCCTTCACCGCGAAGTGGCAGGGTATCATTCCGGTCACCTATCGCCGCCGCGAGATCAACACTGCGTTCAAGTCCGGCAACATCCGCGATTTCTGCGAACGCTGGGGCGCCAATCATGATTTCGCGCTGACGCTCGACGCCGACAGCTTCATGCCCGCCGATGCCGTACTGCGCATGATCCGCATCGCGCAGGCCAACCCGACGCTCGGCATTCTACAAACACTGATCGTCGGCATGCCGTCGGTCAGCGTCTTCGCACGCGTCTTCCAGTTCGGCATGCGGCTCGGCATGCGCTCCTACACGCTCGGCTCGGCATGGTGGCAGGGCGACTGCGGGCCTTATTGGGGCCACAACGCCATCATCCGGCTCGCGCCCTTCATCGCGCATTGCCATATGCCGGTGCTGCCGGGCAACGGTCCGCTCTCGGGGCCCGTCCTCAGCCACGATCAGGTCGAAGCCGTGATGATGCGCCGTGCAGGTTACGACGTGCGCGTGCTGCCGGTCGAAGGCATGAGCTTCGAGGAAAACCCGCCGACGCTGATGGAATTCGGCCGCCGCGACCTGCGCTGGCTGCAAGGCAACATGCAGTACTGGCAATTGCTCGGCATGCCGGGCCTGAAACCCGTTAGCCGCTTCCAGTTGATGTTCGCGATTCAGATGTATCTCGGTTCGCCGGCCTGGATGGCGATGACCGCCATCGGCGCCGTGCTGCTCGCTTTGTCCAACACGCCGGCAGCGCAATACGTGCCGGTCGAACCCGGCGCCGGCACGCTGCTGTTCGCCATCATGATGTTGATGACCTTTGCGCCGAAGATTGCGACCGTCATCGACGTGCTGCTGACGTCACGCTTGCGCCGCGCCTACGGCGGCACGCTGGTGTTTGCCGCCAACATCGCGATCGAAACCCTGTTCATGCTGCTGCTGGCGCCGCTGATCGCGCTGTCGCACACGATTTTCATGACGCGGCTGTTCATCTTCCGCGACGGTGGCACCTGGACCAGCCAGACACGACAAAGCCACGCCGTGCCGTGGAGCATGGCCTTCGCCAAGATGTGGCCGCAGACTTTGGCGGGCATTGCGGTCCTCACCATCGTCGCGCACAAATCGCCGCAGGACTTCACCTTTGCGCTGATGGGTGCTGCGGGGCTCGTGCTGGCACCGGCATTCGCTGTGGTAACGGCCTCGCCCACTCTTGGCCGCCTGTTCGCGAGGATCGGCATCTGCCATCTCCCGGAGGAAAAGATCGTGCCGGAAACGCTCGCGCCGCTGCGTCTTCCCGCGATCGAGGTCAACGCGCCATCCTTCGAATCTGGGGCGCGCTAGGGCGCCATGCTGGATGCGCTCCGAACGGTCCGTGGAATCCTCCGATCACTGCGCATCTATTATGGCAATCGCAGTCACGGTCCGGCGATGGATCGCATGTATGCGCAGTTTGTCCGTCCGGGCGATCTCGTGTTCGACATCGGCGCTCATGTCGGCGACCGCATCGCCGCCTTCCGCCGTCTGAATGCGCGCGTCGTCGCAGCCGAACCGCAGCCGGCGCTGGTGACGACACTGCGGCTGCTTTATAGCCGCGATCCCAACGTGACGATTGAAGCGACGGCCATCGGCCGCCAGGCCGGCGAGGTCGAGCTGAACGTCAACATCGACAACCCAACCATATCGACCGCGTCGAACGATTTCATCGCCGCCGCGGCAGGTGCGCCGGGCTGGGAGGGCCAGACCTGGGGCAAAAGCCTGCGCGTGCCGCTGACGACGATTGACGCACTTGTTGAACGTCACGGCGTCCCCGCTTTCGTCAAAATCGACGTCGAAGGCTTTGAAGCCGAAGCGCTCGCGGGACTGACAAAACCGGTGGCCGCGCTGTCGTTTGAATTCACGACCATCCAGCGCGATGTGGCCCGCTCCTGCATCGAACGTTGCAGCGCTCTCGGCTACGCACGATTCAATGCCGCGCTCGGCGAGAGCCAGCAATTCGCACATGCCGAGTGGCTGAATGCTCCCGCCCTCATCCACTGGCTCGATGCGCTGCCGCCAAACGCCAACTCCGGAGACGTCTATGCCCGTCTCTGAACGGCGCGCGGCGCTGCTCATCGTGGCGATGTGCGGCGCAGGCTTTGCGCTGACGTTGTGGGTGTTCTGGCCCGGCATCCAGACCTTTGACGCTTTCTACATCTATAAGGACATGGGCACGCGTTCATACGGCGACTGGCAATCGCCGGTGATGATCGTACTGTGGTCGTTGATCGACCCTATCGCGCCGGGCACCGGCAGTATCCTGCTGCTCACGGTGGCGCTCTATTGGCTGACCTTCGCCATCGTCGCACTCACCCTCACGCGCCGCTCGACATGGCTCGCGCTGCTGCTGCCGTTGCTCGCGCTGTCGCCACCCGCCTTCGTATTCGTCGGCATCATCTGGCGCGACGTGTTGTTCGCTGTCACCTGGCTGTTGGCGGCCGCTTTGGTGTTCGCCACAACGGATCGCGGCTCCAGGTTCCGCGTTGCGGCGCAAGCCGCCGCGCTGGCGCTGCTGGCCTTCGGCTTTCTACTGCGGCCGAACTCACTGGCCGCGGCGCCGCTTCTTTTGGCCTATCTGTTGTGGCCTTCACGCTTCGCGTGGAAGCGAACAATCATATTGTATGTGCCCGCTGCGCTGGCGTTATTCGCCCTCGTACAGGTGATCTACTATGGCGCCCTGAAAGCCGAGCGTCAGCATCCGCTACATTCGATCATGGTATTCGACCTCGGCGGCATTTCTCACTTCGCCAAGGACAACATGTTTCCAGGCATATGGAACGCCAATGAAACCATGCTGATTACCGAAGGCTGCTACAAGCCGCTGGCTTGGGACATTTATTGGACACAAGAACCCTGCATGTTCGTGATGGAGCGCCTCGAACGTGACAAGCTCTTCGGTACGCCGGCACTCGCAGAGGCGTGGAAGAGCGCTATCGCCAAACACCCGGCCGCCTATCTCCAGCACCGAGCGACGTTCTTCTGGACGTTCCTCTTCGGAGGCGACAACCTGTCCATGTGGTCGCGCGATCTCGACGACCCTGACAAGATCATCTTCGCCGGCAAACCGCGGCTGATGGCGCTTAAGGCCATTCACGATGCGTTTCTGCCGACGCCGCTGTTTCGCGCCGGAACCTGGCTGCTCATCGATATCATCATCTGCCTGTTCGCGTGGCCGCGACGCGACACGCCGGCAGGCGCTTTTGCGCTGGGCATCTGCGGTTCGGCAATCGTTTACATCATGACGTTCCTTACCGTCGGCGTCGCCACCGACTTCCGTTACGCCTACCTGGGCGTATTGGCGGGCTTGAGCGGCGCAGTCACCGTCGCGGCGCGGCGGGCGTGATGGAAGCCGGCGATGACATTGTCTGGCGGCGGGTGAGCCGCCTCGCGGTCGCCGCCGGCATCGGCGCGGCCGTTCTCTTCATCGCCGTCGGGCTTACGACCCGCCTGCAGATGTTCGGCGATGGCTCGATCTTCTCCTACGCCGTCGCGGCACAGGACGCCTGGGCCTTTCACTGGCACAACATATCCGGACGCGTGTTCGTCTATCTCTACGCTTACGTTCCGGCTGAAACAGTCGTTGCTCTGACTGGCAGCGCCACGGCAGGCATTACGATCTATGGCTTACTTTTCTTCGCTGCGCCGCTGCTCGGCTTGTCGTTGACGTTCCTCGCCGACCGCAGCAAGGATCGAACACTCTTTACTTATGCCTGCCT
>DASYCM010000011.1:0-2239 GCA_036500165.1 Pseudolabrys sp.
ATCCGCATTACCGGCGCGCCGGGCGTCGACGTATCGTCGGGGGTCGAGAGCAGCCCCGGCGTCAAGGACCCGGACAAGATCCGCGCTTTCATTCGCGCCGCGCGCAAGGCCGCCAAGGTGACCGCATGACCGCGCAACAGCCGAACTCTTTCCGCACCGGCCCCGACGAACGCGGCCATTTCGGCATCTATGGCGGCCGCTTTGTCGCCGAGACGCTGATGCCGAACATTCTCGAGCTGGAAGCGGCGTACACCGCCGCCAAGGCCGATCCGAAATATCAGAAGGAAATGGATGGTCATCTGGCGACCTATGTCGGCCGGCCATCGCCATTGTATTTCGCAGAACGCCTCACGCAGCACGTAAGACAGACGGCCTCCGGCCTTTCGGGCGGCGGCGCGAAAATCTATTTCAAGCGCGAAGAGCTCAACCATACCGGCGCGCACAAAGTGAACAACGTGCTCGGCCAGATCATGCTGGCCTTGCGCATGGGCAAGAAGCGCATCATTGCCGAGACCGGCGCCGGCATGCACGGCGTCGCCACGGCGACTTTGTGCGCCAAGTTCGGCCTGAACTGCATCGTGTACATGGGCGCGGTCGACGTCGAGCGGCAGCAGCCGAACGTGCTGAGGATGAAGATCCTCGGGGCCGAGGTCAGGGCCGTCGAGTCGGGTTCTAAGACCCTTAAAGACGCGATGAATGAAGCGTTGCGCGACTGGGTTACCAATGTCAGCGACACTTTTTATTGTATCGGCACCGTCGCCGGCCCGCATCCCTATCCAACAATGGTGCGCGATTTCCAGTGCGTCATCGGCAACGAGACGCGCCAGCAGATGATGGCCGCCGAAGGCCGTCTTCCCGATTCTCTCGTTGCCTGCATTGGTGGTGGCTCCAACGCGATGGGGCTGTTTCATCCGTTCCTCGACGACCGCGGCGTCGAAATCTACGGCGTCGAAGCAGCCGGTCATGGCGTCAATACCGATAAGCATGCGGCATCGATCGCGGGTGGCCGCGCCGGCGTGCTGCACGGCAATCGCACCTATTTGCTGATGGATGCCGACGGACAAATTGCGGAAGCGCATTCGATTTCCGCCGGTCTTGATTATCCCGGCATAGGTCCCGAGCACGCCTGGCTCAACGATATGGGCCGCGTGAAATTTTTGTCGGCGACCGACGAGGAAGCCGTCGCCGCGTTCCAGCTTTGCAGCAAACTCGAAGGCATCATTCCGGCGCTTGAGCCGGCGCATGCACTGGCGCGCGTGTTCGATCTCGCAGCCGAGAAGCCGAAGGATCATCTGATGGTGGTCAACGTCTCCGGCCGTGGCGATAAGGACCTCGCCAGCGTGCAAGCGTTCCTGGAGAGCAAGAAGTGACGACGCGTATCGACCGCCGCTTCGCTGCGCTCAAGGCCGAGGGCCGCGCCGCGCTGGTAACTTTCACCATGACCGGCGACCCGGACTACGACACTTCGCTTGCGGTGGTGAAAGCATTGCCGAAAGCCGGCGCCGACCTGATCGAACTCGGCATGCCGTTCACCGATCCGATGGCTGACGGTCCCGCCATCCAGGCCGCGGGCTTGCGCGCGCTTGCCGCCGGCCAGACTCTGATCAAGACGCTGAAGCTGGTGCGGGAATTCCGCACGGGCGACAGCGATACGCCCATCGTGCTGATGGGCTACTACAATCCGATCTACATCTACGGCGTCGATAAGTTTCTGACCGACGCCATCGCCGCCGGTGTCGACGGCCTGATCGTCGTCGATCTGCCGCCGGAAGAAGACGAAGAGCTTTGTATCCCGGCGCTCAAGGCGGGTCTCAATTTCATCCGCCTCGCGACGCCGACGACGGACGACAAACGTCTGCCCGCGGTGCTGAACAACACATCGGGCTTTGTCTATTACGTGTCGATCACGGGTATTACGGGCGCGGCGGCCCCGGACGCCAACAAAGTTTCGGCTGCTGTCGGCCGCATTAAACGGCATACCAAATTGCCGGTCGCGGTCGGCTTCGGTGTGCGCAGTGCCGAACAGGCCCGCGCCATCGCTGAAAATGCCGACGGCGTGGTGGTCGGGTCGGCCATCATCGATGTCTTGTGCAAAAGCCTGGATAAAGCGGGCAAGGCCGGCCCTGGTACCGTCAAGGCCGTAACTGACTTGGTGTCGGCGTTGGCCCAGGGCGTTAAATCCGCCCGCCGGGTGCAAACTAAGTAACTTGCAAAGTAGCTTTATCGGTAACCATCGGGC
>DASYCM010000012.1:0-7039 GCA_036500165.1 Pseudolabrys sp.
GGCTTCAGGGATAGTGCCACAGAGAACAGACCGCCTCGGCTGCGTTGTGTATTGGCCGAGGTAAGGGTGAAACGGTGGGGTAAGAGCCCACCGCGCTTCCAGCAATGGCGGCGGCACGGCAAACCCCACCGGGAGCAAGACCGAATAGGAATGACGCAGGCACTTCGGTGCTAGGTCCGTCCGGGCCAGTCATTCGGGTAGGTTGCTTGAGGCGCCGGGTAACCGGCGCACTAGAGGAATGGCCGTCACGTTTGCGGGTGCAAGCCCGCAGGCCATACAGAACCCGGCTTATAGGCCGGCTGATATACTGACGAGGGCTCGGTGGGAAATCACCGGGCCCTCACCAATTTCCGGCATGATATTCCCGCAGGGCTCGCGACACGGCGTCATGCGTGAGCATCATTGCAAGGATCGCATCCTCGGACCGAGCACGCGTCTTAATCCTCGTAGAAGCCGCAATGCTCGGACGTGAGCACGCGATGCTCGCCTCAGCCAGAACGCCTGCGAGACGCCGAGGCGGGCCTTCCGTCCGGCTTAAACGCTCGTGGCGCGCCCTTTCGGACGCGCCACGCCGATATACGTCGATCAGCTACTTCTGCAACAGCCCGATGTCGGTGAGCGCTGCGGTCATCACCGTGCGCTCTTCCTCGAGGAACGCCATTTCCTCGGCACCGGCCATGAAGGTGTTGGCCCAATACTTCTTGGCCAGCTCCGCTTCCCATTCCTTGCTCGACGTTGCCTTGGCAAAGGTCCGGTCCCAGAACGCGACCGCGTCCTTGGCAATGCCGCCGGCGCCGATGATGCCGCGCCACATGCCGACCCGGCAGTCGACACCGCTCTCCACCAAAGTCGGCACGTCGGCGAAAATGCCGCCGAGCCGCTTGGGCGCCGACAAAGTCAGCGTGCGCAGCTTGCCCGCTTCCAGTTCCGGCACCGCACTCACCGCGGTGATGACGCCGAGTTCGGCCTTGCCTTCGATCAGATGCGCAATGGCATAACGCGCCGAGTCAAACACATCGATCTTGAGTGCCTTGGAGTCGCCGCCAGCATAGGCGGTAAGACGCGACAGCGCGATGTGGTTCGGATTGCCGAGCGCGGTGGCGAGCGCGATCGTCACCGCCGCCGTATTCGCCTTCAAGCGGCGCACCAGTTCGGCGACATCCTTGATGCTCGAATCCGCGCGCACGATGAAGATCGGATATTCGGTATAGAGATTGGCGAGCGGCGTCAGGTCGGAATAGTCCGACGGGCTCACGCCCAGCAGCTTGTTGCTGATGATGGTCGGCGAATTGATCGCCAGCACATGCGGGTTGCCCTGGTTCTTGCGCAGGTAATCCCAGGCATTGCCGCCGCCGCGTCCGGCGATATTGGTGAGCTTGACCGGCTGCGGCAGCAGCTTGTGCGCATTCATCACTTCGATGAGCGCGCGCGCCGGCCGGTCCTGGCCACCGCCGGGTGGTGTACCGGCGACGAGTTCGATTTCCTGGGTCGGAACCCAGCCTGTGACGTCCTGCATGCTCTTACTTCTTCTCCGTATTGAGTCCGCCGAGCACCTTGGCCCAGAGCGCGACCTCGTCCTTGTAGAACTTGTCGAAATAGGCAGCGCCGCGCTCCTTCGGCGGTGGCACGTCGTAGCCGAGATCAGCGAAGCGCTTGACGACCTCAGGATCGGACAGCGCCGTATCGAGCGCCTTGGCAAGCTTGTCGATGATCGGCTTCGGCGTGTCTTTCGGCGCCGAGAGGCCGAACCAGACGGTGAGATTGAACTGCGGCATGCCGGCTTGCGTCGTCGTCGGCACGTCCGGCAGCATCGGCGAGCGCGCATCCCCGGTGACGGCGTAGGCTTTCAGTTTGCCGCTCTTGATGTGCTGCGCGATGTTGACGATCTGGTTGCAGCCGAAGTCGACATTGCCGGCGACGAGATCCATCGTCGCCTGCGGCGTGCCACGATAGGACGCGACGGTCGGGTGCACGCCAGCGACCGAGTGAAACACCGAACAAGCAAGGTTCGAGATCGAGCCGACGCCGGCATCGGCCTCGGTCACCTTCTTTTCGTTTTCCTTCAGATAGGTGACGAAGTCCTTGAGCGTGTTGGCCTGAACCTCACTGCGTGCGACCAGCACGACCGGCGACACGTTGATGAGGCCGATCTGCTCGAAGTCGGTCGATTTGTACGGCAGGTCCTTGTTGAGATACTCGGCCGCGGCCTGCGTACCGGAGCCGGAAATGGTGAGCGTGTAGCCGTCCGGTTTCGCCTTGGCGACGCGGTTGCTGCCGATGGTGCCGCCGGCGCCGGTGAAGTTCTCGACGATGATCTGCTGGCCGAGCGCCTTCGACATCGGGCCGATAATCATGCGCGCCGTGGTGTCGGACGGCCCGCCGGGCGGGAACGGCGAAACCAGCGTGATGACGTGGTTCGGGTAGTCCTGCGCGAACGCCGGCGAAGCGGAAAGGAATGCCGCCAGCGCAACGGAAACAAATGCCTTCATAGTCGAATCCCCAAAAACATTTCCGGCCTTAATGGCCGGTTGGCGGGGGGTTATACGCCAGATGAAGCGACATGAAATAGGGGCCTAATGCTCTTCAACACACTCCACCACTCGCGCGGCGGGTGGTGCGGCCGCCGCAACCGTTTGCATGCCGCGACAATATGTTCCCGCAAAGGGAACTTCCGGCCATCCATCCCGTTGATAAGCGCCTCACCTGTGCGAGCCCGGCAGCGGGCTGGGGCTAAGCGCTGCCGTGACTGATCGCATCAAAGGAGATGACGCCGTGTCACTTGGTACCATTATTCTCATCATTCTTGTTATCGCCCTGCTCGGTGGTTTTTCCGGCATCGGCGGTGGCCCGTTTTACGGCACCGGCTATTACGGCGGCGGCGGCCTTGGCCTCGTCATCGTGATCCTGCTGATCCTCGTACTGCTCGGCAGAATCTAGAACGCCGAATGAAATCGTATGACCGGCGTGCGCCGTCAGCGCCCGCCGGTCATTTTTTGCGCAGTTGCGTCAAACGATCGAGCATGGCCGCGCTGGCCGGCGATGGCTGATAGGTTCGAATAACCTCAGCGGTCTCGTTCAATTCCGCCTGCGCATCGCACCCGTGCGAAGCCAGCCACAGCAAGGCCGTGAGCGGCTCATAGACGCCGAGCCTATCGATCAGCTCGCGATAGGGCCGCGGATCGTCCGCCTTCGGGCGAAGCACCTTGTCGAGATCGCCGTGAATTTGCGTCAGCGCCTCACGGCACAGCGGTGGTGTCGGCTCAAGTTCGAGCACCGGCAGATATTTCAACACCGTCCACGGCGCACTGATGTCGCTGCGATCAAGCAGCATCTCGACGGCGTCGGCGTTGCGATGGTCAAGCATCCGCGCACCGGCAATGGCTTGTTCGCGATATTCCTTCTTATCGGCAAAAGACAGCCAAGCCTTGAGATGCGCCCTGGGCGTGAGTTGTGAAAATCGTTCCGGATAATTGCGGACGATGCCGCCCAGCTTTTTCGGATCGCGCAGGTTGCGCAAGTCATAGACGTCGTAATTCGTGTCCTTGTAGCCATTGGCCATGGTCTCCCAGGCCTGCGCTTCCGCCGTGGCGTCGCAGTCGTAGCCAATCAGCCATGTCATGGCGGCGAGCGCGTCGGACACATCGCCGGCTATGTCGCGGTAGGATTTCGATTGCGGCGTCGTCAGCACCAGTGGCGCGACACGCTTGCGCAGCAGCGCGCGCGCGTTATCGCAGAGCGCCGGTGTCGGCGTCAGATCGAGCCGACCGAGATAGCCGAGCGGAAAGTCGCCGCGCGCCAGCATCAGTTCGGCGTCGGCCTGACGGCGGTCGAGCGTGGCGATGTGCTTGAGCATCTCGTCCAGCTTGGTCGCGTTGCGCGTGGTAAAGAACGGCGCCCAATCCCACAGCGGCGCGTCCTGCGGCACCTTGGCGAGATCGGCCTCGTATTTTTCGAGCGCCGCCGTATCGCGGTCGTCGGCCGCAGCACGGATTTTGTCGAACGGCACGATGGCCGCGCAAAGAATGAAGACGAGCCCCCAGACAGCGCCGCTCGCAACGCGCGCGGAGATCGCAGCGCGCAGCGGCGGCAACAGCGCCCAGAAGCAATAGAGAATTATGAGTGGCGGGATCGCGGCCGGAATAATGAGCGGCCACAGGTGCGGCGGCTGATGCGGCCGCGACAGTAGAGCGAGCACTTCAAAAGCGACGGCGGCCGAGGCCGGGACAAGAATGAGCGCGGCAATCGCGGCTGGCTTCGGCATGTCGCCTTTGCCAAGCGCAATGAGCGCAAGCGTGCCGAGCAGCAGCCAGAGCAGGATGATTTCGATTGCGGCAAAGCCCTGCGCCATGCCGTTGCCGGCGGCGTCACCGCCGGCGAGACTCGATAGCGTCGCGACCATCGCGGCGTAAATGATCAGCGCGAATACACTCAAGAGCGCGGTCATACCGACCGCGGCCCCCGATAGCTTTTTGCCTTCCGGCATCAATGCCCCCTGCCCCACGGCTTGCCGTCACTCTATGTCGAGCGACGGACGCCGTGGGTTCAAAGGTGGACGCTTACATTTTTTTATACGCCGCGATTACGGCTTCGCCGTCGGGACCGGCGCGCTTGATCCAGTCAGCGGTGAGCTGATCACCGATCTTTTTGAGCCCGTCTTTCAGCGCCGGGCTCGGCGGGATCACCTTCATCTTGTTGGCCCTGAGCTGATCGAGATACCAGGCGGCCTTTTCCTCGGCCAATTTCCAGCCGCGCGTTTCGGCTACGGCCGCGGCTTTGAGGATCGCGTCCTGCGTCGGCTTGTCGAGCGCATCGAACGCCGCCTTGTTGACGAAGGTAAGGTTCTTCGGAATCCAGGCCTGCGTGTCATAGAAGTGCGTCATCGTCTCCCACGCCTTGCTGTCATAGCCGGTCGAGCCCGAGGTCATGAACGCATTGACGACGCCGGTCGCCAGAGCCTGCGGCAGTTCGGCGGCCTGGATCGTCACCGGCTGCGCGCCGACCAGTTCGGCGATGCGCGCGGTGCCGACATTATACGCGCGCCACTTCAGGCCCTTCATGTCCTCGAGCGTGTTGATGTCTTTTTTGGCGTAGATGCCCTGCGGCCCCCACGGCACTGCGAACAGCAGCATCAAGCCCTGCGAGGCGAGCTTCTTTTCGACTGCGGGCTTGCTGGCTTTCCACAGCTTGAGTGCTTCCGGATAGCTGGTGGCGACGAAGGGCACGACGTCGAGGCCGAACATCGGGTCTTCGTTTTCATGCAGCGAGATCAGCACCTCGCCCATCTGCGCCTGCCCGGTCTGCACCGCGCGCTTGATTTCCGGCGCCTTGAACAGCGACGCCGCGGCATGAACGGTGACCTGCAATTTACCGCCGGTCGCATCGCCGACGTCCTTGGCGAAAGCCAGCAGGTTGACGGTGTGCGGATTGTCGGCCGGATAGGCGGCCGGCAAATTCCATTTGGTTTGCGCGAAAGCCGGCTGCGCAGCGAGCGCCACGGCAGCGGTGGCGGCGAGCAATAAAGAGCGGATCAATGTCATCGGTGTCGCCTCTCGGTTCGATTTGCAAACAGGGTCGCGATTAACGTGAAGCCTAGCAAGTCGCGCAAACAGCTCAACTTTTCGTTCAACTTGTTTTCATTCAACTTGGCGGGAACGCCATTTGCGGCAGCACCAGCACGATTTGCGGAAACTCGGTGATGATGAACACCGCGAGCACCAGCAGCAGGAAAAACGGGAACGCCGCGCGCGCCACGGTAAAAGTGTCGCGGCCGCTCATGTTCTGCAGCACGAAGAGGTTGAAGCCGACCGGCGGCGTGATCTGCGCCATTTCAACATGGATGACGAGATAGACCCCGAACCAGATCAGGTCGATGCCGGCCTGCTTGATCATCGGCAGCACGACGACCATCGTCAGCACGATCATCGAGATGCCATCGATCAGGCAGCCGAGCAGGATGTACATAATGCTCAGATACAGTGCGAGCATGCCGGGCGTGAGGTTCTGGCCCTTCACCCATTCGGCGAGCGCCGCCGGAATGCCGGTGTAAGCCATCGCCGCCGTGCAATAGGCAGCGCCGGCTAGGATCAGCATGATCATGCAGGACAGCCGCGTCGCGCTCATCAGGCTTTCGAAAAAACTGTGACGATTGAGCGTGCCGCTCCACCAGGCGAGCAACAACGCCCCGGTGACGCCCCAGGCCGCGCATTCGGTCGCAGTGGCAAGACCGAACACCAGCGCGAAGAACACACTCAAAATCAGCAACAGGCATGGAAACAGCTTGGTTGATTCCGCAATCTTTTTGCGGAACGGCATCGGTGGATCGCGCGGCGGAATCTTCGACGGATTGAGCAGCGACCAGATGATGATGTAGCCGGAGTACAACGCCATAACGAGCAGACCGGGCAAGAAGCCGCCGAGAAAAACCTGCAGCACCGACACGTTCGCGGTGACGGCGTAGACCACCATCGGGATCGACGGCGGGATCAACAGGCCGAGTGTGCCGGAGCCCGCGAGCGAGCCGAGACTGATATTCTTGTCGTAGCCGCGCTTGTCGAGTTCGGGCAGTGCGATCTTGCCGATGGTGGCGCAAGTTGCGGCGGACGAGCCTGACACCGCGGCGAAAATGCCGCAGCCGACCACATTCACATGCACGAGGCGCCCCGGCAGCCATTGCAGCCACGGCGCGAGACCGCGAAACATTTCCTCAGACAATTTGGTACGAAAGAGGATTTCGCCCATCCAGATGAACAGCGGCAATGCGGCCAGCGTCCACGACGCGCTCGCGCTCCATACCGTCGTTGCGAGTACGGCGCCGACCGGCACCGAGGTCGTCAGCAGCATCGCGATCAATCCGATCAGCCCGAGGCCAACCGCGATCCAGACACCGGCGCTGAGAATGACGACCAGAAAGCCGAGCAGAACAATCGACAGCGTGACGAGACTCATGTCGTGCATCAACCGCCTCCACCGGCGGCGACGCGCTCGACAAATTCATCCGGCGTGGAGGGCGGCTCTTTTTCGTAGGTCGGCTTGTTACCCT
>DASYCM010000013.1:0-7837 GCA_036500165.1 Pseudolabrys sp.
CAGTATCGGCGCCTGTCGCGCCGCAGGTCGCTGCGCCGCGCATCAAATGCGATATCGATGCCTGTGCCGCAGCCTATCGCTCATTCCGCGATACCGACTGCACGTATAACCCGAGCTTCGGTCCGCGCCGGCTTTGCACCAAAGGGGATCCGGAGCGATACGCACGCGAGCATCCCGAGGTCGCGACGCCTGCGCCAACATTGGCGCCCGCGCCGGAAGCGCCGCCGGTCGCGCAAAGCACCGAGCCCGGTTCGATCATCGCACCCGAGCCGGACACAACACCGGCCGTATCGCCAACGACACCGGCAGCGCCGCCGCGCTGCAATGTCACCGCCTGCGCCGCCGCATATCCGCGGTCGTTCCGTCAATCGGATTGCACGTTCAATCCAAGCACCGGACCGCGAAAGGTCTGCGAGAAATAACGGCCGAGCCTTTCGCATCCTCGGATTCCACGCCTATACTTCCTGGAAAGCGCCACAGAGCGCTCCAGAAAACGTTAGCGGGAGGAATCGATATGAGGCGGATTGGACTGGCATTATGCGTGGCGTCTTTATTTGCCGCGCCGGCCTTTGCAGAAACCATCAGGATTGTTGTGCCGTTCGCGGCGGGCGGGCCGGTCGATCAGCTTGCGCGTGTGCTGGCGCATGAACTGAGTCCGCAGCTCAATGCCGATGTCGTCGTCGAGAACAAAGGCGGCGCCGGTGGCGCGCTCGGCTCGGAGACCGTGGCGCGCGCCGCGCCGGACGGCCGCACGATGCTGCTGGCGAGTCTTGGTTCGCAGGTCATCAGTCCGGTGCTCAAGCCACCGAGCGGCTACGATCCGGTGAAGGGATTCGAGCCGGTGATGCTGGTCGGTTCGGTGTCGACGCTGCTGGTCGTCAGCCCCAAGCTTGGCGTGTCGTCTCTTAAAGAGGTGATCGACAAGGCCAAGGGCGGACAGAAGATGACCTATGGCTCCGCCGGTCCCGGCACGACGATGAACATCGCCGGTGAATTGCTCAATTCATCGGCGGGCACCAGGATTTCGCATGTGCCGTATCGCGGCGCGGCGCCGGCGCTCAACGATCTGATGGGCGGCCATGTCGACATGCTCAACGCCGACATGCCGGTGTTGCTGCCGATGGTGAAGACCGGCACCGTGAAAGCCGTGGCTTTGTTCGGGCCGGAGCGTTCGCCGCTGCTGCCGGAAATTCCGACGACCAAGGAGTTAGGCCTGCCCGATGTGGTGATGGAAAACTGGTACGGCATTTTCCTGCCCGCCGGCACGCCGAAAGACGTTCAGGAAAAGCTCGAGAAGGCATTGTTTGCGGTCGTCGGAAAGCCCGAGGTGAAGGAGCGTTTCGCCACCAACGGCATGCACGGCACCCTCGGCAGTGCAGCGTTCAAGACGCAGCTGGCGAAGGAATTTCCATACTGGCAGGACACGATCAAGAAGCTTGGCATCACGACCGAGTAATTACTTCTTCTTCGGCATCAGGTCCGGCACTGGCGCTCCGGCGGCGACCTTGGCGAGGCGGATGGCCTCAGTCGCGGCGTTGCGCTGGACGCGCTCGAGTACTTGCGCCGCCCGTTCGCGCGGGATGAAGCAGACGCCGACTTCGTCCGCCAGCACCAGATCGCCGGGATTGACCGGAATGCCGCAAATCACGACCGCCTTGTTGACCGCGACCGTCTGCACACGCCACTTGCCGGTGAGCGGGCTGACGCTGCGCGACCAGATGCCGTAGCCGATCTCGCGTGACTCATCGACGTCGCGTGCACCGCCGTCGATGACCGCGCCGATCTGTCCCTGACGATGGCCGATGGTGGCCGACACGCCGCCCAGATTGGACACCTGGTCGACGCCCTGAATCACCAGCACGTCGCCCGGCTCGGCCAGATTATGTGCTTCGATTTCGCCGAGGCCCGATACGCCGGTGGCGACGGCTTCGGCAACGCTGAGCGATGGCGCGACGTTCTTGACGGTGAGGGCGCGGCCGACGAGCCGTGCTTTGGCATCGACCGGTTTGAGCACTGACGCCGGAATGGCGCCGACGATGCCGAGTTCGTCCAGCACGTCCGATACCATGCCGGTGAGATCAGGCAGCGCCCGATAACCTTCGATGATGTCGGCGGGAATGACCGGCAGGTCGAGCATGCCGATCGCGTCGAGGGGCAGTTTGCCCAGAGTCTGTTTTTTCGTGATCATGGCTTTACGCTAAACGAATTGCATCGGTGCCGCTACTCCAGCGGTTGCCGGCGATTCCGACTTTCAATGGAAGCTCAATCCCGCGTGTCGCGCTGTGCCTTGGCGCGCACGTCGGACGGCGTTGCGCCGAACTGGCGGCGGAAAACGCGGTTGAAATAGGAGACGTCACCGAAGCCATTCTCATGGGCGATCTGTGCGATGTTGAGATGGGCGGACCGGTGATCGATCAACATGCTCTGCGCTTTCATCAGCCGCTGCGCGAGGACGAATGATGAAAACGACGTCGCATCCTCCTCAAACAGCTTTCGCAGATAGCGCGGCGAGATGCCGTGGCGGGCGGCTATCGCATCCGCCGACAGGTCGCTGCGGCCAAGATTCTCCATGATGTCGATTCTGAGGGCGCTGAGGCGCGCGGCCTTTCCTCCGTTCTGCCGCGCAATCTTCGCGATATCGCCGCGCGCGCCGATCGCAAGCGCGGCAAGATCGAGAACGTGGCTGGAAATGCTGCGCGCGATCTCCGGGTCGATCAGTTTATCTCCACCACACACGACATCCAGATAGCGCGTGAGGAGTTGCAGCGCCCTGTTGCCGCTCGGGATCTGCCGGCCTAGTGCCGACGAAAAATCTGGAATGAGTGCGACCACCGTTCGGCGCGGCAGCGCCAGCGTAGTGAAGCGGCCTCGCGTATGCAGGGTTGCTGTAAATGGGTCCGCCGAGGTGAGCAGGCAAGCGCTGCCGACGCCGCAAACAAGCTCTTTGCCGAATTGAGATGTGGTGGCGACGCCGTTTCGCAAGACGCTCAGGATGACAACGTCCTGACCGCGGTGAGCGAGCTCGCGTGTCACCCGATAATGGGCGGGCGATCGAGTACCGTCGGCGATGCTGAGATCGGGAAGAATACTGAACGTGACTTCGGCATTGAACGGCGTGTCGTCGATCGGTTCGATATCAACGTTAGTGATGCCGCGGCCATAAACCTCGCGCCACATCGCCAAGCGCTTGTCTTCAGGAAAATCCTGCGTCGAGATTCGCGCCTGACGAATCGATGTTGGCTCCGGCATCGGCCCTCAATTTGAATGAACAATATCGGTCGTTCGTCGCGGCGTACCGGAGTCAAGTTCAATAGAACGCGCCGAGCGTATCAATTCGCCGAGTTGCCAAGCAATCGCTCAAGCGCTGTGCCGGAAAAGACTATCGTCGTGCCGTCTGAGACTAATTTTCCCGCAGACGTGTGCGCTTAGAGCAACAGGCTGTGGGCATTTAATTGTTTGCCTGAGTAATTCGAATGGTTGTTCCGCGCAGTCCAAGACGAGCACGGATGCGCTGGCTACGGTGAATTTAATGCGTGCATGTTGTTATGCGAAATTTATACGGGGGCCAATGCGTCAAATTTCTACGGTCATAATCTGCGCAGCCGCGCTGAGCATCGTCAACTTCTCTGGCGCATTCGCCGCCGACATGCCGGTCAAGACATCGGTCGCGGCGGTGTCGAATTGGACCGGCTGGTACGCCGGCCTGAACGCTGGATATGGCTGGGGCAGAGCGGATACGTCCTTGACGACGAACGCGGCCGAAGCTGCTTTTGTCGGCCCGCTGCCGTTTGCACCAAATCCGCTGCCGGGGACTTTGCGTCCCAGCGGCTTCATCGGTGGCGGTCAGATCGGATACAATCATCAGTTCGGCAACATGGTTGCGGGGCTTGAGACCGACCTGTCGTTCGCCGCGATGCGGAAGACCGATGCTGCCACCGGGCCCTTCACGATTGGCGGAAACCTAACCACCACGATTGAAAGCAAGCTGAATTGGTTCGGAACGCTTCGGGCCCGGTTCGGCATTCTCCCGACGGATAATCTTCTGATTTACGGCACGGGCGGGCTTGCCTACGGTGGCGTTAAAACAACGACGACGGCTTCAAATATCGCTCCCGGCAATTGCACCGGATTTATTTACTGCGGCTCGGGTTCGACCTCAGGCGTGTCGGTTGGATGGACCGTCGGCGGCGGCTTGGAATATGCTGTCGCGCGCCAATGGACGATCAAGGCCGAGTACCTTTACCTCGACCTCGGTAGCCGTTCAGTGACGTTTTCAGACCTGGACGTTCCTGGCGGGACTCTAACTGCGAGCACGAGTTTCAAGGCTCAGCTGATTCGTGCCGGCGTGAACTATCGCTTCTAGCTACGTTCGCGACGTGGACGCCTACATCGCTTTTTGTGGCGCGGTTTGCAGAAGCTCTTGAAGCTGCTTGCTGTAGAATTTGGCGCTGCCGGTGGTGCCGTGGCCGCTGGTCTCGGCGCTCGCCGGGATCAAGAGCAACTTGCCGTTCTTGACCTGCTTCATCGCGGCTTCGGTGATGCCCGTTTCCGGCGGATTGCGCTCGTCGTCGGCAGCATTGATCGCCAATAGCGTGGTTTCGATCTTGCCGAGATCGGGCGCGGCGTCGTAGTCGGCCGACGAGCCCCAGGCCCACAGGAAATCATTGGCGTCGGCGGTCATCGGCACGGCAAGGCGCGTGTCGACCAGTTTATCGGCCAGCGCGCGGGTCGGCGCCTGCTTCTGGTAATTGAGCGTGCCGCCGGACGTGGCGAGGCCGAAGAACACGCTGGCAAGTTTCAGCGAGCCGGGCTGCCTGGTGTAATCGCCGTTGGCGTATTCAGGGTCCTGGCGGATCTGCTCCAGCATCATCCTGCGCAGTATCCAGTTGCGCGCCGCCATCGCAGTCGGTTGCGATGCCATCGGCACCGCGACGTCCATGAATTGCGGATACTTCTCGGCCCACAGCCAGGTCTGCATACCGCCCATTGAGTTACCGATGACAAGGCGCAGATGTTTGATGCCGAGATGCTCGGTCAGCAGCCGGTGCTGGGCCTCGACCATGTCGGCGTAATTGTAGTGCGGGAATTTTGTCTTGATCCCGTCGGATGGCTTCGAGGATTTGCCGTGACCGACCGAGTCGGTGAGGATGATGAAATATTTCGCGGCGTCGAGCGGCTGGCCGGCGCCGAACAATTCGCCGGCGAAAGCGGAGGTCAGCATGCTGGCTGCGGAGCCGCCACTGCCGTGCAGGACCAGAGCCGGCTGGCCGGTTGGCTCGCCGATCGTAGTGTAGGCAAGCTTGATCTCGGGCATCACCTCGCCGGTGTGGAATTTGAAGTCACGCGCGGTCCACGTGCCTTGCTTCGGCGCGGGATAGTCGGCGCCGTTGGCGGCGAGGGATATCAGCGCGAATGCGGATGCAATGCTGGACGCAAGAATCCACGCACCTGTGCCGTGACGATAGTTCATGGCGGTCTCTCCCCGGACTGGCTGCGCATTTTTATGCGCTTGGCAAGAAGGCTAGCCCAAAGAGACAGCCTGCGGGAGGGGGAGGTCTCCCGAAGGAGGAGAGAAAAAGGAAGACCTACTGCTGCGCGACCTTGTCGAGCTTCGACTTGTCCGGCTTGTGCTGCTTGCGGGCCGCAAGCTGATGCACGGGCGGCTTCGCCGCTTCCTGGACGTCGTGCTTTGCCGATGCGGCGGGCTTGGCCGTATCCGCAATCTTGATGTTGAGCGGTTTGTTCTTGTCGGCCTTTGCCGTCTTCTCAGGCGCGGCGACGGTCATGATCTTTGAGATGCTCGACTTGCCGCCAATGATCTTCGCGGACGGCTTGGTGACATCGATGACTGCGGTTACGCGCGCGCCATGCCTTGAAATTTTAACGGGCACAGCGGCTGACGCAGCAGGCGCCGCATTATCGGCCGATGCAACGGTAATCGGTTTGGCTGTTTCAGCCTTAGCCATATCGATCTTTGCAATGTCGGCTTTGGCGACTTCGGTCGTCTTTGCCGCGGCGTTTTTCTCAATCGAAGCGATACGGTGCTCAGATGGCGTCTTCTGATTGTTTTTGGCCACAACAGTTGTGGGCTCCGGCGCCGGACGTAGCGGCGAACGCGCCGGCAGCGGAATGGTTTCGGGCCCGGTCCAGGCGTAGAGGCCAGCGGATTCCTGACACGGCGCGTGACGTGGCAACCGTTGACCGGGAAGCAGCGCGGCCGCGGTCCACTTTTCCGCGGGGCGGCCGGTGATGGTCTTCACGTAGCCCTTGGTCTCTTCCGGCAGCTTGCCCTTTTTGCCGAGCCAATCCTGGATGCGCTTGGGACCGGCGTTGTAAGCGGCCGCGGCGAGGCCGAGATTGCCGAATTGCGAAACGAGATTGCGCAATAGACGTGCTGACGCCGGGATCGCTTGCAGCGGATCGAACGGATTTTCCAAACCCACGCTGGCGGCGGTTTCCGGCATGAACTGCGCAACGCCTTGCGCACCGGCGGAGCTCACGGTTTCGGGCTTGAAGCGGCTTTCCTGAAACAGCAGGCTGATGAAAAACGGCACCGGCAAGTTGTTGGCTTCGGCTGCCTCGACAAGCGTGCCGCAGACTTCTTCTCGTGTGCGATGCACGACCGGCTTCGCAATGGGCGGCAACGGAATACGTTCGGGCATCGTGGCGCTTGCCGGTGCGTCGGCGGGCGCTTCGGCGATGGATGTCGCGGCGGCGCTTGATTCTGTATTTGGCGTTTCGGACGCGATGTCGGCGGCGCTCACGTCAATCGGAATATCGGCGCGCACTACCTCGGCGCTGCCGGCGTCAGACGTATCGATCGGCGCACGCCGCGCGTGAATCTTGCCTTCCAGCTTCGCGCCGGTGAATTCGTCGAGCGAGAGGCGAGGATCGGAACCAGTCGCGCCGGACCAGGTTGTCAATAAACACACACAGGCGGGCACGAAGAGTTGCCGCATTTCTTGCGATCCCCGTATCGTTGACGTGCCGCGCATCGCGTGGCCGCGTATAAAATGCTTATGGGGAGAGGCCCCTCGTGATGCACTTCTGTGCAGTCAGAATGGGACAGATTTACGACGCGAAATAAAGGGCAGCGCCGCGTTCTTGCCGCAGTTCCGTGGCGCAAAAGTTCCCGATGATTAGCGCGCTAACAATAACGTCCGTCGCAATCGAATAAAATTGCGAGACGTTTTTGATGCTTACTGCGCTTCGGCGTAGGCAGCCTTGATCGCGCCGGCGAGCCGTCCCTTGTCCGGCGCGCGTTCGCCGAACGCAGCCGTTACCACTTCCACAGTTTGGTCGGCGGTTTTTCCTGCACGCTTTTCCGTCGCGGTCCGTTCGCGCACTTCGTTGAGATAAGTGCGATAGCCGGTGATGAAGCTGACGCTTTCGCCGATCGGACCATGGCTCGGCACAATGATCGCGGGCTTTAGTGCCTCAAGCTTGTCGAGACTTGTGAGCCAGTGACTGACGGTCGAATGCGGGCTGGCGAAAGCCGGCTGCGCGCGCATCGCGATGTCGCCCGAGAACAGCACGCGATCTGCTTCGATCCAGATGGCCGTATCGCCGACCGTATGGTTCGCGCCCATCGCCGTCAGTTTTGCATGAACGCCGCCGAGGTCGAGATCGTAGTCCTTTTCGAAGGTGATGTCGGCCTTGCGGAATTCCGCGCCTTTCAACAGCTCGGCGTGGGTTTCGGAGCGTTTGGCGAAGATATTGGCGAGGCTCAGGCCGACTTCGGCGATTTCCTTGATCTCGTCGGTGGAGCGGATGAGCTTGGTGGTTGCCGGAAACGATTGCGCGCCGAGATCGTGCTCGGGGTGAATATGCGTGCTGA
>DASYCM010000014.1:0-11679 GCA_036500165.1 Pseudolabrys sp.
CTCGCCGCCGACGCGCAGGACGCGCTCGCCAAGCTTGCCGCCGAGGAAGAGGCCATCCGCAAGGAGGCGGGCGAAAGCGCCGGCCGGCGCAGCGGCGTCGACGCACGCGTCGGCGAGGCCGATGCAGCACTTGCCGCCACCGAGAAGGTCTTCTCCGACGTCACCACCGCGCTCGCCGATCTGACCGCCCAGCGTAGCCGCTTCGAGAACGCCGCGCGCGAGCAGACCGAGCGCGTCGCCCGTATCGCCGGCGAAATCGAGGCCATCGAACGCGAACTTTCAACGCTCAAGGGCGCCGACGGCCCCCCGCTCGCCGCCGCGGTCGAGGGCACGCAGGCGGCCCTCACCGAAGCGGAAGCCGCCGCCATCGCCGCCGAAGCCGCACATACGTCGGCGCGTCAGCAACTCGACGGGTCGCGTTCGCCGCTTGCCGAAGCCGAGCGCCGCGTGCAGCGGCTGGAGACCGAAGCAAAGACCTTGTCGAAGGTGCTGGCGGTCGAGTCCAAGAATTTGTGGCCGCCGGTGATGGATCACATCTCGGTCGACAAAGGCTATGAAAAGGCACTGGGCGCGGCCTTGGGCGACGATCTCGACGCACCGGTCGATGCCACTGCGCCGATGCGCTGGCAAAGTTCCGGCGCTAGTGAAGGCGATCCGGCACTGCCGGACGGCGTCGAGCCGCTGGCGCGCCACGTTCAGGCCCCGGCCGAACTCGCCCGCCGCCTCAACCAGATTGGCGTTATCGACAAGGGCGACGGCGCGCGTCTCGCCACGCAGCTCAAGCCGGGCCAGCGTCTGGTCACGGCCGAAGGCGACCTGTGGCGCTGGGATGGCTTTGCCGCCGATGCTCATGCGCCGACCGGCGCAGCGCGGCGCCTTGCCGAACGCGCCCGCCTCGCAGACATTGAGTCCGAAATGCAGGCGGCCCGCAGCGAAGCGGAAGCCGCCCGCGGCGTCGTCACGGCGGCGGAAGCCGCGTTGCAGGCGGCCGTCGCTGCGGAATCCGCGGCACGCAATGCCGCGCGCGAGCGTCAGCGCGAACTTTCCACTGCGCGCGACCAGCACGAAGCCGCCGAACGCGAGGTCAACCGCAACGCCGCGCGCGTCTCGGCTTTGACCGAAGCGCGCACTCGCCTGACCACCAGCCGCGACGAAGCCACGGCGGCCAGGACCGATGCCGAGACCGCGCTCGCTGCACTTGCCCCGATCGCCGATCTCGAAACCGAACTCGCCGGTGTACGCGACGACATCACCGGCAAGCGCACCAAAGCCGCCGAAGTCCGCGCCGAGCAGCAGGCCATCGTGCGCGAGGCCGAAATGGCCGACCGCCGACTCAATGCGCTCGGCAATGAGAAGAATGGCTGGCTACAACGTCAGACCGGCGCGCAAAATCAGATCGCGACGCTCGAACAGCGCATCGCTGAGGCGACCCGCGACCGCGCCGAACTCGAAAACGCCCCCGCGCAGTTTGCCGAAAAGCGTTCTGCGCTGCTGACCGAGATCGAAGCGGCCAATACCGACCGCCGCGCTGCCGCCGATCGCTTGCAGGAAGCTGAAAACCTGCTGGCCGAAGCCGACCGCGATGCTCGCGCCGCGCACGACGCCGCCTCGACCGCACGCGAAGAGCTTGCCCGCGCCGAGGAGCGCTTCGAAGGCGCCAAGCGCCGTCTCACTGATATCGGCCGAGAAATCCACGACATGCTCGAGATCGAGCCGTCGGGCGTCGCCGAGTTGGCTGAGCTCAAGGAAGGCGAGCCGCTGCCGGATCTCGCCGAGACCGAAGCGACCCTGGAGCGTCTGCGCCGCGAGCGCGAGCGCCTCGGTGCGGTCAATCTGCGCGCCGAAGAAGAACTGAAAGAAGTCGAAACCCAGCACACCTCGCTCACCGCCGAGCGCGACGATCTGGTCGAGGCCATCAAGAAGCTCCGCCTTGGCATCCAGAGCCTGAACAAGGAAGCCCGCGAGCGCCTGCTGGCCTCGTTCCAGCAGGTCAACACGCACTTCCAATCGCTGTTCACCCGCCTGTTCAACGGCGGCACGGCGGAACTTCAGTTAATCGAGAGCGACGATCCGCTGGAGGCCGGCCTCGAAATTCTGGCGAAGCCGCCGGGCAAGAAGCCCGCCACGCTCTCGCTGCTCTCAGGCGGCGAGCAGGCGCTGACCGCCATGGCGCTGATATTCGCGGTGTTCCTGACCAATCCGGCGCCAATCTGCGTGCTGGACGAAGTCGACGCGCCGCTCGACGACCATAACGTCGAACGTTTCTGCGACCTGCTCGACGAAATGACCCGCTCGACCGACACCCGCTTCGTGATCATCACACACAATCCGATCACCATGGCGCGGATGAACCGGCTCTACGGCGTAACCATGGCCGAGCGCGGCGTGTCGCAACTGGTTTCGGTCGATCTCGAAGCCGCCGTGCGGTTCCGCGAGGCGAGCTGAAGTCTTCGCAAGTTTTCGTCTTGCAGAAAAGCCCGGCCTTTTGGCCGGGCTTTTTGTTTATTCACGCATCGACGGGACGACCCGGAGCCATCGCTTTCTTAGAACGTATGCCGCAGCCGGCCGCTGAGCTGGTGCGCCGTGAAGCTGTAGCCACCGAACTTGAAGTCGTAACCGATCGAAAGCTGCGTGCGCTCGGCAACATTCGCCGTCAGACCCGCGCCGATGATGCCGAAGTCAGTACCCGACCCTGCCGCCGTGGTCGAGAAGTTGCCGGGCAACGTCTGGTCGACGAAGCTCGCGCTCACATCGCGCTGTTTGTCGAGGAATTCGTGCTGCCAGCTTGCGCGCAGTTCCGGTGTCAGCTTGCCCCACGCCGAAAGCACGTCGTACCGGAAACGCGCGCCGAGGCTCGAGCGGAACGAGTCAGCCTTGTCGGAACCAACGGCCAGTGCCGCCGTGCCGGTTTCGGTGAAACCATCGACCCGCACTGTGGTGTATTGCGCACCGATTTCCGGCGTCACGATCCAGCCGCCGAAACGATAGTCGATGCCGAACGTGCTTTGCAGCGCGAACTGGTCGCCCTTCGGCGAACTGACATTCGACGTACCGAGCGCGATGCGGTTGTTGTCGTACGAATTACGGCCATAGACGAAGGCGCCATTCACGTACCAGTTCTGACGGGCATAGCTCGCATAAGCGCCGAGCAGCCAAGTGTCGATGTGGCTGGTACTGCCGTTGGTGTCGAGATCGGCGTTGGTGCGGCTATAGCCGCTGAGCAGACCGAGCGTCAGTTCGTTCGTCATGCGCCGGTCGACACCAAAGGTGATGCCGTAGGCGTTGAACTTGCTCTGCGGTGAATTGGCGGTGGCATTCTGACGGGCAAAGAGCGCGTTGCCATAGACGAACATACCCCACGGCGAGTCATCAATGACCGTGCGCGGTGCTTTCACCGGATAGTTCGTCGCCTTGGCCATCGCATCGAAGGCATTGTTACGCGCCATCGGATTGACCGCGGCATAGGCGCTCGACGGATCGGCGGATGGATCGAACTGGTTCGGCGTCAGACCGCGATTGCTTTCACCGCCGAGCATGGCAACGGCCGTACTGAGGCCCTGCCCGTCGAATGCGAGACCGCCTGCGCGCAAGTTCGACAGGCGCGTGTCGACGTTCGCGGTCGTCTGGAAGGCGTTGCTGATGCCGACGTTAGTCTCTGAAACGCGGTCGGCGTCAGTTGCGCCATCGCCGCACCCGGATCGCTGGATGAGGCGACCTGGTCCATCAGGGCTTGCGCGGCGGCGCTGGCTGACTGCGTGGTCGAGCCATTGTCGAAGGCCGCGGCAATCGCGGCCGTGGAGCCGGTCGCGTAGGACGAGAAGGACTGCACGACGCTACCGGTGAAGCTTTCGAAGCCGGTGTAGAGCGTGCCGCCGATATTGACGGTCTGGCCCGCCTGAAGCGCCGCCATTTTCGCAGTCGTGAGACCGACCTTGCCGTAGACCAGCGTGTCGGTGCCGACGCCGCCGTCGACGAGACCAACGATCTTCGAACCGGGCATCACGCGTAGGGTGTCATTGCCACCTTCCATGTTGATGGCTCGGCCGTTGTTGCCGAGGATGGTCCCGTAGTTAGTGAGCTGATCGGCGCCCTCGCCCATCTGGATTGCGGAACCATCGCCGCGGATAAAGCGCGCCGAACCGGCAGCATATGTCACGCCGTTCAATGTACCGTTGGCTGGATCGACTGTGACGCCATCCTTCAAGAGGACGGTAGCGTTAGGATCTGGAATGGCGCCATTGCCGGTAATGGTGCCGTAGTTGACGATGGTGTCATTGTCGGCCGAGGTACCGGTCTTGTTCTCAAAACGAACCGCAAAGCCGTTCTGGCCGACAATGCTGCCATAGTTGGTCAAGGTGGTAGCTACACTGCCGCTGCGGCTATTGTCGGCATTGGAATCGTTGTTGACGACGATGCCATAAGACGCGCCCGAGATGGTGCCATAGTTCAGAATAGTGCCGCCGCCGATCGAAATGCCTTCGCTGTTGTTAAGGCGGTTGCCGGAATCGTAACCGCCCGCGCCGGTGCCTTCGATGGTGCCGTAGTTGGTGATGGTCGCGCCGCCGTCGATATCGACGCCGTCACCGTCGCCGTCGTTGACCCCAGCATAGGCGCCGGTGATCCGACCATAATTCACGACAGTCGCGGCTGTCGCACTCAGATTGTCCGAGCCGACGCCGGAACCATTGCGACCGAGAATAACGCCGTCGGCTTCGTTGGTGACGCTGATGGTGCCGGTCGAGCCGACCGTGATGCCGTGGCGGAAGCCCGAGATGAGACCGCCGCTCTTGTTGATCACTGTCCCCGAGTTGGCCTGGAAATCGACGCCGTCGGTGCCATTACCGGATCCGACCGTATCCAATGAAATGATCTGGCCGTAGTTCGTCACAATGCCGTTCATCCCGGGCCGGATCGTATCTGCGCCGGTGCTCTGAATGACGCCGGTGGAATAGTTGAAGATGTTCAGCGTGCCGGTAGTCGAGCTGTTCGCATCGAAATCGAGGGCCTGGCCGCCGCCGGTCGAGACGATGGTGCCGTAATTGTTGACGGTAACAGAGCCGCTCCCGATGCTGGCGTTGATGCGGAAGGCATCATTGACCGAGGTAATGACGCCTCCAACGTTGTTGGTCAGCGTCAGATTGCGCGGAACGGTGGAGCCCGATGTGTCGAGAGCGCGGGTCGTGGCGGTGATTGTGCCGGAGTTGATGATAGTGACGCCCGGCGCTGGGGAAAGATTGCTGCCGTTCACGGTCCAGGTGATGGCGGTCGCCGCCGAAACCGTACCCCCGGCATTGATGGTGAGAGTATCGGTGCCGACAACGGTCTGAGCATTGACCGTCTGACCATTGTTGACTGTAGTTGAGGCTGCAAAGGCCGGTACGGCTGTTAAAGTTGTACCCGAGACAAGAATAGCGAGGTGACTGACCCCGGACTTCCAACGCGACATGAATTCCCCCAACGCCGCCGGCGATTTTGCTGGCCGCGTTTAGGTAATTTTTACGCATGACAGCCGGATGACTTTCGGGCCAGTGACGAGCGCCTTCCCAGAGAGTCAGAATCGGTGTTGCAGTTTGGCCATAGGGGCGCCGGACCGCCGTTTTCATTTGGGAACTTCCGGGTTCCATGTCGCGGGATCACGAACGCGTGATTGCATGCCTTCCCTGGAACCAAAGGGTGGGGACGCCGTTGATGCATGCGTAGTTCAAGTCGGGCGGCTCCCCCCTTACCCCCCGAATAGCCGTCTGGCGACAGGGCCTTCAGTCTTCGGACTGAAGGCCTTTTTCTTTGTCTTTCAGTAATTTAGCGCCTTAGGCGCCCGGTCCCGCGCGCTCCACAGCTTTGGCTGTTGAACCTTTGCGCAGGCAAATGACACTCAGCTAGGGTAGCGTCGTTTCGTTCCAGATTTTTTCAGGAGTTTTCAATGTCCACCACCGGCTGGATTATTCTCGGCGTCGCCGTTGTCATCGTGATCTGGGCCATCAGCGTCTACAACGGCCTGGTCGCCATGCGGCAGCGGACCAATCAGGCCTTCGCCGACATCGACGTGCAGCTCAAGCAACGCCACGACCTGATCCCCAACCTGGTGGAGACGGTGAAGGGTTACGCGACCCACGAGCGCGGAACTCTGGAAGCCGTGATCGCGGCCCGCAACACGGCCGTCGCCGCGCCCGGGATCGAGCAGAAGGTAGCCGCCGAAAACATGCTCACCGGCGCGCTCGGCAAACTATTCGCGCTGTCGGAGGCCTATCCGGACCTCAAGGCCAACGCCAACTTCCAGCAGCTTCAGGCCGATCTGTCCGACATCGAGAACAAGCTTGCCGCCTCGCGCCGCTTCTACAACAACGCGGTGCAAGAATATAACACGGGCATCCAGCAGTTTCCGGCGGCGCTGTTCGCCGGCATCTTCGGCTTCCATGAACGCACCTTCTTCGACGTCGGCACCGACCGGGCACAGCTCGAGCAGGCGCCAAGCGTGAAGTTCTGATCACGTTTCCCGGGCGCAGCGCAGCACGTCTTCGTGGTGCGCTGCAGACCCGGGATCATCAAGACCCGTTTCTATAACGGTCCCGGCTCTGCGGCGCATTGCTCACGCGCTGCACCGCGTTCGGGACAAGTGGACGCACCATGGCCGCCTACGGTCTCTACACACACATCCAGTCGAACAAGCGCCGCTCGGTCGCGCTGATGATCGGCCTGTTCTTTCTGGTCTATGTGCTGGTGTTCGCCGGCGCACTGCTTGCCGAGGCATTGTCGAGCAACAATGCGCCGCTCAACTATCTGATCAGCGCCGCACGCTACGATTTCCTCAAGGCCGCGCCTTTCGCGACTATCGGCACGTTGCTCTGGGTCGCCATCGCCTACAAATTCCATCAGAACATGATCGATGCCGTGACCGGGTCCAGCACGGTGACGCGCGCCGAACAGCCGCGGCTCTATAATCTGCTGGAAAATCTCTGCATCTCACGCGGCATTCCGATGCCGACGCTGCGTATCGCCGACGATGACGCGCTCAACGCCTTCGCCACCGGCCTCAACGAGAAGCAATATTCGATCACGGTGACGCGTGGCCTGATGGAGGCGCTCGACGACCGCGAGATGGAGGCGGTGCTGGGCCACGAACTCACGCACATCCGCAACGGCGACGTACGCATGCTGGTGATCGCGGTGGTGATCGCGGGCGTGATCTCGTTTTTTGGCGAGATGGTGTTCCGGCTGTTCTTCCAGAATGCATTCTTCGGCGGCCGCCGTTCATCGAGCGACGGCGACAAGAAAGGCGGCGCCGGCATCGCCATCATCATCGCCATCGGCCTGATCGTCGTGGCGTGGATACTCTCAGTGGTCATCCGCTTTGCGTTGTCGCGTAGCCGCGAATATCTCGCCGACGCCGGCTCCGTGGAACTGACCAAGGATCCTGATGCCATGATCTCGGCGCTGCGCAAGATCGAGGGCCGCGGCGAACTGGCGAGCGCCAATTCCGCGGTCATGGAAATGTGCATCGACAATCCGCGCGTCGGCTTTTCCAACGTCTTCGACACACACCCTTCCGTCGACAAGCGTATCGAGGCGCTGATCAAGTTCGCCGGCGGTCACGATCCGGGGCCCTTGGCATTGCCGGGAGCCGATGGACAGCCCCAGATCGAAGCGCCTCAAGCAAATGGACCGTGGGGCGAAGCGCCGTCAGGAACGTCGCAGGACGGAAGTAATTCCAGCAGCGGCAAGCCGTTCCTGCCGGGGCAATCGCCTATCGATAGTCAGGGACCCAATCAAGGTCCTTGGGGACCGAAGCAGTAGCGCTCAGGCGCGAAACCGCACCGCTTCGGAAATCATGGCAACATTATCGAAGCACGCTTTGTTGCGTCCGCTACCTTTGGCAGCATAGAGCGCGCGGTCGGCATTCTCGACCAGCGTCTTCGCCTCCACTTCGTTGCCAGGTGTGATCGTGGCGGCGCCAATGCTGACTGTCACATAGTGATGGCTGCTGTACTCGTGCGGCATCGCAGCGGCGGGCACGCTTTTTCGAATAGTCTCGGCCATGCGCATGGCGCCTTCGGCGCCTGTGTTCGGCAACAGCACGGCGAATTCTTCACCACCATAACGGGCGGCGATATCGCCGGGCCTGCGGACCGCGCCACCAATGGCGCCGCCGATAGCGCTGAGCACCCTGTCACCCTCAGGATGTCCGTAGTGATCGTTGAATTCCTTGAAATGATCGACGTCGATCATCAACAGTGAAAGCGGCTGAAGATTGCGCGCGGCCCTGCGCCATTCCTTGGACAGCGCCTCGTCGAATCCGAGACGATTTGCCAGCTGCGACAGACGATCCTGCCGCGCCAGCGCCGCCTGTCCCTTCTCGGCGGCGATCCTGCGGCGCAATTCGCGATTGAACATCGCCACCAGCACGACGACGCTCATCGCCATCACGGCGAAGACAGCGGCCATAAATCCTGTTTTGATCCACCAGGGAGCCAGAACTTCGCTACGCGCGACACCGGCGATGACCACCAATGGAAAATTGCCGATCCGGCGGTAGGCGTATAGCCGGGGTACACGGTCCGCCACACTACTCTCGCTGGCAAACGTCCCCGCCGGGCTTTCACGGAGGCGCTGAAAAAGAGTAGCCCTGCTCCAATCCGCGCCGACACCGCGATTGCCGGGCGTGCTCTGGACCAGGACAACACCATCGTCGCGGAGCAAGTTTGCGACACCGTTTTTTCCGAGCGCAATGGATGCCAGCCGTTGCTTCAGAAAATCGAACTTGAGGGTGCCCGAAACGATGCCGGCAAAGCTGCCGTCCGGCGCGTTAAGCCGCCGGCTGATCGAGACGCTCCAAATCTTCTGTTGAAGGCGGGCCTCGAAAGGCCGGCTGATGTAGAAGCCGTCCGGATGCGGCGTGTCGCGTTGGAATTGGAAATACTCGCGATCGGCGAAATTGCCGGCACGCACCGGACTCTGCAAAGAATCGAGGATGATCGTCCCGTCTTTATCGAGCACTACCATGGCGCCGAGCCCCGGCGCGGATGTGGTCCGATCGAACAGGGCAATCTGGCGCAGGCGCGGCGGGAGCGCCATGAGTTCAGGATCGTCGACCGCTTCGGCGACAGCCTGAAGCGAAAGACCGTAAAGTTCGATATTCCGTGCGATGTCCTGATCGACCAGAGTCGCAATATTTTCAGCAGCCTCAAAGCTGCTGTTCAAGGTGCTCCGATAGGAATCCAGTGCAATCGCGCTAAAGACGGCTAACTGAACAAGCAAGCCGACGGCGGTCGCGCTCCAGACCAGAACAGGGTTCGGGTGCGCAAAAACCACCAAAAGACGTCGAAGTTTTTTCATTCTGTGCCCGCCTACAGACACAGCTAGATAGATGAATTAAATTTAATCTCCTGCCACAATTGGCAAATTTTTCACCGACACTTAATGCGTGGTTAAATAAACACCTCAATACCGCGCGAGCAGTATCTGCTGCGCATGATTCAAGAATGAACGCTGACTTACGCGTGTCAGTGCCCTTCGAACGAAATCAGCGTGCGTACCGGCAAGTCCATTTTACGCAATTTTTCGGCGCCGCCGAGTTCTGGAAGATCGATCACGAAACACGCCGCCAGCACTTCGGCACCCATCTGCCGCAACAGCTTTACCGCACCTTCCGCGGTGCCGCCGGTAGCGATTAGGTCATCAACCAGAATGACGCGCTCGCCTTTGCTTACCGCGTCCTCGTGCATCTCCATTTCGTCGAGACCGTACTCCAACGAGTAAGCGATGCTGACGCGCTTGTGCGGAAGCTTGCCCTTCTTGCGGATCGGAATGAAGCCAGCCGAGGCCTGATGCGCCACTGCGCCGCCGAGGATAAACCCGCGCGCTTCGATACCGGCGACTTTGTCGATCTTCGATCCAGCCCAGGGCTGCACCAGCGCGTCAACCGCCCGACGGAAAGCCCTCGCATTCCCGAGCAGCGTCGTGATGTCGCGGAACATGATGCCGGGCTTGGGATAGTCCGGAATGCTACGGATCGAATTGCGCAAGTCGTCGTCGAGGGTGTCCATTGCAACCCTATTTCTTCATGCGCTCTACGAAGGTCTGCCCGCCTTTCATCTTGTTGTTCAGCGCACACTCGTTGATCTGGACAACCACAGCGTCGGCGGGGACATCGCAGTTCTTCATCACCGCCTGGGTGATGTCATACATGAGCGCCTTCTTGACTTCGTCGGTGCGGCCGGCGGCGAGATTGATGGTGATTTCGGGCATTGGTTTCTCCTGTTGGCCGGCATAAGGAAGCGCGCGCGGCAAGATTGTTCAAGCCCCCTGAGGCTCAAGAACTAAGCCTTTAGCGGGTTATTGATTGAGGCTCGCCAGATAGGCAGCGATCGCCACCATATCGTCCTCGGTCAAGTTAGCGACGACAACTTTCATTGGCTCGGCCGCTGAACCTTTGCGCCTGCCGGCTTTAAAGTCGTTGAGCTGGCGATAGACGTATTGCGGCGCGCGACCTGCGATTCCAGGTTGAGCGTCCATACCCTTGAGCAAAGGGCCATGGCAGGTCGCGCAAGCAACCGTCTTGTTGCCGTCTGTCGCGGTCACCAGAGTCTTGCCACGAGCGATAGTTCCGACCGGAACGTAGGCCACGAATCCCGAATGCGGATCGCGGCTTTCGGCGCGCTCGGTATCTTCCGGCAATTCAATGATGCGGTTGCCGATCGGCTCGGTGCCGCCGTCCGGCACGGCAAAGCGCATAGCGCCTTGGCCGACGAAGGATTTAGGAACTGTATCGACTTCAACGACCCGAATCCATTTTGTCGGCTTCATCGACGAAAAATATTCAGCCGCCGCGCGGGCGTCTTCATCCGATATTGCCTTGGCAATCGGGATCATGGAACCGGCGCGGGGGTTGCCGCGATTGCCGTTTTTGAACTCGGCCAACTGCTGAATGAAATAAGCAACCGGCAGACCGGCGATGCTGGAGGATTCCGGATGGCCATCGCCGGACGTGAGATGACATCTGGCGCAGGCACGCACCGCTGGCGGACTTCCATGCTCCACGACCCGCGGCAGCGGCGGATGCTCGCCCGGATACCAGTCCACTACGTTGAAATCGTCGTCGATCTGCGCCTGGGTATATGTCTTCGTGGTGCCGGGTACCTGCCTCTGCACGACAGCGTCGGGCGGAATGAGTTTGGGAAGCGGCGGATAGGCCCATTCCGGCAAGTCTGCCGCCAAAGCCGGCAATGACATCGTTGCCAGAACCGCCGCAATCGTTCTAATATGAAATTTCTGCCCCTTGTTTGCTATCGAATTCATCGTCCCAGCCCCCGCTGTTGCCATTTTCTATTTTTGATTAAAACTATTTTGAGATGCTATCCGGCAGCCAGCGCCGCGGCGTCTCGCGCTTGTCGTCATAGGCGCCTTCGAACACCGGCGACGGCAATGTCGAGGTGATGCGCAGCGTGCCGGCCCCGGTGTTCGAAAAGCCGTGCTTGCGGCCGGCCGGCACGATCGCCAGTTGGCCGCTGGTCAGAGTGGCATGCTCTTCGCCGACCCAGACATCGGCCTGCCCTTCGATCACATGAAGTATTTCCTCGACGGCATGCAAGTGCGTGGGAGCGCCGCAGCCGGGATCGCACCACTGCTCGAAAATACAAAGCTGAGCTGCGCCGCTGGCCGCCGAGACACGCATCTGGGTGATGA
>DASYCM010000015.1:0-6520 GCA_036500165.1 Pseudolabrys sp.
GGCCAGTTCGGAACGCTTGACAGGGAAGCCGCAACTAGCCAAGTGAAGCACCGTTTACAGCGATGCGTCGCTTTACAGACCTTTCTGAGGAACCTTGACCGTGGCCAAATCCGAGCTTGGCACCAAGCGCGTCTGCCCCGAAACCGGCCGTAAATTCTACGACCTGGGCAAGACGCCGGTGATCTCCCCCTATACGGGCAAAGTCGTCCCGATCGTCGTCCCCGTACAGTCGCGCTCGCGGCCATCGGATGCCGCCAAGGTGGCGCCCGTCGCCGCCGCCGAAAGCATCGTGCCGGAGACCGCAGACGCCGAATTTGTTTCGCTGGAAGACGCCGAAGCCGAGCAGCAGGGCAAGAAGGCGGAAGCCGGTACTGACGCCGACGAAGCGGTCGAGGGCGACGAGAACGACGATGCAGCCTTCATCGAGGAAGAAGACGAAGGCGATCCGGACGTCACCGATATCATCGGCGACGGTATCGAAAAGGAAGAAGAGCAATAAGACGGTTAAGGCCAAGTCTTTTGCCTTATAGAATCTTCTTGGCTTTATCCGTGTTTGCTGGTTGATAGCGTTTCGCTAAAGGGGCCATAGCTCAGCTGGGAGAGCGCCTGCATGGCATGCAGGAGGTCAGCGGTTCGATCCCGCTTGGCTCCACCAACCTTCGAAAGTAAGCCGCCCTGACGGGCGGCTTTTTTATTGCGCCCACGGGCTGACAACCTTCCCTGCCTTTCGGCATGATGCCGGAAAAACCGGGAGGACACATGCAAGGCAAGATCGCGCTCGAAGAACACTTCGCCATCCAGCCGACGCTCGGCGACTCGAAAGTATTTGGCGCTCACGTCTGGAAAGACCTGGAGCACCGCCTGATCGACATTCAGGAGACGCGGCTTGCCGAGATGGACAAGCACGGTGTCGAGATGATGATCCTCTCGCTCAACGCACCCGCGGTGCAGGCGATCCACGACACCAAGGAAGCGATCGCCGTCGCCAAACAGGCGAACGATGTGCTCGCCGAAAACATACAAAAGCGCCCGGCACGCTTCGCCGGCTTTGCCGCACTGGCGATGCAAGACCCTGAAGCCGCGGCCGCCGAACTGACGCGCTGCGTGAAGGACCTCGGCATGGCCGGCGCACTGGTCAACGGATTTTCGCAGATCGGCTCGCCGGACAACGTCACCTATTACGACGCGCCGCAGTACCGGCCGTTCTGGAAAGCGGTCGAGGCGCTCGGTGTGCCGTTCTATCTGCACCCGCGCAATCCGTTGCCGAGCTGGACCAAAATATACGAAGGCCACAACTGGATGCTCGGCCCGAACTGGGCTTTCGCAGCCGAGACCGCGGTGCATGCGTTGCGCCTGATCGGCAGCGGGCTGTTCGACGAATGCCCGAAGCTGCAGATCGTGCTCGGTCATCTCGGCGAAGGCATTCCTGCCTTGCTATGGCGTATCGATGGCCGCAACGGCTGGATGAAGGAGCCGCATCACTATCCGGCAAAACACAGCGTCGGCCACTATTTCCGCAACCACTTCCATCTCACGACGTCGGGCAATTTCCACACGCCGTCGATGATGGCCGCTGCCGCCGAAATCGGCGTGGACCGCGTGATGTTTTCTGTCGACTGGCCGTTCGAGGACGTCGGCCAAGGTTGTCAGTGGTTCGACAAGGCGGAGATCAGCGAAGCCGATCGCATCAGGATCGGCCGCGACAACGCGATCAAGCTGTTCAAGCTGAAAATCTGATCCGTCATCCTGAGGTGCGAGCCATAGCGCGGCAAAGACGCGCGTAAACGCGCTTATGGCGAGCCTCGAAGGATGAACTGCTACAGTCGGGCTGTCGCCCTTCGAGGGCCGCCTGACGGCGGCCACCTCAGGGTGACGGTTTAAATTAGTTCTTCTTCGCCGACGCTTGCGCCATCGCTGCGCTGCCCCAGACCGGCTCTTCGGCGCCGTTGCCCCAGGCATAGGGGCGATAGAAGTTGTGCAGGCCGTAGCGCACCATCTTCCTCATCTCGCCCACCCAGTTCGGGTGCACATAGATGGCATGGTAGTGCGTCGACTTGGCGACTTCGGGCACATAGATCTGGCCGTCGAGCGTCTGCTTGGCGATGCGCACGGCACGCGCCCAGTGACCACGCTCGGTGATGGCCTTGCTCTTGCCATCGCAAGCGAACGTAAACTGGCAGGAAAGATGCCGGCTGGCGTTCTGATAGACGACGCCGCAGATGTCGTTCGGATAGAAGCCCGAGAACGCACGGTTCACGACAACCTGGGCAACGGCCATCTGGCCGCGCACCGGCTCACTGCGCGCTTCGAAATAAATCGCGTTGGCAAGACACTTCTCGGCCTTGGCGTAGTTCTTCCCTTCAAGTTTCAGCCGCTGTGCCGGCGACGGCGGCGGCACGCCGGGCGCGGGGCGCGGCATCGGCACCATGGCGAGCGGGATAGGCGTAGACATCGGCGACGATGAAATATCCGCGAGGCTAGGCGTCGGCAGACCTGGCGTCGACAGACTCGACGGCATCGCTGTGGGATCGGCACTGGCGACTTGGTAAGACGGCAACGAAGCCATCGACGCTTCGCCGATACGCAATTCCGAACGCAATGTCGCGGCTGGCGGCGGCATCGACGGCGTCATAGAGGGAGCCATGGCGAACTCAACCGCGTCCCGACTGCCGACGGCGGCAAGACCGGCGACCGGCGATGCATCGGGCTTCGATTTATTCTTGGTGGTTTGTGTGCGCGGCGCTACCGAGGCCTGACGTTCAATTGGCGGCATCGCGTTGCCCATGGGGTTCGACGCGATATTGAGATTGCCGAGCGGGATCGCAGCGATGGCAGTCGGCTCGTCCGACGTGAAGGTAATCAGTTCGATACCGGCGCGAAGAGGAGCGGAGAATCCGGCGACGTTCAGGTTGTTGCCGCGCATCACAGCGGCGGCGTTTTCGATGGTGTGGATATTGGCAATATCGAGCGCGCTGAGCGTTACCGCTCCGACCGCGAAAATGATGCAGAGCCGCTTGGCGTTGCGGAAAATCTTTTCCTCGATCGTTTCAGCGAACGGATCGATATCGATGGCGCGCGAAATCACGTGACAACTCCCTCAGCCGGCCTGCGCGAAAATTTCTTTTTTCAGGCTGCGGCGACCTTACTGGGGGAGTGCACGCCAGAGTCGGCCTTTAAGACTTCTTTTACCGAGTAAGGAAAACAGGCGTGCTTAATTTAACCAATGATACCAGAGGCTTCCGGGGGCTCCCGCGGCGGCATGGCCGCCGCCGGCGGTGTGGAACCGGCATGGTAAATCCGCGCTAACCGTCTGTTCTTGAACCTTTAACCCGGCCCACCCATATTAGTCGGGACCGGAGGTTTCCGGTCAGGGGGTGCCCGTAAGGGGCCTCAGTCAAAGTCGCTTCAAGCGAGGACTTTGAGACCGATGTCACGAGTACCGTCACTATCCAGTCCGTTCCTGCTGGGCTTCGATGAGATCGAGCGCGTGCTCGACCGCGTTGCCAAAGGCGCCGACGGCTATCCGCCTTACAATATCGAACGGCTGGCGCACGACGGGCAAAATCCCGAACGGCTGCGCATCACGCTTGCGGTTGCCGGATTCACCCGCGACCAACTCGACGTCTGCGTCGAGGAAAGTCAGCTGGTGATCCGCGGACGTCAGCAGGACGACAAAAGCCGTCAATACCTCCATCGCGGTATCGCCGCGCGCCAGTTCCAGCGCACCTTCGTGCTGGCGGATGGAATGGAAGTGTTGGGTGCCGACTTGAAGAACGGATTGTTGTCAATCGATCTCGTTCGACCGCAACTCGAACGGATCATCAAGACGATCGCGATCAACGAGACGGAATGACGGACTTGTGAAGCAGGACTCGACCGCGTCGAGCGTTGAATGGAAAAGGAGTCGAGTGCCATGAATACCACCGACAAGACGATTGAACCGAACGTGACGCCAGCCGTTATTACTCAGGACGCATTGGCGCATCTCGGCGATGGACGTTTGGCTTACGTCAAGACGATCAAATCCGAGGACGTCGCGAATCTGTTTCCGCAGGCGCCGAAGATCGAGCCGGGCATCGAACTGTTTGCCCTGCATGCCGCCGACGGCACGCCGATCATGCTGACCGACACGCGCGAAGCCGCGATTGCCAATGCCTGGAGCCAGGAGCTTGAGGCCGTCAGCCTTCACTAAGGCTCACTGCGAGCAAATTGAAAAAGCCAAATATAAAAAAGGCGCTGCGACCGGACGGTCGCGGCGCCTTTATCTGTTCGGGCGAAGACGATTAAGCCGCGCTGCTTGCCGGCGGCATCGCCAGCACGGCGTAGATCGCGTCGGCGTCGCCGGACTCGCGCAGTTTGCGCGTGATCTCCGGATCGCGCAGCAAGCGCGCCACGCGCGCCAGCGCCTTGAGATGATCGGCGCCCGCGGCTTCCGGCGCGAGCAGAAGAAAAATCAGATCGACCGGCTGACTGTCGAGCGCTTCAAAATCGATCGGCCGCTCGAGCCGCGCGAACAATCCGAACAGACGGCCGAGCTTCGGCAGCTTGCCATGCGGGATCGCGATGCCATTGCCGACGCCGGTCGAGCCGAGCTTCTCACGCTGCAACAGCACTTCCAGAATCGCACGCTCGCCCTGCCCCGTGAGCTCGGCCGCGCGCGCGGCGAGTTCCTGGATAGCCTGCTTCTTGCCGTTGACCTTGAGCGCCGGAATAATCGCAGCCGGCGCGACGAGATCGGTGAGCGTCATGGACCTGTCCAATGATCTAGCTGACAGCGCGGATTGTTAAGGGGGTGTGGTTGGTCGCGGTCCTTATAGAGCGACCGGCGGCAACGTCAATGGGTTCAGGTATCCCCGTAGTGACACACGCGCGATGCCTTTCCGCGGCAAAAACGCCCATATTTACGCCCAAAACATCACGCCCCGACGCTGTTGAGGCACACCCCCCGGCAGGGTTTTGCCTCCATCTTGAACGTCAGCCGCTGCGGCGCGACTGATGATCCTTGAGCCGGCGCTTGTAGCGGCGGAGCTGCTTTTCCATCCGTTCGGAGGCCTGGGCGGCGCTGTCGTAAGCGTCGGCGGCCATGCCTTCGGCTTCCAACATGGCGCCGGAGTCGAGATGCAAAATGCATTCGGTTTTGAAACCGAATCCGTCACGGCCGACGGTCGCTTGCCCCGAATAGCCGCCGTTGAAATACTTGGATGTCGCCTCTTCGACGCGGTCTACGATTTGCTGTTGAAGCGCAGGGCCGATGTTAATGTTCTTACCCGATACGCAAAAAGGCATTCGTCGCGCCTCCCGTTTCAGATGCGGGCGGAATTGCCCGCCGTTTTATCCAACAGGGACTAAAGACTTAACCTAGCAAAAGTTCCGACTCTCGTGTGCGGCAAAGTCTGCCACGTTTCGCTTAACAAGCAATACTCAACTCGCTCGTAAATTATGCGTTCGCTGCCTGTTTTTCACGCCGGCGCTGGACGGAAGAGGGAATGCGCATCGCTTCCCGGTACTTGGCAACGGTGCGACGGGCGATGTCGATACCGGCCTCGTGTAATTTGTCGACGATGGTATCGTCGGACAACACCTCGATCGCGTTCTCGGCGTCGATGAGCTGACGGATACGGTGACGCACGGCTTCGGCCGAATGCGCTTCGCCGCCGTCCGACGCCGCGATCGACGACGTGAAGAAATATTTCAATTCGAAAATGCCGCGGCTGGTCGCCATGTATTTGTTGGCGGTAACGCGGGATACCGTCGACTCGTGCATGCCGATGGCGTCGGCCACCGTCTTGAGATTGAGCGGGCGCAGATGCTGGACGCCCTTGGTGAAGAAGCCGTCCTGCTGACGCACGATCTCGCTCGACACCTTGAGAATTGTCTTGGCGCGCTGATCGAGCGCGCGCACCAGCCAGGTCGCCGTCTGCAGACAATCGGCGAGATAGGTTTTGTCTTTTTCATTGCGTGTCGTCTTCGATACCTGCGCGTGATAGCGCTGGCTGATGAGCACTTTCGGCAGCGTGTCGGAATTGAGTTCGACCTGCCATGAACCGTCGGACGCCGCGCGCACATAAACGTCGGGCACGATCGGCTGCACCAGCGTCGAGCCGAAGGCTAAGCCCGGCTTGGGATTGAGATTGCGAATCTCCGCGATCATGTCGAGGAGATCTTCATCGCCGACGCCGCAGATACGGCGTAGCGCGGGGAGATCGCGCCTGGCCAGCAATTCGAGATGCTCGACGAGCGCGCGCATCGCCGGATCGAAACGATCGCGCTCCTTGAGTTGCAGCGCCAGGCATTCGGTGAGATTGCGCGCGCAGATGCCGGGCGGGTCGAACGTCTGCAGGATCGAGAGCACGGCTTCGACGTCGGCACGCTTGGCGCCGAGCTTTTCGGCGACCGTATCGAGATCGCCGGAGAGATAGCCGGTCTCGTCGACCATATCGACGAGGTAGCGGCCGATCATGCGTTGCGCCGGATCGGAAATGGCCAGCGCCATCTGCTCGGCGAGGTGATCGGCCAGTGT
>DASYCM010000016.1:0-12786 GCA_036500165.1 Pseudolabrys sp.
CGGCGCAACATGATCGGTATTGGCGAACCCGCTACGCATGCCGCTGCCGTAGACCATGCTCACACTGAAGCGATTGTCCTTCCAGAGGTAGGACGCGCCGCCCGAACCGGTCAATTGCTGAGCATGATCGGTGTTGACGTAGTTGTTGGCGATATAGGCCAGCTCGTCGGCGCCGAACAGATATTGGTTCGACACGATATTCTTGGCGACTTGACGAGCCCACGTAAGATTGCCGTAGGCACTGAAGTTGCCGTTCTTGTAAGTGGCACTCAATTCGACGCCCGTGTTCTGGCCGGTTTCGTAGTTAAAGCCACTGAGGATCAACGCCGAGCCAAACTGTCCATCGTCAAGCAGGTTCTTCGCAATCTTGTAGTAGGCATCGAGACCAACCTGAAGGTTAGGGGTGATTTGTTGCACCACACCCGCATCGAAATAATGCGAGCGCTCTGGCTGCACCGGACTTTGCTGGAATGTTTCCGGCTGTGCCGTCGTATTGGCGAATGGAGCGATGTTGGCCGGAGCGGCAATCGCCTGCGGCGGCGGGGTGAAGTAGCGCGCGTAGCCAGCGTGGAACGTCGTTCCGTCGAGCGGTTTGTAGACAACATTAAGACGCGGGCTGAGTTGATTGGCATTGATGTATTGCCACATCTGATCGAAGCGTAAGCCGGCGTTCAAAGTGAGTTTGTCGGTTATCCGCCACTCGTCCTGGATATAACCGCCGGCAACGCCGCCAAACTTCGAATTGTTGTCGGTTGTTGTAAACGGCGCGTCGATTGGATTGCCGGCCCCGTCGAGCGGCAGCACGGTCGATACATTGCTGGTTTGCGTGCTTTCGCCGGTGACCGTGAACCCTGCTCGTAACGTATGCGCGTCGTTGAGCTTATAGGCGCCATCGCCTTGCAGCCCATTGGCGACGCTGCGGCGATAGACGTCGGACGCAATGCCATTGAAGACAAGGTCGCCGACCGTATCGGGAACGAAATGAAGCGTACTGTAACGGGAGAAGGCAGATAGCTGGAAGTCCAGTCCATTCACGGATTTTTGCAGCGCGACTACACCGAACGTGTTCTGTTCGGCCTGCTTTTCATTAAGCATCGACGAATCGAAATTACTGACGCCGAACGCGGTGAACCCTGGCGGCTGCCCTGGATTGTTGGGAATTTGAAATCGGTTGGTCGTATTGCCGAAGATGGTGGCGATACGCGTCTGCGCGTCGAGCACTGTCGACGTGTAGCTGAAGAAATTTCCCTGATACGTGCGGTCGTGGACTGCACTATGGCCGTCGGTTGGATTCTCAATGCCGAGATTGCTGGTGAAGCCACGGCCGGTGACGAAATATTCTGTGTTACCGGCGCGGCCAGCGTAATCGAAGCTTGGCGTGATCGTGCCGAAACTGCCGCCGTAGATGCCGACGTTTCCGCCCGGTTGCAAAGAATTGCCGCTCTTGGTCTGAATATCGACGACGCCGGCAGTACGCAGGCCGTACTGCGCGGGCAGGGCGCCGGTGATCAGCGCGAGGCTGCTGGCAAAGCTCGTGTCCAGGACGTGGCCGAAGCCCGAAATGCCGTCCGGCAGAGTTATGCCGTTGATGCGATACTGCACGTTGGCGTGTTCGTTGCGCACATGGATTTCACCGCTCGCGACGGCATCCTGCGTAACACCCGGGGCCTGCAACAGCACCTTGTTGACCGAGCCGTTGGTGCCCTGCGGCAACGTTTCAATGAACGCCCGGTTCATGTCGAAAGTGCTCGCGCCGAAACGCGGCGACAGATTATCGCGGGCAACGTCGAGCTGCGTATTCTGTTTGGCGAGAATCGTATCGCTGTCGTCTTGCGGCATTGGAGGCGCACTAGGGCGCGGCGGCGCCGGACGTTGGGCTTGTACGACGACTTCCGGAAGCACCACCTGCGCATGAGACGGCGCGGCGAAAACGATCAACACGAACGGAGAGACAGCCAGCATGAGCGCTTGGCGAAGCAGCATGAGAAACCTCGAAACCTGACGAGCAAGACAGACCGCGCGACGCTCGGCGCTTACACGCCAGCATGCGAGATCACGAAGATGCGGATGTCAGGCTTGAGGTGGCGCGCGGGCCTGGAAGGATAGCCGCGCAGGCGGCGGCAGTTCCGTGCGTTCGGAAGTAACGAAAGCGACGAAGACAAAGTCCGACGGCACCGAGATCGACGGCGCCACCGGCATTGCCGACGTACCCGCCATGTGCATGACGGCGCAGATCGCGCAGACATCATTGCCGTCGTGATCGCCATCCGGAGCGTTCTGCGGCGGCGTCTGGTTTTGCGCGACCGCGGTTTTGGCGGCAGCGAAATCTTCGGCGTGGATATGGCCAAACGACAAAGTGAGCTGGAGCCCCAGCGCAAACAGCGCCAGCCAGCCGCCAAACCTCATCTTTGTCCGCAATCCCCGCATTCACGCACTCGACTGTTACAATGTAACACTACGGACCCCGGCCCTGCCGGTCAATAAGCCTATTGGTCGAATCCCCAGCGGGTCGACCGCGCGAGGTTGTGTGCTAGCCTCCTCGCAACAAGGCAAAATTGCCGACAAAAGAAAAATGTCTGGGAGGACACCATGCTCAAAGCCGCCGGCCGCATCGCGGCTGCTGTTTCACTTTGTCTGTTCGCCGCAACGCAGGCGCAAACGCCAGCACATGCGCAATATCCCACCCGCGCCATCAACCTGATCGTCCCGGCCGCGGCCGGCGGCCCGACCGACGCCGTCGCGCGGCTTGTCGCTGAATCAATGTCGCGCACGCTCGGCCAGCAGGTCGTGGTGGAGAATGTCGGCGGCGCCGGCGGCACCATCGGCATGGCGCGCGTCGCGAAGTCCGCGCCGGACGGCTACATGATTTCGGTGTGGCACATCGCACAGGCCACCGCGCCGTCGCTCTACACCAACTTGCAATACAACGTGATCGACAATTTCGACTCCATCGGCCGCATTGCCGACGTGCCGATGACCATCGTCGGCAAGTCCACGCTGGATGCAAAAAACATCAAAGAGCTGATCGCCTGGATCAAGGAGAAGAAGCTCGCCATCACTTACGCGCATGCCGGCATCGGCTCAGCGTCGCATCTTTGCGCGCTGATGTTCATGAGTGCGATCGACACGCAGATGACGGCGGTGGGTTATCGCGGCACCGGTCCGGCGATGACCGATCTGCTCGGCGGCCAGTTCGACGTGATGTGCGATCAGACCACGACGACAACCGAGCAGATCAAGGGCGGCAAGATCAAAGGTTATGCCGCAACCACGAAACAGCGCCTTGGCGTTCTGCCCGAACTGCCGACGCTCGATGAGTCAGGCCTCAAGGGCTTCGAGGTCTCGGCGTGGCATGCCATGTGGGCGCCGAAGGGCCTGCCAAAAGACGTCGCCGATAAATTAAGCGGCGCCCTGACGACCGCGCTCAAGGATCCGAAAGTCATCGAGCGCCTCGCGCAGCTCGGCGCCGAACCGGTGAAGCCGGAGCAGCAAGGTTCAGCCGCTTTGTCTGCGCACCTCAAGGCCGAGGTGGCGAAATGGTCGCCGGTCATTCAGGCCGCGGGGGTGAAGGGGAATTAGCTACTCCGTAAAACCCTCTTACCCCGCGTTCTCTGCATGCCGATAGAGCAGCCGCTCGCCAGCAAGCCGAGGATGGCCAGCTCGGGCATCCTCGACCCTGAGCATAAAGACTTCTACGAGCATGAAACCCGCCGCCATGCGGTCTGCGCATTCGCCACGTCAATAAAACCGCGCGGCCGGTTTTCACGCGCTATTCCGTACCTGCATGGCTTGCGGACTTTCGTCCAATTATAGGATTTGTTTCACGTGAAACGCGGCACGGGACTGCCCGGTGAGCCGCTCTTCTTTCGTCAACGTTTCATGCTTATATTCAGACCGCCGGGGCAACCCGGATATGGCGATAAACGGACGGCGTAATAAACCTTTCGGACCCGGGGGCAGTACCCGGCGCCTCCACCAAAGCCCGCTTTTAAGCGGAGATCACGGGCTTTGGCGGGGGCGAAATAGGATCGACGAGGGCGTAAAGGTCGTACTTTTGCTCGGCATGGTTCCGCCGTTATCGGGCCAAATCGTAGTTGCAAATGACAACTATGCTCCGGTTGCTCAGGCCGCTTAAGCGGTTTGAATAACCACGCCTGCAAGTCCTAGCCGTCTTAGCAGCGGTTAGGCGGGGTTCGGAGGCACCTGGCAACAGAAGCCTCCACTTTCATTTCAATTTTGCATTTTCATTTTGGCCGTCAGCCGCGCTAGCATCGCCTTCCGAATCCCTGAACCCGTGAGCCCATGGCCGACCAAATCCGTTACGATCTTCTGACCCAACAGGCCTTGCGCGGGGTTGTGCGCAACGTGCTGACCGACGCGGCCAAAAAGGGCCTGCCTGGCGACCACCACTTCTTTATTACCTTCGATACCCAGGCCGACGGCGTTCGCATGTCGGACCGGCTGCGGGGGCAATACCCGCAAGAGATGACGGTCATCCTGCAGCATCAGTTCTGGGACTTGAGCGTCAGCGAACAGGCCTTCGACGTCGGTCTGTCGTTCGGCGGCATCACCGAGCGCCTGAGCATTCCGTTCGACGCCATCAAGGCCTTTGTCGATCCGTCGGTGCAGTTCGGTCTGCAATTCGAGGAAGTCGTCGAAGGTGAGGCTGAGCAGTCGCCGGCCAATCCGCACGACAAGGCGAAAGAGAAACTGGCGGCGAAACCCAAGCGCGGTCCCAGCGCTGTACCAAGCGCGTTGCCGGGCCTCGGTGCCGAGAAGCCCGCAGCAAAGGCGCCGGAGCAACCGGCGCCGCCGGCCCCTGCTCTCAGCGCAGTGCCGGATCCCAAAACGGATCCCAAGCCGGACAAACCCTCGGGCGGCGGCGAAGTCGTGCGCCTCGATCGTTTCCGCAAGAAATAACCAGCGAAGTAAATTGTAATGAGCGAGCAAACGGCGAAGCCGAAGACCCGTACCGAGAGTGACTCCTTCGGACCGCTGGAAATTGCCGCCGACAAACTTTGGGGCGCGCAGAGCGAACGGTCGCTGCATAATTTCCGCATCGGCACCGAAAAGATGCCGATCGAGATCATTCATGCGCTCGGTCTGGTCAAGCGCGCTGCGGCCGAGGTCAACCGGGATCTCGGCGATCTGGACGCCAAGCGCGCCAAGGCCATCATCGCAGTGGCCCAGGACATCGCCGACGGTAAGCTCGATGCGCACTTTCCGCTGTCGGTCTGGCAGACTGGCTCCGGCACCCAGACCAATATGAATCTCAATGAGGTGATTTCGAACAGCGCCAATCTCGGGCTCGGCGGCGAACTCGGCTCGAAGAAGCCGGTGCATCCGAACGACCACGTCAATATGAGCCAGTCGTCGAACGACTCTTTTCCCTCAGCGATGCATATTGCGGCGGCGATGCGGATTGCGCAGCATCTTATTCCGGCGCTCGAAGGATTGCAGCGCGCGCTCGATAAAAAGACCAAGGAGTTTGCCAAGATCGTCAAGATCGGCCGCACCCATACGATGGATGCGACGCCAATCACGCTCGGTCAGGAATTCTCCGGCTACGCAGCGCAGGTGAAATCGGCAATCGCGCGGCTGAAACTGGCGCAGCGTGAACTCTATCCGCTGCCGCAAGGCGGCACCGCCGTCGGCACCGGGCTCAATTCAAAACCGAAATTCGCCAAAGCCTTCGCCAAGCGCATTGCCACGCTGAGCAAAATGCCGTTCGTCAGTGCGTCGAACAAATTCGAGCATATGGCCGGGCACGACGCCTACGTCTTCGCTCATGGCGCGATCAATGCAGCCGCCACTGCGCTGTTCAAGATTGCCAACGATATCCGCCTGCTCGGCTCCGGCCCGCGCTCAGGGCTTGGCGAACTGAACCTGCCAAGCAACGAAGCCGGTTCGTCGATCATGCCAGGCAAGGTCAACCCGACGCAGAGCGAAGCGCTGACGATGGTATGTTGTCAGGTGTTCGGCAACAACACGACGATTACGGTTGCCGGCAGCCAGGGCCATTTCGAGCTCAACGTCTATAATCCGGTCATGGCCTTCGCGATGCTGCAGTCGATCCGGCTGTTGGGCGACGCGGCAAATTCGTTCACCGACAACTGCGTCGTCGGCATCGAAGCCAACGAACCGCGCATCAAGGAATTGATGGAGCGATCGCTGATGCTGGTAACGGCACTAGCGCCACACATCGGCTACGACAACGCGACCAAGGTCGCCAAGGCTGCGCATGCCAATGGCACGACGCTGCGCGAGGAAGCCGTGAAGCTCGGATTTGTCTCGGGGGCGGACTTCGACCGCCTTGTTCAGCCGCGCCAAATGACAAAGCCTCGCTGAGCAAGCTCCGCTAAACACAGCTGATCGCATTTTTTTGGCAGCGTATTTCTCTGCCACCGACGGATTATGCCGACCCCTACCAAAATTTATCGGTCATTTCCTAAGGTAATATTCGAGCCACTGAATGTAATGAGGAGATGAGCCGGGGCGCAATTCTCATGATGTGAAAAATTTAGCTAAACAATAATTACAACGTAATTACGTCTTCCATAGTAATGCTTCGCGAAGCTACAAATATACAGTGCGGATATTCCACGACCATCAATAAATATTTGGCGCTGCCGTTGGTATTCACGACCAGCCACTTAGGATTTGCCGCGATCAACTAACCGTGTGTTGAAATGCAAAGCCTTCTCCGACCAAAGTAGCAAATGTAGTCTTAAGAGGTCGGCGTCCAAATCTTTTCAGAGCCGCCGAAGTTGACAAGGTATCGGCGTATTTGCCGTCCACAGACAGTTTTACGCCGAATTTGGCAAAGCGTATCCAAACACCATCGAGAGGCGGAATGGCTGACGTGGTGAATCTCCGGGCCGCGAGAAAGCAGGCCAAGCGCAAAGAGAGTGATCGGAAGGCCGAGCTCAATCGTATTGCTCATGGCCAACCCAAGCATCTGCGTGACCTCGCAGATGCAAGGGAAACCAAAGCCACCCGCGAACTTGACCGGCATCGGATCGAAAAAGGAGACCGCTGATGAAATCGCCAGTTATCAAACGCTCGATTGTCATCGCTGGCCACAAGACCAGTGTCAGCCTTGAAGAAGCATTTTGGAAGGGATTGAAAGAGATCGCGACATCGCGCGATCTGACTCTGTCCGATCTGGTCGCTTCGATCGACACCGATCGCCACCACGGCAATCTGTCATCCGCCATCCGTCTCTTCGTTCTCGATCACTATCGCGTGCAGCAGGGCGAAACGCGGCCGCAAAGTCCTTCCCGCGAGACGCGCGTGGCGGCGCCGGCGTTGCAGGCCGACTAGCGAATTAACGCGCCGGCATTGGTAGCGGTTTAATATCGACAGGCGCCGGCAATGCTGGCGCCTGTCTGCTTTTCGGGGCGGGTATTGTTTCAGAGGACGGCACTTGTGCTGCCGGCGCTTGCTGCGGAGGCGCCTGAGCCGCGGATCCCTGCCCTTCGATCATCCGCAAATGCCGCGTCTGATTTTCAACAGAACGCAAGGTGAGCCAGCCGGCGAGCGCCGAGACATCGATTGTGCGCGACGGCGCTGCGGCCGGCCCCTGCAGCGACATGAAGATGTCCGGCCGCGCACCGGCCGCTTTGCTCATGCCGGAGAGCACCATGCGCGCACCGACCGAACCGTCGGTCAGATCGGCGGCGCCGGACAAAGTCAGGTCCGCGTCTTTGCTGTCGATGGTGACGTCGCCGAGACGCACCTGCCCCGCACTCATCGACAGTTTGCCGTCGGCGCGTTTGATGGCCAGTTGGCCACTATCCAAAGCGCGGCGCACGACATCGCCCACTCTGATGCCATCGATCGGCAGACCCTGATCGACTGCGCGCGTCACAACATCGAAAGCGCGCGGATCGAGCCCCGCGAACTGACCGTCGGCGAGAGCAATCTTGCCCAAACCTTGCAACGAGCCGATCAGCGCAACCGGGCTCAGGCCGTTGCCTTCCATATCAGCGGACAGATCGAATCTACCGCTCACGGACGGCCGTGGGCCCGGCACCATCAGGGTCGCGGCATCGATGCCGGTGAGCGCCACCTTCACATTCGTCTTCAGCCCTTCCGGCGCGCTGCGCAGCAACAACCGGGCAGCGAGCCGGCCACCCGCGACATCGCCGCTCATATCGTCGACAACGAGTTCATTCTTGTCCAGACGCAGCGTGCCGCGGAATTCCCGCGCGCTAAACCGTGGCAGCGCATCGAGACGCCGCGCCTTGAGCGCAATCTGCCCGGTGTAGTCTCCAAACACGTTGTCGCCGAACGGCTCGCTCGACCAAGCCCACGCCGCATTGGCCGGAAGTTTGTTGGCACCGCTGACTGCAGGCATGCCAGTGGCGGCCGCGACCAAAGCCGCGCCGTCGATCGTATCGGCTTCGAGATCGCCTTCGATACGGCTCGGGCGCTGCAAGGTCGCACTCAACTTCCCCCGCAGCGAAGCGCCGCCGATTGTCGCGTTGATGTCGGCGAATGACAGATCGTTTCCGGCAAGCGCAACGCGCGATGCAAAGGTGACGGGTAAGGTGGGCTGTGCGGCCCCCGGTCCACGCAACGGTCCGATATCGGCACGCAGGTTCGCGCGCAATGCTGCCGTCCGTTTGTCGGAAAATAGCTTGGCCGTTCCAGCAATGCTGGCGTCGAGACCGCCGGCCGTCAGCCGGCTTTCGATTTGCATGTCGCCTTGCGCCGGGCCGCTGGCCTTGACGGTCAGCGCGCCCGCACCGGCATCCACCGCGACGGCCCGGCTGAGCCCGAGCATCGCAACCAGAACCTTGCCGTCGTCGGCCTCGAATTTTCCGTCGAGCTTTATATCGCCGACACGGAAGGCCACGACATCCGCGTTTCCCTGGCCATTGAGCGCGACGCGCACTTTGCCAAGGCTGCCGTCGATGCCGAGTTTGGCTACGGTCGACGCGTTCGCCCCATCGATGGTCAACCGCGCGCGCAGCTTGGCCGGCGCCATCAGCGACGCGCGCGACGCAAGCATTGCCGCCGTCTCCGGCGCGAAACGCGCCAGCAAGGCCGTAACCGGCGTCATGTCCGGCGCATCGAGGTCGATGCGCATATCGCCCTGTGGCGACGGCGCCGTAGCGACGATGCGTCCGCTGGCGGAGAACGCCGCGCCGCCGAAATCCGTCACCGACAGCCGATCGATCTGCAATCCACCGGCGTCGACTTTCAATCGCACGCTGGCATTGCGCGCCGTCAGCCCGGCAATGGTGGCGCGGCCGATATCGGCGGCGATGGTCATGTCGTGCGGCCGGTCGATCCTGGAGCCCGCTAGCACGGCATTGCCGAAGCCGAGCGCGGCATCGATGTCGAGCTCGGACGCGTTCAATTCCGCGTCGAGCTTCGCCTTACGGTCGCCGGCAGCAAAACCATAGGCCATGCGGCCGGTGATGGTACGGCGGTCGAACTCCGCCCGCAGCCGCTCGACCGCAACCTTGTCGCTTGCCAGCGTGACATCGCCGCGCAGCTTCAGCGGCCGCAAGTCGGTCTGCGCGCTGTCACCCTCGCCTTCGAGCCACGCTGTCAAAGCTTTCGGATCGGTGGAGTCGAGTTCGGCTGGCCCGGTGAACGAAACATTGTCACCGCCCACGGCGAGCCGGCCGCTCAGGCGCACCTGCGTAAACCCAGGCGCGCGAAATTCGAAGCGGTCGAGACTCCAACCCTGCTGCGTGTCGCTGGTAATGTCGCCGCGCACATTCTGCACGGTGTTGCCGCCGAGCGTGACCTGATCGATGCCGACGCCTATCTGTATCGGGATCGAGGGGCGGAATACACCGCCACCGAATTCCGCCAGTTGCCGGATCGCAGCGGCGGGCAAAGGCCGCGTGCCGTCAGCCGCCGGCATGGCACGGTCGAGATCGATCTGCCGCCCGGACAGAACGCCATCGAAGCGCGGCCGCGTGCCAAATTTAAAGTCCGCAACGCCGGTGAGCTTGAGGCCCTGTTCTTCCGAGCCGTATTGAAATTCAATCTGCTGGAAGAGCGCAGCCGCGGCGGACGCCTTGACCTTGCCAGTCATGCGCCACGGCTGCGTCACCGAGGCGCCGCGCAAGCCAACCCCAACCGGCCGCGACAGGCTCAACGTGCCGTCAAATTTCGGATCGCCGCCGGTAAGAACCAACGCGCCTTCAGCCTCAATGCTCAGCGGCCGGTTGACCGGATCGACATTGACGCGAACGCGGGCGCCGGTGTCGTCGCTATAACGGCTTGAGGCAAGACGGAACGGATAAAGTTCGTTGCCGATGGTGACCGCGCCTTCGCCCTTGAACGGACCAAGCAGCGAACGCGCATCGCCATTGAACCAGACACGCTCCAATTTAATCGTTGCGCCGTTCGACGCGTCGGCAAACGTCACCGTGCCTTCCTGTATGGCGAGACGGTCAACCGTGAGCGCATCGGCGTCGAAACCGACTGCCAAAGCCGGCGCCTGCACATGGCCCGAAGCGTCGAGACCGAGGCGCACCTGCGGCGCGGTAATCGTGAGATCGGACGCGCGCCATTCGCCGCGCATCAGCGGACTGAGCGCGAACTCGATACCGAGCGAACGGGCGTGGATAGCGTCCGGGCCTGGCTTGCCGATTTCGATGTCATTGAGTGTGAGCCGCGGCGACGGCAGCAGGCGCGCGTCGATGGCGCCGGTGACGCGCACGTCAACGCCGAGGAGCCGGCTCGCCTGGACCTCGAACATGGAGCGCTGCCCGCTCCAGTCGATGACCAACGGCGCGACCAGCGCCGCCACCAGCGCCAGAATGATCGCGATCGCCAGTCCCAACAACGTATTTTGCAACGCCGCACTCCCGCGCCGGACCACAAGGCCGGCCGCGCCCCGACTATTCTGTAAAATGTACCTGTTTTTGCCGAATGTTGGCGGCAATTATATGTCGCAAGCGCTGGTCTAGAGCGAGCCCAACTTGCCCGGATTCATCAGGTTCTGCGGGTCGAGAGCGTGCTTGATCGCGGCCATTGCGGCAAGCGCGGGCGCGCCATGCTCTGCCTTGAGGTATTTCAGCTTGCCCTGACCTACGCCATGCTCGCCAGTGCAGGTTCCACCCATCGACAGCGCCAGTTCGGTCAACCGCTCCAGCAGGATCTTGGCGCGCTTGACCTCGTCGGGATCGTCCATGTCGATCAGAGGCGAGAAATGGAAATTGCCGTCACCGACATGCCCGAGCACCGGCGCGATCAGCTTGAGCTCATCGACGTAGCGCAGGGCCGTGTTGACGCATTCGGCAAGCCGCGAGATCGGCACACAGAGGTCGGTTGCCAGCGCTTGCGCGCCGGGCCGCAAGTGCCGGGCCGCCCAGTAGCCGTCATGACGCGCCTGCCACAGCCGCATGCGCTCTTCCGGCTTGGTTGCCCATTCGAACGGACCACCGCCGAGTTCATTCACAATATCACTGAAACGCTGCGACTGCTCGCCGACGCCTGCATCAGTGCCGTGAAATTCGACGAACAGCGTCGGCACTTCGGGCAACGTCAGTTTGGAATAGGCGTTGCTCGCCTTGATCTGCACGGGATCGAGCAATTCGATGCGAGCCACCGGAATGCCGGACTGGATGGTGAGGATCGTCGCCTTGCAGGCAGCATCGACCGAAGGAAATGGGCAAACGCCGGATGCAATCGCCTCCGGAATGCCGGACAGCTTCAGCGTCAGTTCGGTGATGATGCCAAGCGTGCCCTCGGCGCCGATCATCAGGCGTGTCAGATCGTAACCGGACGACGATTTCTTGGCGCGCCGCGCGGTGGTCATCACCTCGCCGTTCGCCAGCACGACCTTCAGCGCCAGCACGTTGTCCTTCATCGTGCCGTAGCGCACCGCGTTGGTGCCGGACGCGCGCGTCGAGGCCATGCCGCCGAGCGAAGCGTCGGCGCCGGGATCGATGGGAAAAAATAGGCCCTGGTCGCGCAGATGATCGTTGAGCGCCTTGCGCGTAACACCGGGCTCAATGATGCAATCGAAATCTTCGGCGTGCACCGCCAGAATCTTGTTCATGTCGCGGAAGTCGATCGACACGCCGCCGAATGGTGCGTTGACGTGGCCCTCGAGCGAGGTGCCTGTCCCGAACGGGATCATCGGCACGCCGTGCTGCGCGCAAATGCCGACGATCTTTTGAACGTCTTCGGTGGTCTGCGGAAATACCACCGCATCCGGCGGCTGGTTCGGAATCCAGGTCAGCGTATGGCCGTGCTGCTCGCGCACCGCCTGCGACGTCACGAGGCGATTGCCGAAGGCAGCCGCCAGTTTCTCAATGACAGCCTTGGTTGCCGCCGGATCGCGGGATTTTTCAGGTGATGAAGTTAGCAGGGTCGCACCGGCCATCGGTCTCTTCCGTGATCAAGCGACCGTGGCGGGGAAGAAGAAGAAGGTCAAGCGGATGGCAACGGCGTCAAGCCGCAACCAGAGGCGGCTCACGAGTAGATGGACCAAGCCTCGACAGGTTGATCGTTCTGCGGCGCCGGGGCTTCGCTATGACCAAGCGACAGAGCCCAGGCCACGATCATGACCCCGACCAACAGCAAATAAGTTCCACGCGCCACTGCGGCGAGCATTGCTCGTCTCCCTGCTTTTTTTCAGGATAGCCGAGGATGCCCGCAAGGTCAGCCTATCGTTAATTATTGGTTAATCGCGCCGGCGAGCCCTGTGGATACAGGCAGAATCCGGCTCATGGACGGTCAAATCCCACTGTCGTAGGTTGCTCAGATGCTCGACCGCAACGAAACCGCGATCCCCGCTCCCTTTGTTTCATC
>DASYCM010000017.1:0-5918 GCA_036500165.1 Pseudolabrys sp.
AGACGCTGCTGGGCGGCAATAGTCATGGCAGCACCGGGCGCGACATCGAAGGCCGAGTTTCCGGTTCCGTTGACGTTAGCCCAATTGAAGTCGGCTTCGAGGCCGACCAGCCAATTACGATTGACCTGCCAATTGTATCCGCCTTGCAAGCCGCCGGTAACGCCCTTTGCGCTAAATGACGCCGGACCCGCTACGGTGCCGCCGAACCCGCCGGTCAATAGCGCGGCGCCGACGGTCGATGCATCGGTCCCGACGAAACTGGCAGAGCGGTTTTGCCACCCATAACCAACATTGCCACCGGCGTAAAAGCCGGTCCAATTATACGTCGCCGCGACCGGCGCCTTGTAAATTGGCGCATTTGGCAAATCGGCAGCACCCGCGGCGCTGACCGCTCCGGCGGCTACAATACCAGCGGTAGCCATCAAAAACTTCTTCACGTGGGGGCCTCTTTGCCGTTCGAGTCATTGCAATTGCATTGACGCTAAATGAACGCTCCCGAAGGCGCTTGGCCTGTGACGCACTGGGACACGGACCATGACTCACTCCCGTAACAATCCGTATGTGTGTTGCAGAAAGGCACCCACGGCTTGCATAACCATGGTTCGATTTCAGGCGGCGCGAAGAAATTCGCACCCCCTCATGGCGTCGCGCGGTGAATTGCGAACAAACCAAGAGCGACAGTCGTTACGAACAAAACGAATAAAAGATACGCCACGCCGTCCCCCTTTTGACGGGACCATAACGGCGTTGCGGCCCCGCGGTTCGGCACATCTTGTGCTGTGCACAGAGCTGAATCTTTGCGGTTAATGACTGCTGAGCGGGACGCGCGAAAATAGCTTCGGATTGAAGCCGGGATAACCCCGACGACGCACGAACGAAAGCCCCGGCTTCACGCCGGGACTTTCAGGCATGAGCGCCAGATTATCCGCGTCTCACGCGTCCGGGATGGGCGTTGCTGGTGCGGTTGGCGCGGTGGCGCCGCCGGACGGCGGGTTCGGACCTTTCAGCGGCTTCTCTTCCATCGAAATCAGGAAGGCCATGCCGAAGGTCAGCATAAATCCGCAGGCAAGAAACACGAAGCGGAAGGCATAGCTCAGTTCATTCTCCGATGCATTGCGTGCCAGCATCTCGACCGACATGCCGGTGACGCCACCCAAGCCCCCGAGCACGATCGCACCGAGCACCGCAACGACCAATGCCGAGAGCAGCGCACGGAAGAAGTTCGCCGCACCGGTGGCGATGCCCATCTGCGAGCGCGACACCGCGTTCTGCAAACATACGGTCGATACCGGGAACACGCAGCCGAGCCCGGCGCCGATCACGGTGAGCAGCAACAGCACCAGCACGATATGCATCGAGCCAGGCCAGATCGCCAGCGGCCCGAGCGACAGAATCGCGATCGAAAGGCCGATCAGCGGCACGCGCTTGTAGTGCTCCATGTGCATCATCAGCCGCCCGGTGATGGTGGAGAACACCACGCAGGAGCTCATCAGCGGAATCAGCGCCATGCCGGACTGGCTGGCGGAGAGATGCAGCACGACTTCGAAATACAGCGGCACGAAAATCGTCATGCCCACCAGCACGCCCATGTTGCAGGCGCCGGCGAGCGCGGCGCAACGCACCACCGGATTGCCGAGCACAGTAAGCGGCAGGAACGGCTCTTCCGCCGCCACCAGCCGCCACGCGAACAGGCCCCACACCACCGCCGAACCGAGCAGCAACGCGCCGATCTGCCACGAGATCCAGTCGTAATGCCGCCCGCCCCACGACAGCGCCAGCAATAAACCCACCGACGCGATCACCAGCAGCAGAGCGCCGATGACGTCCAGCCGGTGCTTGCGCGGCGTAAACGGCACCATGCGCAAGGTGATCGAGGTCATGCCGAGCGCCGCCAAACCCAGCGGCAGGTTGATCCAGAAAATCAGCGACCAGTCGACATGCTCGGTCAGGAAGCCGCCGAGCACCGGACCGCCGACCGACGACGTCGCGAACACGGCGCTGATGTAACCCTGATAGCGCCCGCGTTCGCGCGGGCTCACGATGTCGGCGATAATGGTCTGCGCCAGCGCCATCAAGCCGCCGCCACCGAGCCCTTGCAGCGCGCGCGCCAGCACCAGGCCGGTCATGCTCGGCGCCATGGCGCAGGCGATCGACCCAGCGACAAAAATGATAATCGCCGCCAGCATCACGCCGCGCCGGCCGTAAATATCCGACAGCTTGCCGTAGAGCGGCGTCGAGGCCGTGCCGGTCAACAGATACGCCGTGACCACCCAGGACAGATCGTCGAGATTGTTGAAATGCCGGCCGATGGTCGGCAGCGCGGTGGCGACGATGGTCTGGTCGAGCGCGCCGAGAAACATCGTCAGCATGATGCCCATGACGATGGTACGGATTTCCGGATGCGTCAGCGCATGCGCCTTCGGCGTGTCGGATTTCGGATGGGTTTTGGGCTTGTGGGTTCGCGCGTCCATGATGCCGCTTGATGCCGCTTGAAGGTGTCATTTGCAATGGCGAATGATGCGGGGGTGGTATGAGTTGGGACACCGGGGCAAGCTCGTCCCTGGAAACGATTCGATGCGAATAATCCTTATTTTCGCGCTTGCCCTTGTCGCCCTGCCCGCACAGGCGCGCGACCGGTCGCCCAACGCCTTGCCCGACAATCTCGTCTATTTGCGCGATATCGATTCGAGCATTGCGCAGGACATGCGCTACGCCTCGGCTAACAATTTTACCGGCAAGCCGCTCAACGGCTACGACGCCCCCGAATGCGTCCTGCGGCGCGATGTCGCGCAGGCGTTGCGCAAGGTGCAGGCCTCGCTCGTCGCCCAACACCTCTCGCTGAAAGTCTACGACTGCTATCGCCCGGCCCGCGCCGTCACGGCGATGGCACACTGGGCGCAAAGCCCGGAAGATGGCCACACCAAGCGCTTCTACCCCACGCTCGACAAGCGCACTTTATTCTCCGGATACATTGCATCGCGCTCGGCGCATTCGACTGGCACCGCGGTCGACCTGACGATCGTCGCCGCGCCCACGCCACCCGTACCGGCCTACGATACGCGCGCCGCTTACGGCGCCTGCACCGCCCCGACACGCGCGCCGGATACGAGCGTCAACATGGGCACCGGATACGATTGCTTCGACGACAAGAGCCACACCGCGAACGTCGCGATCCCGGCGCAAGCCAAACGCAATCGCGCCACGCTCGGCAACGCCATGCGCGCGCAGGGCTTCAAGAACTACTTCCGCGAATGGTGGCACTTCAGCTTCGGCCTGCCCACGCAGGCCTATGACGCACCGATATCACCGCGCTGAGAGTGCGCGCCGTCACCATCGGCGTCCTCTTCCTCGCGTTCCGCCGCAATGGCCTCCATGCTGCGAATGAGCGACGCCCTCAGTTCCTCGACATCCCGCTCCGGTGCGACGGTGGTTTCGGGTGCAGGCGTTTGCGCCGCATCGAACAGCGCGAGGTCGCGCATCGTACGCACGACGATGTTGAACATGCGCACGTCACGTTCGCGCTCCGTGGTCGAAGCGGCAGGCCTTGCGAGGCGCTCCTCGATATCGCGCGCCTGACGCTCAGCGGTGCGCCAAAGCCGCGCGGCGAGCGAGACGCGCGAGGTTTCGAGCGGCTTGCGGCGCTTGCCGATGACCTGCTTGCGGCGCGGGATCGCCGGATAGAGCGGCCCACCCTCCTCGCGCGGCCCGCCGCCGAGCCAATAATAGAGTGTGCCGAGCGCCATATCGCAGGCGGCAAGAATGCGCGACACGGTAAAGCCCTGCTCGTACATCGAGCGCGCGCGCTCGATCTGCTCGCGCGTCGGCGGCCGGTACGGCGACGGACGGATGGTGACGGGATGGGGCATGGGGATGTCCTTGTGCGTGTGAAAACGCAAAAAGCCCCGGTCATTCCGGGGCTACGATTCAGAACAGATTTTGGGAGGATGCGCGAAAGCTAGTGGAGCAGCGTCACGCTGTCAAGGAATATTTTCCGAGTCAGTTTAGACCGGATCAACTGGTCTTCCTCTTACTCTGCTTCATCCCTTGACGGCTCGCTTACGCGAGCCTTTGGGCCACTTCCCCGGCCACTTCACAATATAATCTTCCAGCTTCTCGTCCGGCACGTCGGTCTCGCTCGCCGAGACGCGGCCGCGTACGGAGATACCGGCCTGGTGCACCGTGTCCGGGTCGCCGGAGACCAGCGGGTGCCACCAGTACAGGTCGCCGCCATTGGCGACGAGCTTGTAGCCGCAGGTCGGCGGCAGCCAGGTCAGCCTCTTGACGTTGCGCGGCGTCAGCCGCACACAATCGCTCACCTTGGCTTGGCGGTTCTTGTAGTCGGTGCAGCGGCAGGTCTGCCCGTCGAGCAACGTGCAGCCAACGTCGGTGTAGACGGTCTCGTTGGTGTCGACGTCGGTCAGCTTGTTGAGGCAGCAGCGGCCGCAACCGTCGCACAGGCTCTCCCACTCCTTCGCCGTCATCTGCGACATCTTCTTGGTCCGCCAGAACGGCGCGGGCTCAGGCGCTGCGGGCATCTTGAGCGGCAATTTGGCAGTCACTTTGGCGGGCATCGGGGAATCCTTCCCGGCCCTTGTAGACCGTGGATTTCCTCACGTCATGGCCCACTCAAGGCCCGTGAATGGAACCGTGGATAAACCGCTCAGCCAGGCGGCTTGCCCTTGGGCCCGTCCGATGCCGCTTTGGACAATCCGCCTTCACCGGCGATACGCACTTGATCGCCTTCGGCGATACCATCCGGCGGCGTCGCAATCACACGATCCGACGTGGTCAGGCCCGACGCAATTTCGATCTCGCGTCCGTGGTCGCGGGCGATCGTCACGGCCTTGAGCAAAACCTTGTCGTCGGCGCCGATGACGGCAATGCGCAGCCCGCTTTGGTCGAAAATCAGCGCGCTCGACGGCACCATCACGACGCTGTCCAGCGCCGGAAGCTCAAGCCGCACATTGGCGAAGGCGCCGGTCATCAATTCGCCGTTGGGGTTATCGACGGTGAGCAGCATCCGCGTCGTACCGGACGCGCTGTCGACGGACTGCGCGGACGCTTCGACGGTTGCCGGAAAGAACCGGCCGGCATATTCCGGCACCGATATCTGGGCCTTGGTGCCGACATTGATGCTCGGCACATAGCTCTGCGGCACATTCACGTAGCCGCGCAATTTCGTGGTGTCCGATACGACGAACAATGCAGGGCCACCTCCGGCGCCGGCGTTGATCAACGCACCGACATCGGTCGCGCGCGCTGTCACAAGCCCATCGAACGGCGCGGTGATGCGTTTATACTTCTCCAGCACGCGCAAGCGGTCGAGGTTGGCCTGCACCGACCTCACCAGGCCCTGTTTGTTGGCGGCGTCGGCGGTGCGCTGGTCCAGATCCTGCTTCGAAACAAAGCCCGACGTCTGCAACGACTGGCCGCGTTCGAGCGTCGCCTTGGACAAAGTCGCGTTCGCTTGCGCACTGGCGACCTCGGCCTGCGCCTGCATGATCTGCTGGTCGAGATCGGGCGCATCGATTTCGGCGAGCAATTGCCCCGCCTTCACCGGGGCGCCGATATCGACCTTCCACTCTTTGATGTACCCACTGACACGGGCGAAAATCTGCGCCTGCGAATAGGCCTCCAGCCGTCCCGGCAGATCGATAACGGTGCGCGCGCCCTTGGGGCTCGGCGTCGCCAGGGCGACCACCGGCAAGGCCTGCTTCTCGGTCCATTCGCTCAGGTGAGCGTCGGCCATCCGGCGCGTCGTGACGCCAATTGTGACAATCGCGACCGCGACCACTGCGGCAACGATACCGGCGAGACGAAGCCCGCGGCGGGACAAGACCGGCCGGGCGGGATCAGGCGACATGCGGCTCTCCAAGCATCTGGGTCGATCGCTTCGCGTCACTTTTGTGAAGCAGGCT
>DASYCM010000018.1:0-1812 GCA_036500165.1 Pseudolabrys sp.
GCGGAGATATCCAAATCCGACATCGCCACGCGTCGGTTCGTGAAACAACTCCGTTTTGTTCTAAAGAACGAATCGGACCCGTGAACGCTCACCTGATTTCAAAGCTTAACGAAATCACTCACGCGCGCGGAAAACACCCAATTCAATATCGCGGCGTGCCGGGCACGAAGGCGTCGAAGGCCGCCCAGAACTGATGACGAAACTGATCCTGCTCTTGCAAGATTTCGTGACGCGTACCGGGTAGAATGAGATGGCGGCCCGCGAGCAGACTAAGCCCGAAGGTTTCAATTGCCGGCGTCGATACGACTTCGTCGCGGCCGGCGGCGACCAGCAACAACGGCTGGCGGATACGCGCGGCATAAGACGGCGCCGCGAATTGCTTCATCGCGCGCATCGCGGCATCGACCCACGAAATCGTCGGCGCAGCAATGCCGAGCGCGGGCTCCGCCTCGAGCACCGCGGCATTGCGCGAGAAGCGCACCGGATCGGACGTCAGCACATTGCCGAGAAAGTCTTCTGAGCCGGTGGCTTTGCCATGACCGGTTGGGATGTAGGCGTTGCCGCGGCCGAGCAGGCGCAGCGTCCTCGCCAAAGGACCGGCGGCGCGCAACAACGGACCGGAGCGCAATCCGATCATCGGCGCCGACAGCACGACGCGATCGAACCAGCGGCTGCCGTCGTGGCAGGCACGGATGGCGATGGCGCCACCCATCGAATGACCGAGCGCAAAGATCGGCGGCGGGCAATCCGGCAGCACCACCTGCTCCATGATGGCGCGAAGATCAGTGGCGTATTCGGAGAAATTGCGGACGTGGCCCTTCTCGCAGTCGGCCAGCGCGCGGTCCGACATGCCCTGGCCACGCCAGTCGAAGGTTGCCACCGCGAAGCCCCGCGCCTGCAGATCGCGCACCGTCTCGAAATATTTTTCGATGTATTCGGCGCGGCCCTGCATCAGCACCACCGTGCCCTTGCGGCCCGGCGGCGGATCCCAGCGGCCAAAGCGCAGCGTCACGCCGTCGGGCGTCTTGATGGTGCCGGTAACGGCGTGATCGGGGACAGGATTGGCGGGAATCGATATGAGGCGCATATTTTCTAACTAATTGATTTTTCTTGCATTATCAGGCCCCATCGCAGCCTTTGGCCAGCCACTTGCGAGCCCAAAAGTACATTCCCATATCTCTCTTGCGCAGGCCATACCGGCTGCGCACGGGCTTGGTTTGGCCATATGGCGAACTGCCCGCATGTCGCTCACAGGAGGATATGCTTATGCGTACTTTCGATCTTGCCCCCCTTTATCGCTCCACCGTCGGTTTTGACCGGCTATTTTCTTTGCTCGACGGCTCCGAGACCGCGCCGGGCTATCCGCCTTATAATATCGAGCGCACAGCGGAAAACGACTACCGCGTTACAGTCGCGGTCGCCGGCTTCGCCGAAGACGAGCTTTCGATCGAGTCGAAAGAAAACACCCTGACCATCAAAGGCTCCAAGCAGGCCAAGCAGGAAAATGCCGACGTGCTTTATCAGGGCATCGCGGCACGCGCTTTCGAGCGCCAGTTCCAGCTTGCCGACTACGTAACGGTGAAGTCCGCGACTCTCGAGAACGGTTTGCTGCACGTCGATCTCGTGCGCGAAATTCCCGAGGCGAAAAAGCCGCGCCAGATTCCGATCGGCAACGGCCAGGCTAAAGCGCAGGTCGTCGATGCCAAAGTAGCGGCCTAACGCGACTTCGGTTCGTGAAAACGGAGCGCCCCGGAATTTCCGGGGCGCTTTTTTATTGTCAGTATTTGTCGTCGTGCGCGGCGGCGGCCGGCG
>DASYCM010000019.1:0-4236 GCA_036500165.1 Pseudolabrys sp.
ATGGGTGTGGGCGGCTGCGACACTGCCGGAAACGCGGCCGGCGGGCATCGAACATACGCCCGGTGCCATTGCCCGCGACACGCGCGCCCTTCTCGGCAACGCGAAGTTTCTCGGTTACGTGCTGGCCGCCGCGCTCGGCTCCGCGCCATTCTTCACCTTTCTCGGCGGCGGTCCCTACATCGTCGTGACGATGATGGGCCGCACCTCGGTCGAATTCGGATTCTGGTTCGCGCTGACGTCGCTCGGCTACATGGCCGGCAATTTCTCGGTGTCCCGGATGTCGCAACGTTTTGGCGTCGATACCATGATCATGGCTGGCATTGGCGTCGAATTCGCGGGCGCCATTCTGACCGTCATCCTGATCGCCATCGCGCCTGACGCCGGGCCTGTTATCGTCTTCGTGCCGCAAGCGATCATCTCGTTCGGCAACGGCCTGATGCTGCCGAACGCCATTGCGGCGGCAATCAGTATCCGGCCGCAGGCGGCAGGCACCGCGTCGGGCATTACCGGTTTTACGCAGATGTCATTGGGCGCGGCTTCGACGCAGATGGCTTCTATCGTGATGAGCCACGTCACAACGCCGATGCCGATGGCATGGATGCTGACGGCCTGGGCAATCTCGACCGCAGTGGTATATCGCGCGCTGACGCGGCGCTAACCACCAATCAACTTAAGACACTCGTCTTCGGTCAAAACCTGGACGCCGTGCTTCTTGGCCTCGGCGAGCTTGGAGCCGGCGCCCGGCCCTGCAACGACATAGTCCGTCTTCTTCGACACCGAGCCTGCCGCCTTGGCACCAAGCCGCTCGGCAGTCGCCTTGGCCTCATCGCGCGTCATCTTTTCCAGGCTGCCGGTGAAAACCACGGTCTTACCGGCGATCGGGCTATCGGATTTGGGCTTCTCGGCATCGAGAATGGTGAGGTGCTTGGTCAGCCGCTCGACGATGCCGCGGTTGTGGTTCTCGCCGAAATAGGCCGCGACCGCTTTGATCACCGTATCGCCGATCTGATCCAGCGCATCCATTTCGGCGATGGTTTCCTCGTCGCCCTTGGCGACCTTCAAGCAGGCGTCGTGGAACGACTTCCATGAGCCGTAGCCGCGCGCCAGTGCCACCGCCGTGGTCTCGCCGACGTGACGGATGCCGAGCGCATAGATGAAGCGGTCGAGCGAAATCTCACGGCGTTCGTCGATGGCGGCAAATAGGTTGCGGACGGAAGTCTCGCCGTAGCCTTCCTCTTCCAGCAATTCCTTCTTGTGCTTGCGCTCAAGCGCAAAGATGTCGGAAGGTTCGCGTACCCATTCCTTGTCGTAGAACAACTGGATCTGCTTCTCGCCGAGGCCTTCGATGTCGAAGGCGCGGCGCGACACGAACAGCCGCAGGTGCTCGATCTTCTGATACGGGCACGCGAACTCGCCCGTGCAGCGCGCACGCGCTTCCTCTTCGCCGGTCGCAGTTTCGCCGCGCACCACATCGGTATGCAACGGGCACGGGCACTTTTTCGGGAAGTGATACGCCTTGGCGTCCTTGGGACGCTTGTCGAGCACGACATCGACCACCTGCGGAATGACGTCACCGGCGCGCTGAATGACCACCGTATCGCCAATGCGAATATCGCGGCCCTCGCGCAATGGCTCGCCATCGCCGCCGATACCTTTGATGTAGTCCTCATTGTGCAACGTGACGTTCTGCACGATGACGCCGCCGACACCGACCGGCTCCAGCTTGCCGACCGGCGTGAAAGCCCCGGTGCGTCCAACCTGGATTTCAATGTCTTTCAGCACCGTAACGGCGCGCTCGGCCGGGAACTTGTGCGCGATGGCCCAGCGTGGCGTACGCGATACGAAGCCGAGCCGTTCCTGCCAGTCGAGCCGGTCGATTTTATAGACGACACCATCGATATCGTAATCGAGCCCGGCGCGCTCTTCGCCGATTTTACGATGGAAGGCGATCAATTCCTCGACCGAATGGCAGATCTTGGTCAGCGGATTGGTGGTGAAACCGCATTTCTCGAACCATTTGATCATCCCGGACTGCGTGTCCGCCGGCATCTCGCTGATCTCGCCCCAGGCATAGGCGAAGAAGCCGAGTGGCCTTGATGCGGTGACGCTCGAGTCCTTCTGGCGCAATGAGCCCGCCGCGGAATTGCGCGGATTGGCGAAGATGGTGTCGCCGGCGGCCTTCTGCCGCTCGTTGAGTTTGAGAAAATCGGCCTTGGTCATGTAGACCTCGCCGCGCACTTCAAGGACGGGCGGAATGTGCTTGCCCTTGAGATGCTGCGGCACCTGCTTGAGTGTCTTGATATTCGCGGTGACGTCCTCGCCTTCCGCACCATCGCCCCGCGTCGCGGCGGTGATGAGCTCACCATTCTCGTAGCGCAACGACATCGACAGACCGTCGATCTTGGGCTCGGCGGAAAAGGCGATCGGCTCGTCTTCGGACAACTTCAAGAAGCGGCGGATACGGCCGACAAACTCGACGACGTCTTCCTCGGCAAAGGCGTTGTCGAGCGACAACATCGGCACCGCGTGCCGGACTTTACGGAAGCCGCGCGCGGGTGCGGCACCCACCTTCATCGACAGAGATTCGAACGTCCGGAGGTCGGGAAAACGCGCCTCGATGGCGTTGTAGCGTTTGCGCAGCTCGTCGTACTCGGCGTCCGAAACCGTTGGCTTGTCCTGCTGATAATAGCGCTTGTCGTGTTGCTGGATTTCGAGCTGCAGACGCGCGTACTCGGCCGCAGCCTGCTTCGTGGTGAGCAGCTCAACGGGCGTTTTGTCGGTTTTGACTTTAGTTTTTGTACTCTTCGCCATTTTACTTTTCACGATGGCGGACGGTTACGACGCCGCCTTGATCAAACGCTCGGCCGCGGCACGGGCTTCGTTGGTGATCTCGGCGCCGGCCAGCATGCGGGCGATTTCCTCGCGGCGGTGATTCTCGGCTACTTCCGTGATCCGGGTCGCGACGCGCTTGCCCTTCTCCAGCGCATCCTTGCTGATGACGTAATGACGGTCGGCTTGAGCGGCGACCTGCGGCGCGTGCGTGACGGCCAGCACTTGTGCACCACGGCCGAGCCGCGCCAAACGTTGTCCGATGGCATCCGCCACCGCACCACCGACGCCCGTATCGATTTCGTCGAACACCAGTGTGGGCGCAGAGCCGCGATCGGCCAGCACGACCTTGAGCGCCAACAGGAAGCGAGCCAGTTCGCCGCCGGACGCGATTTTCATCATCGGGCCCGGTTTGGTGCCTGGATTGGTCTGCACCCAGAACTCGACGCGGTCGATGCCGTTTGGCCCGGCAGCGGCGGGATCGGTGTCGATCTGCGTCGAGAAGTTCGCGCGCTCCAGCTTGAGCGGCTTGAGTTCGCCATTGACCGCCTTGTCTAGCCCGGCGGCTGCTTTGATGCGCGCCTTGGACAAAGCCTCGGCGCTCTTGCGGAAATCGGCATCGGCTTTCGCCGCAGCGGCGAGAAGCACCTTGAGCTGCGACTCGCCGGCATCGATGAGGGCAATATCGTCATTGTATTTGCGCGCCAGTGCAGCGAGATCGTCAACCGGTACATTGTATTTGCGGCCGGCGGCGCGCAGCGCGAACAGACGTTCCTCGTTGCGCTCGAGTTCGGCCGGATCGAAATCGGCGGCGCGCAAAGCTGCCTCGAGGTGCGCGCGGGTTTCTTCCAGCGCATTGAGCGCGACGTCGAAGGATTTCACGGCGGGCTCGACGAGCGTTGGCGCTTGCGCGCCGCGGCGCTCGAGACGGCGAATAGCGGCGGCGAGGTCCGGCACCGACGACTTCGGTCCGGCTATGACGTCATGGGCGTCGCGGAGATCGCCGGCGACTTTCTCCGACTGCATCATGATGGTGCGGCGAGTGGCGAGCGTGGTTTCCTCGCCGGGCTGCGGCGCGAGCTTGTCGAGTTCGTCGACCGAATGGCGCAACCAGTCGCTTTCGCGTTTGGCCTGCTCGACTTTGGCGCGGTGCGCGTTGGCGGCGTCCTGCGCGGTGCGGCGCGCATCCCACAGAGCCTCGACTTTTGTGGCGTCGGCTTCCAGCGCGCCGAAAGCATCGAGCAGGCTGCGATGAGTGGATGCATCGACGAGCGCGCGGTCATCGTGCTGGCCGTGAATCTCGACCAGCGCGGCGCCGAGCTGCCGCATGACCTGGACGCTGACCGGCTGATCGTTGACGAAGGCGCGGGTGCGGCCGTCGGACAGTTGCACGCGGCGCAGGATCAA
>DASYCM010000020.1:0-1825 GCA_036500165.1 Pseudolabrys sp.
TGGTACGGCCGGGGTGATGCAGCGCCAGATACTCGATGATGCTGGTCGATTCAGGAATGATGCGCTCGCCGTCCTTGAGCACCGGAAAGCGTCCGACCGGCCAGACAGCCTTGAACGCGTCGCTTGACGCCTTGTCGCCAAAATCGACGACGACCGGCGTGAAAGGAATATCGTTCTCGTAGAAGGCAATCAGCGCCTTGTGACAGAACGACGAGAGCGGATGCAGATACAGCGTCAGCGGCATGAAAATCTCCGGCGGCAAGTCCTGGGTGATCGTAACACGCCGTGCGACGGAATCGCGGCTGCTATTTCGCAGGCCAGACCCGTGTGACGTGGCCCATCTTGCGGCCGGGTCGCGCGTCGCCTTTGCCGTAGAGATGCAGCGATGCGCCCGGCACGGTCAGCCAGTGTTTCGTGTCGTTGGCCTCGGCGCCGATCAGGTTCGTCATCTCGACACGCTTGCCGAGCCGCTGCGGCTTCGCCAGCGGCCAGCCCGCCACGGCGCGGATGTGCTGCTCGAATTGCGAAACGGTGGCGCCGTCGATGGTCCAGTGCCCGGAATTGTGGACGCGCGGCGCGATCTCGTTGACCAGAACCGTGCGCGTCTTGCCCTTGCGGACGACGAACATCTCGACCGCGAAGACGCCGACATAGTCGAACGCCTTGCCGATGCGGGTCGCGATCTTGCGCGCTTCGGCGTCGAGTTTGGGCGTCACCTTCGCCGGCACTTTGGAGACGTGGAGAATGTGGTCGCGGTGCTCGTTCTCGGTCGTTTCGAAACACTCGACGTGACCATCGGCGGAGCGCGCCGCGACGATCGATACCTCGCGCTCGAATTTGACGAAGCCTTCGAGAATACAGGGCTCGTTCTTCAGGCTGCGCCACGCCACGTTGGCGTCGCCACCCTTCGCGATTTTGGTCTGGCCTTTGCCGTCATAGCCCATGCGCAAGGTCTTGAGCACCGCGGGCAGGCCGACTTTCTCGATGCCGCTGGCGAGTTGCGAGGCGCTGTGCACTGAGGCGTAAGGCGCCGTGCCGATGCCGAGCTTGGAGATGAAATCCTTTTCGACCAGCCGGTCCTGCGTGATCTCGAGCACATGCGGATCGGGAAATACCGGCTGGCGCTTGGCGAGAAACGCTGCGGTCTTTGCCGGCACATTCTCGAACTCGTAGGTGATGACGTCGACGCTGTTGGCGAAGCGCGCGAGCGCCGCTTCGTCGTCGTAAGGTGCACAGGTAAAGGTGCGCACGACGTCGAACGCGCAGGAGTCCTGGTCCGGCGAATAGATGTGAACCTTCAGCCCGAGCTGCTGTGCGGCCATCGCCAGCATGCGGCCGAGCTGTCCGCCACCAAGAATCCCAATCGTCGCGCCGGGCTTGAGCATTACTTTACTTCGGCCGCTTGGCGACCGACTTGGTCTGCCGTGCGCGCCAATCGGCGAGGCTCTTGGCGATCTTGGCGTCCGACAAGGCCAGCACCGCGGCCGACAGCAGCGCGGCGTTTATCGCGCCCGGCTTGCCGATCGCCAAAGTGCCGACCGGAATGCCGGCCGGCATCTGCAGGATCGACAGCACCGAATCCTTGCCTTCCAGCGCGTGGGTATTCATCGGCACGCCGAACACCGGCAGCAACGTCATCGACGCTGCCATGCCGGGGAGGTGCGCCGCGCCGCCAGCGCCGGCAATGATCACCTTGAAGCCGTTGTCCGCCGCGTTGGTGGCGAATTCGTAGAGACGGCGCGGCGTGCGGTGCGCCGAAACGATCAGCTTGTCGTAGCCGATCTTGAGCGCGTCCAGCGTTTCGGCGGCATGTTGCATCGTGGCC
>DASYCM010000021.1:0-2696 GCA_036500165.1 Pseudolabrys sp.
AAGCTCCCCGCGCCCAATAAGTGTTTGAGCGCGCGGGGAGCTATTGCTTCACAGCCTTTTCGAACTTGTCGCCGAATTCCGTCAGCTCTTCCGGGTTGATGTCGCTCACCGCCCACAGGCTCAGGCCGTTTTCGGTCCAGCTTCGCACGTTGAAGCCGTGCAGGCTTTCCATCGTCGCGGACCGCCGCGCCGAGGCAGGTGCGGGCGCACAGAATAGATTGATGACATGTATGCGGCGGCGATACACGATGGCTGCCACCGGTTTGGCATCGACATAATCGAGCCGCCCGCCGAGCAATGTGAAGCCAAGTGACGTCAGATCGACCACCGGCGGCGCAACGTCGAGCTTGCCGTTGAACCAGGGCTTCACGGTGTGCTGGTCGGTCGACAGCACATCGGTCAGGTGATCGCCCTGCAGCGAGCGCAGATGCGCCGACACCACCTCACCCAGAACCCGCCGGTCGTCGCCGGCCCGCATCACCATCACAAGCACGCCGGAGGCCGCCAGCGCTGTCGCACTCGCGCCGATAGACAAACCCTTAAGAACGGAGCGGCGGCTGGCATGTACCGCCCGCGGCGCAGGCAGCTTTCCTTCGATCCGGCTGCGCAGATCGGAAGGCGCGGCAAAGCGCAGGCTACCCGGCACCATAGCCTTTCGGATCTGGTGAATTTCGAGCAATTGCGCGGCACATTCAGAACACTGCGCGATGTGAGCTTCGACGTCGCGCGCATTGCCGGCGTCAAGTTCGCCGTCGACGAGCGCGTGCAGCAAGATGCTGGTTTCATCGCACGTCATGGGCCCTCGCCTTCCGCCGCAATCCAGGCGTCGCGCAACAATTTGCGGCCGCGTGCCAGCCGCGACATGACCGTACCGATCGGCGCATCGATGACGCCGGCGATGTCGCGATAGGACAGGTCGTTGACCTCGCGCAGCACAATCACCTCCTTGAACTCAGCGGGCAGCGCGCCGATCAAGCGGCGCATGGTGTCGGAGTCATGCCGGCGCAACAGGGATTGCTCGGGCGTACCCTCATCCTCGCTCCAGACCGGCTGGCTCCGGTCGTCGTCGCCGCTGTCGTCCGTGTATGTCAGCCGGGTGTTTCCGGTATAAACGGCGTGGCAGACGTTGCGCAGAATCGCGAGTAGCCAGGGTTTGACCGGCCCGCCGCGGAACGTGTCGAAATGCCGGAACGCGCGCAGGTAGCTCTCCTGCACGGCATCGTCGGCGTCGCTGGCATTGCGCATTAAATAACGCGCCAGCGTGTACACGTCGTCGAGATACGGCATCGCGAGCGCCTTGAAGCGCTCGCTTTTGTCGTCGCTACTTCCCAACACGTGACCTGCCATCATGAACGGCTCACCGGACGCTTACGGTCCTGCCTCGACCACAATCGAACCGGTCATATGCGGATGCAAGGCGCAAAAATACTTGTAAGTGCCCGGTGTCGTGAATGTGAACGAGAACTTGTCGTCGGTATCCAGCGCCTTCGACCTGAACTTTCCCTCCGACGACGTCACCGTATGCGGGATGTCGTCACCATTGGTCCAGACGACGGTCGTACCGGCCTTCACCGTGACCTGCTGAGGGCTGTAAGCGAAATTGTCGATCTTGACCGCAATGTCAGCGGCACGCGCCGGAGCCATCGCCAGAAAGAAGCCAACGAGCATCGCCATCGCGCCGCGCGCGAAAATTCCTGAAAACGTCATGTCGGACTTAGCCCTGCAATGGTTTGTCGATGATGGCGAGACGCTGTTCGCCTTGCTTGACAGTCACGCTGGCAGTGCCGAGCATCGTCCGCAGCTTGTCGTCCGGCACCTTCATCGGCCCTGCCGATGGCGCGGACCCCGGCGCCGGCTGCGGGAACGCGGTCGAACGCGCGGTGTGGAACGTCACGTTGCCCTCGACCTTCTGCATGATCTGATGGATGTGACCGTTGAGCACCGTCACCGAACCGAAGCGCTTGGCCAGTCCCAGCGCCTGTTCGCTGTCCTCGGTGCCCCAGCCCCATTCGGGATAAAGCGTCCAGAGCGGGATGTGCGCGAACATGACAATGGGCTGTGATGCGGACCGGCCTTTCAGATCGTCCTCGACCCAGGCGAGTTGCTCGGCGCCGAGATTGCCCATGCCGCCACCTTTGAGATTGGCGACGTTGACCAGCCCCATGAAGTGCACGCCGTTGGCGTCGAACGAATACCAGCCGTCGCCTTTTGTGCCGCGGCCGTAGCGCTCCTTGTAGAGTTTGTTCTCGGGATCGATGATGTCGTGTTCGCCCGGTACATAGTGAACATCGAGCCGCGCGTCGGAGATGATCTTGTCGGCGTCGTCGAACTCCGACGCCTTGGACAGATGCGTGATGTCGCCGGTGTGGATCATGAAGGACGGCTTGGCGGGCATGGCCTTGATCTGGCCGATGGCTTCTTCAAGCGTACCCTTGACGTTGGGGTTGGCGGGCTTGTCGAAGCCCATGTGGCTGTCGCTGATCTGGAGGAACGTCAGGCCCTTCGCCTCCTGCGCAGCGGCCTCGCCGACTAGGCCCAGCGAATGTGGCACCCCACCTGTGACGGTCCATAAGATGCCGGTTCCGGCCCAGGTCATGCATTCCAGCACCTTGCGGCGGCTGGGACCGTCTTCGTGGTCAGTCATGGTTCGTCTCCCGTAGGCTGGTGAAGCTGTTACGGGGACTAGATCGGGCGAA
>DASYCM010000022.1:0-1996 GCA_036500165.1 Pseudolabrys sp.
GCACCAGCCGGTTTCGGTCTGCCACCAGTGGTCGATCACCGGCACCTTCAGCACCTGCTCGGCCCATTGCAGCGTCGGGGGATCGGCGCGCTCGCCGGCGAGGAACAGCGCGCGGAAATGCGACAGGTCGTATTGCGGTAGGAGCTTCGCGTCCGGGTCTTCCTTGCGGATGGCCCGGAACGCGGTCGGCGCGGTGAACAGCGATACGGCCTTGTGCTCCGACGCGACGCGCCAGAATGCGCCGGCGTCCGGCGTGCCGACCGGCTTGCCTTCGTAGAGGATCGAGGTCGCGCCATGAAACAGCGGCGCATAGACGATGTAGGAGTGGCCGACGACCCAGCCGATGTCGGAGGCGCACCACCAGATCTCGCCCGGCTTCACGCCGTAGAGATTGTCCATCGACCATTTCAGCGCGACCATGTGGCCGCCATTGTCGCGCACCACCCCCTTCGGAATGCCCGTCGTGCCCGACGTGTAGAGAATGTAGAGCGGGTCGGTCGCCTGCACCGGCTCGCACTCGCTCGTCTTGGCGTAATTGACGGCGTGCTCCCAGACGCGCCGCCAGTCATGGTCGCGCAGTTCGGTCATCGCCGCCTTGCACTGCGGACGCTGGAGAATGAGACAGGTCGCGACCTTGTGCTTTGCCAGGTCGAGCGCCTCGTCAAGCAACGGCTTGTACGGAACGACGCGCGTGCCTTCGATGCCGCAACTCGCGGACAGAATGATCTTCGGCTTGGCGTCGTCGATGCGCGTCGCCAGTTCCTTCGGCGCAAAACCGCCGAACACAACGGAGTGAACCGCGCCAATACGCGCGCAGGCCAGCATCGCGAACACCGCCTCCGGCACCATCGGCATGTAAAGAATGACGCGGTCGCCTTTGCCGACGCCGAAGTCGCGCAGCATGGCCCCGAGCAACTGCACCTCGGACAGTACGCGGCCGTAGGTGAAGGTCTGCTTGGTATTGGTGACGGGGGAATCGTAGATCAGCGCCGGCTGGTTGTTGCGGCCGCTCGCGACGTGCCGGTCGAGCGCGTTGTAACAGGTGTTGCAGACGCCGTCGGGGAACCAGCGGCCGTAGATGCCGGCCTTGGGATCGAACACGGTCTTGGGCTTCTCAATCCAGTCGACGGCCTCGGCCGCCTCGCCCCAGAAGCCCTGCGGGTCGCGCTGCCAGCGCGCGTAAGCTTCATGATAGCGGCTGGTCGCAGCGTCCATTTGTTCCCCTCCTCCGATCCGTCATCCTGAGGTGCGAGCCATGGCGTGTCAAAGACGCGCGTAACCGCGCTTATGGCAAGCCTCGAAGGATGGACGGCCAAATTCTTGAAAGCCTGGCCCTTCGAGGCTCGCCGCAAGGCGGCTCGCACCTGAGGGTGACGGATTATCTTTCTGTGATTGTGGCTTGCCGGTTATGCGCAAACAAGGCTGGCGTCGCGGCGGCCCATTGCGTAGGCAGATGGCCCGCAAAGGCCCCTTACGTGACCCTCATCAACGATCCGCTGTTCTACACGCTGGCGATTCCCGCCGTGATCTTTCTCGGTCTGTCCAAGGGTGGCTTCCAGGGCGCCGGGCAGATGGCAACGCCCGTGCTGGCGCTGGTCATGCCGCCGCTCGAGGCGGCGGCGATCTTCCTGCCGATCATGCTGGTTCAGGACGCCAATGCGCTGTGGGTGTACCGCAAGGAATGGAACGGGCGCATCCTCGCCATCATGCTGCCGGGCGCGGTTGTGGGCGTCATCGCGGCGGGCTTCACCGCCTCCTACATTTCCGACGCCGCGATACGCGCCTTCGTCGGCGGCATCTCCATCGTCTTCGTGCTCTATAGCTGGTTCGGCGCTGCCAAGGTCGCGGCCGAGGCAAAACCCGCGGGCGTTCCGGCCGGGCTGTTCTGGGGCGCGTTCTCGGCCTTCACCTCGACGATGTGCCAGGCCGGCGGGCCGCCGTATCAGATCTATGTCTTCAGCCAGAATCTGCCGAAGATGATGTTCGTCGGCACCAC
>DASYCM010000023.1:0-9240 GCA_036500165.1 Pseudolabrys sp.
TGAAGTTTCGCGACGAGCGCCGTTACGCCGACCGCCTGAAGGACGCGCGTACCAAGACCGGCATGCAGGATGCGGTCAAGCTCGGCATCGGCCGCCTTGAAGGTTCGATGGTCGCGATCGCCGTGCAGGATTTCGATTTCATGGGCGGTTCGCTCGGCATGGCGGCGGGTGAAGCCGTGATCGCCGGCCTCGAGATGGCCGTACGGCGGCAAACGCCTTTCATCATGTTCGCGGCCTCCGGCGGCGCGCGCATGCAGGAAGGCATTCTGTCGCTGATGCAGCTGCCGCGCACCACGGTTGCGGTGCAGATGCTGCGCGAAGCCGGCAAGCCTTATATCGTCGTACTGACCAATCCGACCACGGGCGGTGTCACGGCGTCCTACGCGATGCTGGGCGACGTGCAGATCGCCGAGCCCGGTGCGCTGATTGGTTTCGCCGGTCCGCGCGTGATCGAGCAGACCATCCGTGAAAAGCTGCCGGAAGGTTTCCAGCGTGCCGAATATCTCACCGAGCACGGCATGGTCGATATGGTGGTGCACCGTCACAAGCTGCGTTCGACGCTGGCTGAACTGTGCCGCCTGTTGACCAAGCAACCGGCGCCAGCCGTGCAGCCGCATTTGCCGGTTCCGGCAAACGCGTGAGCGCGCCATCATGACGACGCCTGTTGACGCGATCGTCGCGCGGCTTAACGCGCTGCATCCCAAGCGCATCGATCTGTCGCTCGACCGTATCCAGCGCCTGCTTGCCGCGCTCGACCATCCCGAAAAGAAATTGCCGCCGGTCATCCACGTTGGCGGCACCAACGGCAAGGGATCGACCGTCGCTTTTCTGCGCGCGATCCTGGAAGCCGCCGATCTGCGCGTGCACACCTACACGTCGCCGCATCTGGTGCGTTTCAACGAGCGGTTTCGCCTTGCCGGTGAGCTCGTATCCGACGCCGCGCTCTCCGCCGCGCTTGAAGAATGCGAACGCGCCAATGGCGGCGAGCCGATCACTGTGTTCGAAATCACGACGGCGGCGGGAATGCTGCTGTTTTCGCGGCATCCGGCGGACGTGTTGCTGCTCGAGGTCGGCCTCGGCGGCCGGCTCGATGCAACCAATGTGATTGATGCGCCGATTGCGACAATCGTGACGCCGATTTCGATCGACCACATCGATTTTCTCGGCGATACGCTGGAGAAGATTGCCACCGAGAAGGCCGGCATCTTCAAGCGCAATGTGCCGGTGATTATCGCCGCGCAGAACCGCGATGTGCTCGCCGTTCTGGAACGCAAGGCGGCGCGATTGAGCGCGCCGGTGAAGGTCGCGGGGGAAAACTGGACGGCGACCGAGGAGCGCGGGCGTCTTGTGTATCAAGACGATAACGGGCTGCTCGATCTGCCGGCGCCGAAACTTTACGGACGTCATCAGTTCGAAAACGCGGGGCTTGCCATCGCGGCGTTGCGGGCACTGCCGCAGTTGAAGATCGCGCCGGCCGCCTTCGAAGCCGGCATGATCAAGGCGGATTGGCCGGCGCGCCTGCATCGCTTGAGCGCTGGCCGGCTTGTCGATCTTGTGCCGCCGGGCAGCGAGCTGTGGCTTGATGGCGGACATAATCCGGATGGTGGCCGCGCCATCGCCGCGGCGCTAGCCGATCTCGAAGAACGCGTGTCGCGGCCTTTGGTGCTGATCGTCGGTATGTTGTCGACCAAGGACTCAGGCGGCTTCCTGCGCAATTTCAGCGGGCTGGCGCGGCGCTTGATCGCCGTACCGGTCGCGGTATCCGAGAAGGCGATGAGTCCGGAGGCGGTGGCCGACGCCGCACGTGCCGTCGATATTCCGGCGACAAGCCGGAGCAGCGTCCACGAAGCGCTCGATGTGGTGCGCAAGCTCGATCTCGATCCGCCGCCACGTATTCTGATTACGGGGTCGCTGTATCTGGCCGGCGAGATTCTACGCGAGAACGGCACGCTGCCGCAGTAACGACTCCAAAATAAAAATGGCCGGGAAATATCCCGGCCATTCTCATATTCGGAATGCGAGCGTCGCGATCAGACCGCGCCGCTGATCCACTGATGCAGTTTCTGCTTCGGCGCCGCGCCAACCTGGCGCGAAGAGATCTCGCCGTTTTTGAACATCAGCAGCGTCGGGATCGACATGATGCCGTACTTGGCGGCGGTGTTCGGGTTCTCGTCGACGTTCAGCTTGACGATCTTCACCTTATCGCCGACCTGGCCGGAGATTTCATCGAGCGCCGGCGCGATCATGCGGCACGGGCCGCACCACTCCGCCCAGAAATCGACAACCACCGGCTCCGACGATTTCAACACATCCGCTTCGAAGCTCGCGTCCGACGTTTTGCCGACGGCCATGGCACTGTCCTCATGTAAGGGGCGAAAGCGACGCCACAAAATTCCAAGGCGGTGAACCTATGAACGTGATCCCGGACCGTCAAGCGGCGCTCACGCGGGGTTGATGCGCGCGATCGCGGCATCCATGATCTCGGCCGAAAGCTCTATGAGATCAGGGACTTCGGTCCAGACCAGAGCGGCGCGTATGGTCTTGTCCGGGTATAGTTTTGCCAGCACGGCACGGTAGAGCGAGAGCTGGCGAATATAAACCGGCGTGACGTCCTCGATTCGGCGCGGCGCGGGCCGATTCGTCTTGAAATCGGCAATGAGGACAGCGTCTTGCGTGACGGCAAGACGGTCGATTTGGCCCGAAATATGTACGGTTTTGTCACCAAGAGCGAGCCGGCCGACGATCGGGACTTCGGCGCGGCTGCCGGGCCCGTAAAGCTCGTAGAAGCGCGGATCCTCGAGGACGAGCATCACTTGCTCGGCGAGCCGAGCACGATCTTCCGGGAGCAGATCTTTCCCCCGTCGGGCGAGATAGTCCTGCGCCGCCGCCCGCCGCCGCTCGGCCGGAATATCGGGTAGCGACTGCACCAGCCGGTGGGCAAGCGTGCCGCGCAGCCGGGCCGCTTTGCCGAAATCGGCGGCGAATGTGTGAGTCCGGTCGTGCGCGCTTGCGGTGTTCGACGGTGTCAGCGACACCACGGGTACTTCCGCCGCAAGCGGTTGATTGAGCCAGATAGGCTTGTCGATGACGGGCGCGGCAACGGCTAGTTCGGGATCCTCTGGGTTCGACGGTTCGACCTTGCGATAGCGCCACGATTTGACGCCGTCGATATCGAGTTCGCTGAAGCCGGATTTGTCACGCAAGCCTTCAAGCACGAGATCGTACCAACAGCCCGGCGGCCGCGTCTTCGATTCGACGCCGCAAACGATCAGACGTTCCGCAGCGCGCGTCATGGCGACATAGAGCAGCCGCCGGTGCTCATTCTGGGTTTCTTCGCGCACTAAGAGCCGCGCGGCGTTCATCGGCCCGACGTCTTCCTTTTCGCCTTTCACCCAGATGAGCGGCGGCGCGCTGGTCTGCGCCGACAGCTTCAGCAGCGGTGGCGGATGATGACCTTGCGGCCGCGCCGTCGTATCGGCCAGAAACACCATCGGCGCTTCGAGCCCCTTGGCGCCGTGCACGGTCATGACGCGAACTTCGTCGCGGTCCATTTCCATATCGCGTTTGATCTCGGATTTGGCCGCCCGCATCCACGCGACGAAGGCTTGTAGTGACGGAGTTTCGCCACGTTCGAAATCGAGCGCGAGATTGAGAAATTCGTCGAGCGCGTCTGACGCCTCGTGGCCAAGCCGCGCCATGAAGCGCTCGCGGCCGCGGTCGGCACCGAGCAGCCGTGCATAGAACGAAAAGGGCGACTCATCGCGCACGCGCTGCGAAAGCGCGTGGAGCCGCGCGGATGCGTTGGCGAATTTCTTGGTATTCGCGGACTTTTCTAATAGAGCGCCGTGCAACGACTTCCTGCCGCGGTCATAGGCAAGATCAAAGATGTCGTCGTCGTCAAATCCGAACAACGGACTTTTCAGGACGGTAGCAAGCGCGAGATCGTCCTGCGGCAGCAGCAGCGCGTCCGCCAGCGCCATCAGGTCCATCACCGCAATATGTTCGGTCAGCACCAGCCGGTCGGCCCCGGCGACAGGGATCTTTGCGTTCTTCAAAGCGCGAATGATGGCCTCAAACAGAGCGCCGCGCCGGTTGACCAGCACCAGAACGCTGCCGGGCCGGCGGCCCGCCGCTATCGTGGCGCTTACCGACTTTGCGATCTTTTGCGCCAGCCGTACCGCCGGCTTCGAACCGCTGAGCGTATCGAACGGCGCGTTCCAGGGGTCCTTTTCGCCGCCATCGTCCTGCGGCTTCTCCGTGTCCCAGATTTCAACTTCGCCGGGCGCCGCGCTGGCCAGCGAAATGTGCTCGGGGATGCCCGCAGTGTCTTTTGTCAGACTGCGGGAAACCTCCGCTCGCTCGAATACGGTATCGACAGCAGCCAATATGTTGGCGCCCGACCGCAGCGATGTGTCGAAACGCACATGGCGGAAAGGCTTCTCGCTGTTTCGGGACAGAGCCTCGAATGCGAGGCGCATGCTTTCAAATTCGGCCGGCGCCGCGCCCTGGAACGAGAAAATCGACTGCTTCTCGTCGCCGACCGCAAAGATTGTGCGTTTATTTTCGTTAGCGCCTTTACCGGCGAAAAATTCGGCCACCAAATGGCGCACGATGCCCCACTGCTTCGGGCTGGTGTCTTGCGCTTCGTCGATCAGCACGTGATCGATACCGCCGTCGAGTTTGTAGTGCACCCAGGCGGCGGACACGTTCGACAGCAACGCATGGGTCTTGTCGATCTGGTCTTCGAAATCGAGCAGGCCGCGCCGGTTTTTCTCGAGTTTGAAGCGGTCCAGCACGGCTTTGGCGATCGTGACGAGCGCGATCGTGCGGTCGCGCGCAGCGACGGCGCGGCGCTTGACGATCAGTCTCCAGATGCGGTCGCGCTCCTCCTGTAGCCGTTGACACAGGTCGGGATGTTCGTCTTGGATTTTTTTAGTGACGATCCGTTCTTTTGTCTTGGCGCGGTCTTTGGTGCAGAAAATGTCGAAGTAGTTCTCAAGCGCTTCGGTGCCACGCAACGTCACCAGCGCGTGGAAGCGCGCGCCTTGTTCTTTGTCGGTCTTGGATCCGCCCGAAAGCGCGGTGCCAACCGAAGCCCATTCTGAATTGGTGATGCAGCTGTCCTCGAAGATTTTTGCATCGAGGGAGGCGGAAGTGTCTTCTGCCGTAATATCCAGCGCCTGCGACAACTGGGCTGCCGCGCCGTCGAGGCCGCCCGCCGAGTCGAGCCAAGCTTCGATAATGTCGCGTTCGCGGATGGTCTTGCCGATCAATTCGCGGAACGTGAGGTCGGCAACGGCGCCGATGGCGTAGCTCAGGGCCCGGCCGGTCTCGCTTTGCGGCTTTTCTGCCGCGTCAAGCAAAACGGCGTTGGTGATCTTTTCGAGCAACTGCGCGTTCTGCGCCTCATCGAGCACGTTAAAGCGCGCCGCGACATTGGCCTCGAACGGAAACAGATGAAGGATGTGGGTGCAGAAAGCGTGGATGGTCTGCACTTTCAGACCGCCCGGTGTCTCGAGCGCCAGCGCGAAAAGCTTGCGCGCGCGCGCCCGCGTCTTGTCGCCGGTATCGCGCGCACCGGCGTTTCGCATGGCGACGATGAGCTGTGCGTCGTCGAGTGCGGTCCATTTGCGCAGCTCGTCGAACACGCGGTTGGCCATGTTGCCGGCGGCGGCTTTGGTAAAGGTGATGCAGAGAATGCGCGCCGGATTGACACCATCCAGCAGCAGACGAATGACACGCTGCGCCAGTACATGAGTTTTGCCGGAGCCGGCATTGGCCGACACCCAGGCCGACGTGCCGGGATCCGACGCTTCACGCTGCCGGTTGAGCACAGCTTCGGAGATGATGCGCGGCTTGCTCATTCGCCGCCCTCGTCGGCACCGCCGGTGAGTGACCATTCCTTGACGCGCGCCAGGTGATCGTAATCGCCGTAATGCGTCGTCCACATTGGATGAGCCAGCGGGCGGTAAGCGGTTTCCAATAGTGCAAAACGTGCCGCTACACCTTTGAGCCGCGCCAACGCATTGTCAGCCTCGGTATTGGCGTCGCTGTCCTTGAAATTGACAATGCGGTCCTCACCGGCGGGTTCGCCGCCGCGCAGAGCGACATAAACGAGTTGCGAGACGCTGGCGCCTGCCGGAATCCCTTCGAACGCACCGCCGCGCAGCATGGCGGCTTCCAGTGACAATTGCGGCGACAGGCCGCTTTTGACCTGCGGATCGGTAGGCGGTTTGCCGGTCTTGAAATCGAGAATGGCAAAGGTGCCGTCATTGAGCTGTTCGACGCGGTCGGCGCGCGCCGTCAGCGTGAATTCGTTGTCACCTGCCTTGAACGGGAATCTTACATAGCGCTCGGCGTGCAGGGCCTTGATGCCCGCGCGGCGCGCCGGCTCGAACGTTTCTATCAGCCAGCGCGCGACGCGGTGGAAGCGCGGCAGCCAGAACGCTTTTGCGTCGGGAAAATCCGCAAACTTCGCGAAGCGTTCTTCGCCAAACGCCAGCATCTGCGCGAGTGCGTCTTTCGGCAGTGCGGCAGGAAATTTTTGCGCAAAGTCACCGACCGCGCCGTGAATGATGGTGCCGCGATCGGAAGCGCCGGGCGGCGTATCGATGTCTTCAAGCGGTGTCAGCCGCAACACATGCTTGGCGTAGATCGTGTAAGGATCGCGCAGCCAGTTTTCGATGTCGGTGACGCTGAGTTGCCTTGGCCTCGCCGCGAGCGGCGGCGTCGGTTCGGGCATCTTGATGCGCTCGCTGGTCTCTGGCGTGTCGATCAGGCGCGCGTAGGCGAGATACTTCTCGCCGCGCGTCAGGGCGCTTTTCCAGAGCGGTTCGCCGGCAACGGCGGCAAGGCGTTGCACAAAGCGCGATGCGACGGTCGGCGCACCGGCCATCTTGGCTGCACGGCTCAAGATGACTTCGTTCGCACCGAGCGCCTGTGCAAAGTCGTGCGCCGACAGACCGATACGCCGTTCCGGCAGGTCGAGCCCAAGTTGCTGCCGCATTGGGCGGCTGAGCCAAGGGTCGGTGCGTGTTTCCGGCGGCCAGATGCCTTCGGCAAGGCCGCCCAACACCACGCGGTCGACATGCTGCATGCGCGATTCGAGTGTGCCGAGAATGCGGATGCGGGCCGGTACCGGTGGCTTGCGCACCGGCGGGCTGCCGGACAGTGCGGTGTGAAACAGCTCGGCATAGTCGCTGCGCGCAATGCTTAGCGTGCCGTGCTTTTCGACCTCGTCGAAAAATTTATCGAGCGGCTCCTGATCGCCGCCAAGTGCGATCATCGCTTGGCGATGTGCACTGGCGATGGTGGCGAAAGATTGCGGTCCGGGCGCAAGATTTTCCAGCGGCGCGAGAGCTTTTCCCAGCGCCGCGACCAGCTGCTCGGCGGCATCGAGTTCGCCGTCAGTCAGTGTCGTGCGCGGATCGCTTGGATGCAGATCGCCGCGGTCCGTGCGGAAGATCGCCAGCGCATGCGCAAGTCCCGCGACTTTTGGCTTCGGCCGCGGACCGCGCAGAATTGCGCGCTCAAGCGCAACGGCGGCCGTCGAATCGAGTAGGTACAGCGGATGCTTAAGCAGCGCCAGCAAGGGTATGGGCGGCACGCCGTCAAGCGCCACCTCCGCGACCAGCCGCGCGAAGACGCCGGCCGGCGTCGCCGTCAGGTCGTCACCGGCGGAGTCGTCAGCCTCGACATTCCAGCGTCGCAGTGCGGCGAATACGCGGCGTCCGAGCGCGCGGTCGGGGGTCACTAAAGCCGCGGTTTTGGATGTGTCGTGCACCGCTTCTCGCAGAGCGATGGCGATCGCGAGCGCTTCTTCTTCGGCATTGGCGGCCTCGATCACCGCCACGTCTTGCATAGCTGACGCAACGCGGGGCGCGATTTCCGGGAGTCGCGTACTCCAGCGGTCGGTTTGCTCGGCGGGACGCATCGCCTCAGAGACAAGAAATTCGCGGCCATGCGCGACTGCGAGCGGCCTAACGGTTTCGCGATCGATGCCGAAGCGCCGCAACAGTCCGGCCATGGCAAACTGCGGATGGCTGGGCGAAGCCTCATTGCTGGCGAGAAAGCGCCAAGCCTCGTCGTCGAGATCCAAATCGAGACCGGGCAGAATCACAGCGCCATTCGGCAACTTGGCAATCGTGTCGAGCAATTCGGCGGTTGCCGGAATAGAGCCGGTTGAACCGGCCGCGATCACCGGCGCACCCAACTGTTTGAGGCGTTCGACTTCGGCGGCGACGAGCTTGTTCTGCCGCACCGGAGGGTCGAGCAAACCCTTTTCGGCGAGGAAGGCGGGCCAGGCGTCACGCGCGATCTTGAGGAATTCGAGCGTCTTTTGCCAATGATACTCGATGTCCTGCGGCACGAGTTTGTCGAGTTCGCTCCAGGCCACCTTCCGCGTCGCCATGTCGTCCATCAGATGAGCGAGATCGCGCGCCAACGCAAAAGCTGCGGCCGGCGTATTGGCTACCAGCGGCGTGCCGCCTTCGGCGCGCATGCCTTCCGATTTCGACCAGCCCAGGATGAGTTCGGCGAGCGCCATGTGACGCTGCAGGCCGCCGAGCGAATCGGGGATCGCGAAATCGGACGCGCCGGCGGCTTGAGCGAAAACGATCTCGTCTTCATCGAGGTCGCCGATGGCGACGATGCGCGGCAGGATCGCGGCGTCACCCGCCATGTGTTCGAGGAAGGCGTCGCGCGCCAGGCGGCAGGCGCGCCGCGTCGGCAGATAGAGCGTGGCGCGGGCGAGCTCCAGCGGGTCGTCCGATGCCGGGAAGCCTTCGATCAGTTTACCGGCGCGCAATGCGTCGATCAGCACCGTGAGAAACGGCGCCGAGGCGGGAATGTTGAAGACGTTTGCGATCGGAGCCGGCATGGGCCCCGAATCTATACACGGTTTGCAAAGTTACTACTGGGACCGCGCGTTACTGCACGCTGGCTTTTATCGCAGCTTCCGCGGCGCCGATGGATTCGGGCGTCCCGACATGCATCCACAGGCCTTCCAGCCGCAGGCCGAACAGCCGCTTTGCCTCGGCGGCGCGCGCGAACAAGGTGGTCAGCGAGAATTTGCCTTCGGGCGCGCCGGCAAACAGCGCAGGCGACAGGATGGCCGCGCCGGCATAGACGAACGGCGCCAGTTCGCGCTCGGGCCTGGGACGCAGCCGGCCGTCAGGCGCCATGTTGAAATCGCCACGCCCGTCATAGCCAACGCTTCCCGCGATCGGTGCGAGCAACAGC
>DASYCM010000024.1:0-4382 GCA_036500165.1 Pseudolabrys sp.
CGCGCTCGATATCGTTCGCCGTAACGGCAACGAGCTCGACGAACACACCATCCGCGACCAGCTCGACGGCAACATCTGCCGCTGCACCGGCTATCACAACATCGTCAAGGCGATCGCCTCGGGCGCCAAGAACATGAAAGGTGCGGCGGCTTAAGGCCGTCCGCGAACGGGAAGGACTTCTTTAAAAAATAAAAACGGGAGGAGGCGGCCTATGAGCACGACTGCTACCGGCATCGGCGCCCCGGTGCGCCGTAAGGAAGACTTCCGATTCATTACCGGCCACGGCCAGTACACCGACGACGTGGTGCGGCCGGGCGAAACCAAAGCCGTGTTCGTGCGCTCGCCGCACGCCCACGCGAAAATCAAAAGCATCGACGTTGCCGCGGCGAAGAAAATGCCGGGCGTCGTCGATGTCCTTACCGGCGCGCAGCTGGCCACCGACAAGATCGGCAATCTGATCTGCGGCTGGATGATCCATTCCAAGGACGGCACGCCGATGAAGATGTCGGCGCATCCGGCGCTTGCCGCGGACAAGGTCAATTGCGTCGGCGACGCCGTCGCGGTGGTGATTGCCGAGACGACCGCGCAGGGCAAGGACGCCGCCGAGAAAGTCATAGTCGATTACGACGTGCTCAAGGCCGTCATTGATCCGGCGAAGGCGCAGGCGAAAGATGCGCCGCAGATCCACGCCGATATTCCGAACAACACGATCTATCAGTGGCATCTGGGCGATGCGAAGGCCACTGCTGCCGCTTTCGCGTCGGCCAAGCACATTACGAAGATCGATCTCGTCAACAACCGCCTCGTGCCAAACGCGATGGAGCCGCGCGCGGCGCTCGCGGAATATGACGAAGGCACCGATCACCTCACGCTCTGGAACACGTCGCAGAATCCACATGTCGCGCGGCTGGTCATCGCCGCTTTCGTCGGTATGGCGCCGGAGCACAAGTTGCGCGTCATCGCGCCGGACGTCGGCGGCGGTTTCGGCTCCAAGATTTTCATTTATCCCGAAGAGGTCGTCTGCCTCTGGGCGGCGCGCAAGGTGAAGCGTCCCGTAAAGTGGACGTCGGATCGCTCCGAAGCCTTTCTCACCGACGCGCATGGCCGCGACCACGTCACGCATGCCGAACTGGCGCTCGATGCCAGCGGCAAAATCCTGGCATTGCGCGCCAAGACCATCGCCAATCTCGGTGCCTACATGTCGACCTTCTCGTCGTCGGTGCCGACCTATCTCTACGCGACGTTGCTGTCGGGCCAGTACAACATCCCGTCGATCTATTGCGAAGTGGATGCGGTCTACACCAACACTGCGCCGGTCGATGCCTATCGCGGCGCCGGGCGGCCCGAGGCGACTTTCGTCATCGAACGGCTGGTGGAAGTCGCGGCGCGGCAACTCGGTCTCGACCCGGTCGATCTGCGCAAGCGCAACTTCATCACTGCCTTCCCGCATCAGACGCCGGTGATCATGGCCTACGACGCCGGCGACTATAACGCGTCGATGAAGAAGGCGATGGAGATCGCAGACATCAAGGGCTTCAACAAGCGCAAGCGCGACGCGGTGCGTCACGGCAAGCTGCGTGGCATCGGCTATTCGACTTATATCGAAGCCTGCGGCATCGCCCCGTCACAGGCGGTCGGTTCGCTTGGCGCCGGTGTGGGCTTATGGGAATCCGCCGAGGTGCGGGTCAACCCGACCGGCAGCGTCGAGGTGCTCACCGGCAGCCATGCGCATGGCCAGGGCCACGAAACGACTTTCTCACAACTCGTTTCGGAGCGTCTCGGCATTCCGTTCGAGAACGTTTCGATCGTGCACGGCGACACCGACAAAGTGCAGTTCGGCATGGGCACATATGGCTCACGCTCCGGCGCGGTCGGCATGTCTGCCATCGTCAAGGCGCTCGACAAGATCGAGGCCAAGGCCAAGAAGGTTGCCGCTTATGTTCTGGAAGCGGCCGAAGGCGATATCGAATTCAAGGACGGCAAGTTCACAGTCGCCGGCACCGACAAGTCGGCGGCCTGGGGCGACGTCGCGCTCAATGCCTACGTTGCGCACAAATTCGCCGGCGCCGATCTCGAGCCGGGTCTGAAGGAAACGTCGTTCTACGACCCGACCAACTTCACGTTTCCGGCCGGCTGCCACATCTGCGAAGTCGAGATCGATACCGAGACCGGCAAGACCGAGATCGTCAACTGGACCGCGGTCGATGACTTCGGCACCGTGATTAATCCGATGATCGTCGAAGGCCAGGTGCATGGCGGCATCGCGCAGGGCGTCGGCCAGGCGCTGATGGAAGGTGCGTTCTACAGCGCCGAAGGCCAGCTCGTGAGCGGTTCGTTCATGGACTACACCATGCCGCGCGCGCACGACCTGCCATCGTTCCACGTCGGCACCACAGAAACCAAATCGCCGTCCAATCCGCTCGGCATCAAGGGCTGCGGCGAGGCCGGCGCGATTGCGTCGCCCGCCGCCGTCATCAACGCCATCACCGACGCGATCGGATCCGAAGACATCGCCATGCCGGCCACCGCCAATGCGGTCTGGTCGGCATTGCAGCGCGCTAAACCGCGCCAGGCAGCTTAGAGAGTTTAAAGGAGAGACCTATGTACAACTTCACCTTCCATCGTCCGACCACGGTTCGTCAGGCCGCGGGCCTCTTGAACCGCAATCCGGAAGCCAAGCTGCTGGCCGGTGGTCATTCGCTGTTGCCGGTGATGAAGCTGCGCCTCGCGCAGCCTTCGGCACTTGTCGACTTGTCGCAGGTCGAAGGCATTGTCGGCGTCGAGCTGAAAGGCCGCTCGATTTCGGTCGGCGCCATGACGCGCCATGCCGACGTCGCCAACTCGCCGGTCCTCAAAGAACACATGCCAGGCCTCGCCATGGTTCCGGGTTCGATTGGCGATCCGCAGGTGCGCAACCGCGGCACCATCGGTGGTTCGGTTGCCAATAACGATCCGAACGCCGACTACCCGGCGGCCTGTCTCGGCCTCGGTGCGACGATCATCACCAACAAGCGCCGCATCGCTGCGGATGATTTCTTCACCGGCATGTTCTCGACCGCTTTGGAAGAGGGCGAAATCATCGTCCGCATCAGCTTCCCCATCGCGAAGAAGGCGGGCTATGAAAAGTTCAAGCATCCGGCCTCGGGCTTTGCGCTGGTCGGCGTGTTCGCGTCCAAGCGCGGCTCGGACATTCGCGTCGCGGTGACCGGTGCGGGCTCCAACGGTGTGTTCCGCGTGCCGACTTTCGAAGAGGCGTTGAAGAAGCGCTTCTCGCCGAAGTCGCTCGAAGGCCTCACCATTCCGGCCGCCGGCATGAACAGCGACATTCATGCGACGCCTGAATATCGGGCGCATCTCGTCGGCGTTCTCGCGCGCCGCGCGGTGGCGAAGGCGGTCGGCTAAATCTTCTCGAAATCGACGTGCCTCGGCCGAGTTCGCCAAGGAGTGGCGCACCGGCCGAGGCGTTTTTTTGTCCGCGGAGTGGACAAGTAAGCCCGCGGCTTCAGAACGTCTGTCGCGAATGTATTGCCTGACTCGCGTAATCCGTGACCTTTCGCCGCAGGCCCTGGCTCGGCTAAATGAAGGCCGCGACTGCCGCGAAAGGGCAAAAGGAAAATTACATGGCTGGCACTACGATCGCCGAACGTCTGAGCGAATATGCATCCACCTTGCGTTACGAGGATTTGCCCGCCGACGTGGTGCATCGCGCCAAGTGTTTCTTCGTCGACAGTTTCGGCTGCGCGCTCGGCGGTTACGACAGTGAAACGGTGCGGATCGCGCGCGAACTCGCGAGCAACATCACGAGCAAGCAGCCGGCCCGGATATTGTGCAGCGGCGAGACCACCAGTCTCGATCTGGCGGTGTTCGCCAACGCCGCGATGGTCCGCTATCTCGATTTCAATGACGGATACATCGGTCTTGAGGCCGGTCATCCGAGCGACAATATCGCCGGGATCGTGACCGCGGGCGAAGTGGCCAAGGCCGACGGCAAGACGCTCATCGTGGCGACCGTGATTGCCTATGAGGTCTTCGGCCGCATGTGCGACACCCTCAACATCAAGCCAATGGGGTTCGATCATGTGACCATCGGCGCCATGGCGAGCGTCCTGTCCATCGCGCGCGTCCTCGGTCTGAGCCAGCAGCAAATGACCGAAGCCCTCAATCTCATCATCGCGGGCAATGTCGCACTCTATCAGACGCGCATTGGCAACGTGTCGATGTGGAAGGGCTGCGCTTATGCCAATGCCAGCCGCAACGCGGTCTTCGCCACCCAGCTTGCCGCGCGCGGCATGACCGGCCCGTCGCCGATTTTCGAAGGCCGCGCCGGCTACTTTAAAGCCGTGAGCCAGCGGCCCTTCGAACTCGCGCCTTTCGGCGGCAAA
>DASYCM010000025.1:0-10152 GCA_036500165.1 Pseudolabrys sp.
CAAAGCGGTTACGCTTTGTTATAGGCCCGTTGCGTATAGATGCCGTGTTGTTCCCTGGTAGCTCAGCGGTAGAGCGTTCGACTGTTAATCGAAATGTCGCTGGTTCGATCCCAGCCCGGGGAGCCATCCTTCCGATGGCCCATCTAGACGCCCTCACATATCCCCAAGCAAAAGCCGGTCCGACAGGTCCTTGAGGCCTACGCCCGACATCCCGCGGTCGCGCATAGCGGCCAACAGATGGGTCACTTTGAAGGCTGCGTCGGCATAACCGATGCCGGCTGGGCGAATATTCGAAATGCAGTTGCGGTCGGCGTCTGTTGTCTGCGCGCCGGGCTGCCAGCTGAAATAGGCGCCCATACTATCCGGTGCCGAGAGGCCCGGACGCTCGCCGATCAGGACCGCAGCACATGTTGCGCCTAGCGCCGTGGCGACGGCGTCGCCGATCGCGACACGGCCATGACGAACGATGACGATTGGCGCGATGCGCCAGCCTTTCTTCACCAAGGCGGGTATGACCTCGGCCAGCAACGGCACAGCATGGCTTTGCGTAGCGAGCGCCGACAAGCCGTCGCTGATGACAAACACCACGTCGTAGATGCCGGCACGCGGCACGAGAATGTCAGCCGCACCCGGTGCAAGCTGTCGACCGAGATCGGGGCGCATCAGATAGGCCGCCTTGTCATCGACCGCGCTGACGATACGAAGAACTTCAAGTCCGAGAGGCGCAAGATCGGCAGCCAAACGCTCGTCATCGAGTGGCGCATGCACGGCATCGCGCGCGCGAGCATGCGCAAGTTGGAATTCGAGCAAGGGCTGCGTTGCCAGCGACGCGCCGCTCCGCTTGAGGCCGATGCGCGCATTAGTGAGACGGCGCAGGTCCTTCCACAGCGTTTCTTCGGACGATGGGGCGTCTGGAAGCTTCGTCATGGTGGCAACAATGCACGAAATCGACTGGGCAGGTCGCGTGGACGAATCCTGTTTGCCGTATCCATCAGCCCCTGTTTTGCCAGCCAAGCCTCGAATTCCGGCGCGGGCCTGCGGCCGTAGAGATCGCGCATTGCCAGCGCGTCATGGAACGACGTGCTCTGATATCCGAGCATAACGTCGTCGGCCCCCGGCACGCCCATGATGAAATTCACGCCAGCGGACACCAGCAACGCCAGGAGCACATCGGCATCGTCCTGGTCGGCCTCGGCATGATTGGTGTAACAGACATCGACACCCATCGGCAGGCCGAGCAGCTTGCCGCAGAAATGATCCTCCAATCCGGCGCGCGTGATCTGCTTGCCGTCATAGAGATATTCCGGACCGATGAAACCGACGACGGTATTGACGAGCAACGGCTTGAAGGCGCGGGCGACCGCATAGGCGCGCGCTTCGACCGTCTGCTGATCGGCGCCATGGTGCGCATTCGCGGAGAGCGCACTGCCCTGCCCGGTCTCGAAATACATGACGTTGTCGCCGACCGTGCCGCGCTTGAGCGACAAAGCCGCGTCGCGCGCCTCGCGCAGCAGCGCGAGATCGACACCGAAGCTCTTGTTCGCGGCCTGCGTGCCGGCAATGGACTGAAACACCAGATCGACTGGCGAGCCTTTGCCAATCAGTTCCAGCGTGGTCGTGACATGTGCGAGGACGCTGGATTGCGTCGGAATATCGAGCTTCACCCTGATTTCATCGAGCATCGACAATAGCGCGTGCGTGCGCTCGGGACTGTCGGTCGCCGGATTGATGCCGATGACGGCGTCGCCGGAACCGAGCAGCAGGCCATCGAGAATGCTGGCCGCAATGCCGCGCGCATCGTCGGTCGGATGGTTCGGCTGGAGGCGCACCGATAAATGGCCGGGTTGGCCAATGGTATTGCGGAAGCGCGTCACAACCGAGCATTTGGCTGCCATCACCATCAGGTCTTGCAGGCGGCTGATCTTGCTGACCGCCGCTGCCATTTCCGGCGTCAGGCCGGGCGCCAGCGCGGTCAGCACCGGCGTCGTTGCGTCGTCCGATAGCAGCCAGTCGCGCAGGCCGCCGACAGTGAGGTGTGACACCGGCGTGAAAGCCGCCTTGTCATGCGTATCGATGATAAGGCGCGTGACCTCGTCGCGCTCGTAAGGCACCACGGCTTCGTTGAGAAACGTCGTCAGCGGCAGGTCGGCCAGCGCGAATTGCGCCGCGACGCGCTCCTCGCCGGTTTCGGCGGCAAGCCCCGCCAGCACGTCGCCACTGCGCAGCGGTGTCGCCTTGGCGAGCAACGTTTTCAAATCAGGGAATGTGTACCGCCGCTGTCCGATCGTCGCACTGTGCATGGCGGCCAATGATTCCGTTATGGGCGCATTATAGCCCATGCCGCATGACTATTGCTTAAGCACAGAAGCAAGCCGGCGCTTGGCCTGTCCGCCCGGCTGGGTTACGACAGACGCCCGGCACGGCGTACAGGCAATGACGACGGTCAGTCCCCTCACCACCGACCTTTATGAACTCAACATGGTCCAGGCCTATCTGGACCGCGGCGAGACCAAGGAAGCGGTTTTCGAATTTTTCGTGCGGCGGCTGCCGGCGCGGCGCTCCTTCATGCTTGCCGCCGGGCTCGACGATGCACTGTCCTATCTGGAAACGCTCCAGTTCTCCGACGCCGATATCGCCTGGCTGAAAAGCACCGGCCGGTTTCGCCACAATCTGATCGACTATCTCGCCGCCTTCCGCTTCACCGGCGACGTTTACGCGATGCCGGAGGGCACGGTGTGCTTTCCCAACGAGCCGCTGCTGCGCGTCGTCGCAGCCCTGCCGGAGGCGCAACTGGTTGAGTCACGGCTCATCAACATCATCAACTTCCAGACATTGATTGCGTCGAAAGCCGCCCGCATGGTGCTGGCCGCTCCCGGCAAGATACTCGCCGATTTCGGCCTGCGGACCGCCCACGGCGAGGAAGCCGGCATGTATTCGGCGCGCGCCAGTTTCATCGCCGGTTTTGCCGGCGCAGCCAATGTCGCGGCGGGTCAGCGTTACGGCCTGCCGATCGTCGGAACCATGGCGCACTCTTTTATTCAGGTGCACGACGACGAGATGCAGGCCTTCGAGAATTTCGCCCGCGCACGGCCCGATGGTATCATTCTGCTGATCGACACCTACGACACCGAGGCCGGCGCGCATAAGGTCGTCGAACTGGCGGGCAAGCTGGCGGCAGACGGCATCAAGATCCGCGGTGTGCGCATCGACAGCGGCGATCTCGCCGAGAGCGCGCGCAAGGTGCGCGGCATTCTCGATGCAGGCGGCCTTACCGACGTCATCATTCTGATTAGCGGCGGCGTGGATGAAGATGTCATCAAGAATTTCGCCGCGACCGGCGCGCCGATCGACGGCTACGGCATCGGCGTCAGTCTTGCGACATCCATCGACGCGCCTGCCTTCGACTGCGCCTATAAGCTCCAGGAATATGCCGGGCAGCCGAAGCGCAAGCTGTCGGAGGGCAAGCAGACCTGGCCGGGCCGCAAGCAGGTTTGGCGCAGCTATGACGCCGAAGGCCGCATGGCCGGGGACATTCTCACTATTGAAGGCGACAAGCAGCCCGGCGAGTCCCTCATCGTTCAGGTCATGCGCGGCGGCAAGCGTATCGGCTCGGCGCCGACGCTCGACCAGATCCGCGATCGCTCTGTGCACGATCTCGCGCGGCTGCCGTCCGCCATGGTGCAGTTACAGCCAGACGCGAGCTATCCGGTCGAGGTGGCGGAAGCGCTGCATAACCTGGCGGCCGAAACCGACGCACAGGTGAAGAAGTAGCGCCCGTCGTATCACCCGCTCATTCCCGCGAAAGCGGGAATCCAGTTCTTTCTTTTTTGGGCTCTGGGTTCCCGCTTTCGCGGGACGAACGGAGAGAGGGCTAAGCTGCCGTGCCGCCCTTGTTCCAGCCGCGAATGCCCTCGCCGTAGACCTCGTGGCCCTTGTCGGTGACGACGACCGTGTCCTCGAGCTTCACGAAGCCGCGGGTCGGATGAAGGATCGTGGTCTCGACCGAAATCACCATGCCGGCTTCGAGCGGCGTGTTGGAGTGGGCGTCCGGGTATTTCATCGGCGAATTCGGCTGGAGGCGCGGCGCTTCGTGACTGACCACGCCCATGCCATGCGCGAGGAAGTCCATGTACTTGTGGTGCTTCGACTTATGCACGAGCGGCTCGGCCGCCGCGTAGATTTCCTTGCCGAGCGCGCCGGGTTTCGCGGCCTTGAAGGCGGCGCGTTGAATGGTTTCGATCTCGGCGAGCATATCGACGAGTTCGGCATCGGGTTCGCCGTGGATCGCCATGCGACAGATGTCGCCGATATAGCCATGGTAATTGCCACCGGAATCGAGGGACAGGGTTTCGCCTTTGCCCCAGACCTGATCGGTCGGTGCACGATTGAGGCTGGTGCCCGCGGTAATCAGGCAATATTCGAACGTCATGCCGCGGTTGGTTTCCTCGCGGCGCAGCGCTTCGACCAGTTCCCTTTTGGTCGAACCGGGGCCGTGCTTGGCGATGACAGCCGTCATGGAATCGATGACGCCGTCCGAGGCAACCTTGAGCATCTTGAGTTCGTCGGCCGACTTCACCGCACGCTGCCCCTCGAGCACGAACAGCGCATCCACATAGTCCGCGTCCGGGAAAGCGTCGCGCAGAAGCTTGGACGCATCGTACGGCATGAAGCCGAATTCGAACGCAATGCGCTTCGTCTTCAGGCCAGCCTTGCGAATGTAATCGATTGCTTGGTTGATCGCGTCCGGCGAATTGTTGACGTTGGTCTTGGTTTCCGACGTCCAGACCGGCTTGGCCTGAAGCTGGAAAGTTTCGAGCCGGTGGCCGAAGTAACCAGCCTTTTCCGGCGCGCCTTTCGGATAGACCATGACCGGCAGATACCGGCTGATGCCGACCGCATCCATGTAGTCGAAGAAGTGCGCGCGATGTCCGCCCAGCAAATACGCAACGTTGTGCTTGGAAGTGGCAACGATGACGTCGATGCCGGCCTCGTCCATCAGCCGGTCGAGGCGCTGGTGGTCGAACGGGATCTTCAAGCCGCTGGTCGGCTGCGCGCTGACGTTCATGGTCGTAGGCTCCCGGCTGTCCGGCGTCTCGAATGGGCCGGTACGCCTGGAGTCTAGGACCACAACTCCTTCGTCGCAAGGCGGGCGCCCTCGGCCAGCGACTGGAGCTTGGCCCACATGATGGACGGGTGGACGCGACGGTGGAACGGCCCTTGCGCGAAGCCGCAATCGGTCCCGCCGACGACATTTTCACGGCCAACAAGTTTCGCGAGGCGAACAATGCGCTCGGCCACCAGTTCCGGATGCTCGACGACGTTAGTGGCGTGGCTGATGACGCCCGGGATCAGCACTTGCCCCGGCGCCAGTTTGGCGTCCTTCCAGACTTTCCACTCGTGTTCGTGGCGCGGATTGGCGCCTTCGATGACGTAAGCGCCGACCTTAACGCCGAGAATGAGATCGACGATGTCCTTGAGCGGCACGTCGCTCGTGTGCGGACCCGGCCAGCTGCCCCAGCAGACGTGGTAGCGAATCTTGTCGACCGGGAGACCCTTGATCGCGGTGTTGATGATCTCGACCTGCTTGCCGAGCCAGGTGCGGTAGTCGGCAAAGCTCGCAGGCGGCACCATGCGGTCGTAGGTTACGGCATTACGCGCGTCGTCGAGCTGCACGATGAAGCCGGCATCGATAATCATCTTGTATTCGTCGTGCATGGCGGCGGCGATGGCGGCCATGATGTCATCTTCGTTCTTGTAGAATTCGTTCTTACGGTCCGGGATCACGCTCGCCGGAGCCGCCACAGGCATGAACGCCTCTTCGACTTTCGTCACCTTCAGCGCGGCCTTGAAGTTGTCGATGTCGGTCTGAAGTTCGACCTGCCCGGTATATTTTATCGGGCCGGTGCAGATCGCTTCGACCGTCGTGGCGACGCCGTCATGCGCATCGAGCTCGGCATAGAACTCCGAGAACTTCGTACGGTCGGCGCCGCGCTTGAAGGGGTTCGCCTTGTCTTCTTTGATCGGCCGGCGCTCGAAACCCGAGAGCCGCTCCAGTGCATACTGCGACCAGGATATCGCCTTGCCGAACTCACCGTCACTGACCACGTCGATGCCGGCCTTGCCCTGCTCCGCCACGACCTCGGCGACCGAAGACGCCAGGCAGGCTTGATAGGCCTTCTCGTCGTAAGGCTTGCCGCCCTGCTTGGCGCGCAGGAATTCCTGCAACGGCTGCGGCCGGATCAGACTGCCAACGTGTGTGGTGAGGATACGGCTTTCGCTGCGCTTCATGGTGCAAGGCTCTCTTCTTGTTTGAGAAAGCCTATGCCGAGACGCGGCGCAGAATGCAATGGTGGGCGATGCCCAACTCGCGCGTGGGCTAGGCCTTCACCACGCCGATCAGCTTTTCGAGCTTGGCCGGATCGTTACGCAGCGTTTCGCTGGCACCGTCATAGACGATGCGGCCGCGATCCATCACCACCGCGCGTGGCGAGATATCGAGCGCGAGCCGCGTATTCTGCTCGACAACGATCATGGCGAGATCGCCCTGCGCGGCCAGCCGCTTCACGGCGCGGGCCAGTTCCTCGACGATGACCGGTGCGAGGCCTTCGGACGGCTCGTCCATCAGCAGCACGGTCGGGTTGCCGATCAGCGCGCGGCCGATCGCCAGCATCTGCTGCTCGCCGCCGGACAACTGATTGCCCATGTTGGTGACGCGCTCGCTGAGACGGGGAAACAGTTCGAATACCGTTTCCACGGTCCACATGCCTGGCCGCGCCGCAACTTCGAGATTTTCGCGCACGTTGAGCGAGGGAAAAATCTCGCGTTCCTGCGGCACGTAACCTAAGCCCGCGGTCACGCGCTTGTAGGTCGCGAGCCTGGAAATATCCTTGCCGTGCAGCGCGACGCGCCCGCCGTGCAACTGCGTGTGGCCCATGATAGTGGCCAGCAGCGTGCTTTTACCAACGCCGTTGCGGCCGATGATCGACAGCGTCTCGCCGGCATTGAGGCCGAGCTGGATGTTTTCCAGCACCACGGTCTCGCCATAGCCGGCGAAGGCCTTGTCGAGGTCGAGCGCTTTCTCAACCAATGCTTCAGCCATGGTGCCCGCCTCCCCGGTGGCCTTCCTGACCGAGATAGACCGCACGCACCTGCTCGTTGTTCATGATCGCGTCGGGCGCGCCTTCGACCAGCACCGTGCCCTGCACCAGCACCGTGATTTCCTTGGCGAAGCGATACACCACGTCCATGTCGTGCTCGATGATGAGAATGGCGATGTCTGGATCGAGGCCCGCCACGACATCGAGGATGAGGTGGCTTTCCGACGACGGCACGCCGGCGGCGGGCTCGTCGAGCAGCAGCACGCGCGGCTTCTGCGCCAGCGCGATGGCGATCTCGACCAGACGCTGGCGGCCATACGGCAGTTCGCGCACCAGCCGAAGCGATTCATCGACGAGCCGCAGGGATTCCAGATGATCGAGCGCTTCGTCGATCACCTCGCGCTTGGCGCCGGCGCTGCGCCACATGTTGTTACAGTTGCCGTCGCGCTCGCCGATGGTCATGCAGATGTTTTCGAGCACCGTGAGGCCGCGAAACAACTGGTTGATCTGGAACGTGCGCGCCAGCCCGCGCCGGGCCCGCACCGTCTGGCTGACGTTGGTAATATCCTCGCCGTTAAGCAGAACACGGCCAGAATTCGGCTTGAGCGCCCCGGTGATAAGATTGACTAGCGTCGTTTTACCCGCGCCATTGGGCCCAATCAGCGCGCGCCGCGCGCCCTTCTGCAGCGTCAGATTGACGTCACGCGTCACCGGCAGCGCGCCGAACGCGCGGTTGAGTCCCCGCGCTTCCAAAGCAGGCGTTTGGGTTGCGGCAATCATGACCGGAATCTCTTGAGATATTTGCTGGCGTCTTCAAAGAGACCGAGCACGCCGCGGCGCGCGAACAGCACCGCGAGTACCAGCAGCAAGCCGATGCCGAACTGCCAGAAGGTGGGTGACAGTTTCGAGAAGTAATCCTCCAGCACCATATAGACCACCGCGCCGAGGAACGCGCCGTACAGGCGTCCGGTACCGCCGAGGATCAGCATCACCATGACTTTTGCCGAATTGTCGAAATCGAACACCGTCAGCGTGACGTAGGCGTTGGTCTGCGTGAACAGCGCGCCCGCCACGCCCGCGATCGCGGCGGCGATCGTGTAGACCGTAACCAGCCGCAAATGCACCGGCGAGCCGATGGCATTCATGCGGCGCACATTCTCGCGGATGCCGGTCAGCGCCTGCCCGAACGGCGAATAGACGATGCGGCGCACCAGATAGAACATGACCGCGAGCACGCCAAGGACGTAGAGATAATTGGTGTGGCCGTAGAGGTCGTATTCGAACAGGCCGAACAAAGGCTTGAATTCAAGACCCGGCAGGCCGTCGTAGCCACCGGAAAGGTCCGACCGCAGGTTGCCGGTTTCCTGCAACATGATCGCGGTGGCGAGCGTGAGCATCAGCAGCGTCAGTCCGCGATAGCGCAACAGGAACCAGCCGGTGATGAAGCCGCCCAGCCCCGCGACAAAGGCCGCTGCGAACAGACCGCTCACCGGCTCGGTCCAGCCCAATCGTGCGGCGCCAAGACCGACCGTATAAGCGCCGAGCCCGAAGAATGCGGCGTGTCCCAACGTGACGATACCGGCATAGCCAAGGATGAGATCGAGCGAGAGCGCGAACATAACCATGATCAGCACCTGGCTGCCGAAGGTCATGCGATCCGGGAACACGAAGAAGGCGGCGATGGCGAACAGCCACGGCAGCGCTTCCGGCCACTGGAAATGATGGCGGCTCAGCAAATAAGCGGCAGCGCGGTCGCGCGCGACTTTCTTGTCAACGCTGAGGCGATCCTGTGCGGGGACGTCACTCACGGCCGAAGAACCCCGCGGGCTTGATCAGCAGCACGACAATGGCGATCGCGTAGATGAAGAAACCGCCTGCCTCCGCCAGCATGTATTTGCCGCCGGTATCCACGATGCCGACCACCAACGCGGCGAGCAGCGTTCCCTTCAGGCTGCCAAGGCCGCCGATCGCGACGACGATCAGGAACAGCACGAGATAGAGCACAGCGAAACTGGGCGACAGGCCGAACAACTGGATTGCCAAACCACCGCCAAGCGCCGCAAGCCCCGAGCCGACCGCGAAGGTCAACGTGAACAGAAGATCGACGTTGATGCCGACGGACTCAGCCATGCGGCGGTTATCGACAGCGGCCCTGATCTTGGCGCCAATATTCGTGCGCTCGAAGGCATACCAAAGCACTGCAATCAAAACCAAGCCCAGCACCACAAGGAACGCGCGATAGCTTGGGAACGTGCGGAAGCCGAGATTGATGTCGCCTTGCAGCCACGCCGGCAGCGGCACCGACTTCGGGATCGGGCCATAGAGATAGGTCGCGGTGGCGATCGCCATGAAGGCGATGCCGATGGTGAGCAGCACTTGCTCGAGGTCGGTCGCCTTGTAGAGACGGCGGTAGAGCCCGCGCTCAAACACCACACTGACTGCGCCGACTAGAACGGAGGCAATCACCAGCGAAGGAACAAAATCGAGCCCAAGAGTGCGCGTCAGCGACACAACGACATAACCGCCGGCCATGGCGAAAGCACCGTGCGCCAGGTTCACGAAACCCATCAGCCCCATCGTGATCGACAGGCCAACCGACGTGATGAACAGGAACATGGCATAGGCCAAGCCATCGAACAGAATACTGACGGCTATGATGGCAAACTGCGGCACGAACCCAACCCTACGTTTAAGAAAACGCCGCCGCGCCTTTTATGCGCGGCGGCGCCATTTAGTGTCAATTGGAAGAAAAGCGTCAGGAACCGCAGCGGCCGATCTTCTGGACCTTGCACTCGTCCTTGACTTGCTTGGTGGTTCCCACGACTTTGACGCCGAGCTTACCGTCCGGCTTGCGAATGACTTCCATCGCATGTTCGTCCTGCACGATGTCGCGCGTTTCGGCATCGATCATCACGGCGCCACGCGGACCGTTGGCCTTCCAGCCCTTCATCGCATCGACGAATTTGGCGCCATCGCTGGCGTCACCATTGGTCTTCTTGATGGCGTCGAAAATGGCGTGAATGCTGTCCCAGGCCTGGGCCGACATGAAGTCCGG
>DASYCM010000026.1:0-2942 GCA_036500165.1 Pseudolabrys sp.
CTGTATCTGCCAGCAGCATTATCCGGAGAACTTCTGGAATCCGGCGTTTCAGAATCATGCCAACGGCGTCGACCGCATTGCCGGCGTCGTGATGGTGGCGGACGATCCGGCGCGGCACCGCGACTTCCTGATGGCGTTTACCGGCGCTGAAATAGCGACAGAAACCGTTGATGGCTTCACTATCGCCTTGCCGCGAGGCGTCGTCGATATGATGACGCCGGCCGCGTTTACCAGCCGCTATGGGCTGCCTGCGCCCGATGCCTCGGCCGGTGCGCGCCTGGCCGCGATGCGTTTTTCAGGCGCGAAAGTGACCGGCAACAAGCTCGCGGTGCTTGGTGCGGGGCTGGTATTCGAGCGGTTCTGAGGCGTTCTCGCCCGTTGACCGCGCGGCTCGCCCGCTTCATGGTCCCGGACGAAAAGGACCGCGAATCTTGAACCAAAGCCTCATGCCCAACGCTGAAGTCTCTGTCGGTGGCGTGCGTTTCGGCAACGCCTTGCCGTTGGCGCTAATCGCCGGACCGTGCCAGCTCGAGAGCCGTGCACATGCGCTGGAGATGGCCTCGGCGCTCAAGGAAATCGCGGTCAAGGTCGGCATAGGGCTGATCTACAAAACCTCGTTCGACAAGGCCAACCGCACCTCGGCGAAGGCCGCGCGCGGGATGGGCCTCGATGGTTCGCTGCCGATCTTCGCCGAAATCCGCGACACGCTGAAACTGCCCGTCCTTACCGACGTGCACGATGCCGAGCAGTGCGCGCAGGTGGCGCAGGCCGTCGACGTGCTGCAGATACCCGCGTTCCTCTCTCGCCAGACCGACCTGCTGATTGCCGCCGCCAAGACGGGCAAAGTCGTGAACGTCAAGAAGGGCCAATTCCTCGCGCCCTGGGACATGCAGAATGTCGTCGCCAAGATTACCTCGGCGGGTAACCGCAACGTGCTGGTGACCGAGCGCGGCGTTTCCTTCGGCTACAACACGCTGGTGTCCGATATGCGTGCGTTGCCGATTCTCAAGCGCACGGGCGCGCCGGTGATCTTCGATGCCACGCACTCTGTGCAGCAGCCGGGCGGGCAGGGAACGTCGTCGGGCGGCGAACGCGAATTCGTGCCGGTGCTCGCGCGCGCCGCGGTCGCGGTCGGCGTCGCCGGCGTCTTTATCGAGACGCATCAGGATCCCGACAAGGCGCCCTCGGACGGTCCGAACATGATGCCGCTGAAGGACATGGAGCCGCTCTTGCGCACGCTGGTCGAATTCGACCACCTCGCCAAATCTCCGTCAGTATTGCGCTGACGAAAGCGAACAGCCGAATTTCATGGGAAGCGTGATCAATATCATGGCGCTGGTCGTGTTCGCGACCTCGCTGTTTTCGCGTTCAGTCGATCCCGTTATTCCGCAAATCGCTCTCGGCCTGAACGTCGCGCCGGCGACGGCCGCGCTGCTCTCGACCGGCTTCACGCTTCCTTATGCGCTGATCCAGCCGCTTGTCGGCGCACTTGCCGATATGTTCAGCAAGACGCGGCTGATCGTTGGCTGCATGGTGGTACTTGGCTCGGTGAGCATGCTGAGCGGATTGTCGACGAATTTCGAACTGCTGCTGACGTTGCGCGTTATCGCCGGTTGCGCCAGCGGCGGCGTATTTCCGATCGCCCTTGCCGTGGTCGCCGATAGAGTGCCGATTGCGGAACGTCAGGTCGCAATCGGCCGCGTGCTGGCGGCGGCACTCACCGGCAATCTGCTCGGCGCGACGGCGTCGGGTGTGATCGGCGACTTGATCGGCTGGCGTGGAGTATTTTTTACGACAGGCGCGATCTGTTTGCTGGCGCTGTTCGTCGCAGTGCCGGCGCTGCGCACTCTCAAGGAAACGACCAGCCGTTTCGATCTGTCGACGCTTTGGCCGAATTACCGCACCATCTTCCGCAACCCGATGGCGAAATACTGTTTCGGCGCCGTGTTTGTCGAGGCGATCTTCATGTTCGGCGTTTTCCCCTACATGGCTGTGATGTTGAACAGCGAGGGTGAAACGCGCGCGTCGATTGCCGGCCTGGTCATTGCCGGCTTCGCCATTGGCGGCATCGCTTACACCTTCGTCGTCTCAAAGATGCTGGCGCTGTTCGGCGAGAGACGGTTGATGGTCGGAGGAGGCCTAGCGGTTGCGGCTTGTCTCGTGGTCATTGCGCTGAGGGCGCCGTGGCCGGTCGAGTTCGTGAATTTCATTGTGCTTGGTTTCGGGTTCTACAGTCTGCACGGCTGCATTCATATTTACGTCACCGAGCTCGCGCCTTCCGCGCGGGCTACGGCGATGTCGGGGCACACCGCGTTCTTCTTTTTGGGGCAGGCGATCGGACCCGTAATTTATGGTATTGGCCTGGACAGCATCGGCCTCACGCCTTTGCTGTTGACCGGCGCGGTGGCCATCGCTGTTACCGGCTGCGTCTGCGCGCTCTGTCTACGGCATCAGTCTCCGGCCGTACACTGATTTTAAGGGATATCGGGCTGCGCCCGCTTTCCGGAACCGGTCGTTTCGCTATGATCGTCTCATCTGGGGAGGCGACCGATGGTGCTGCAATCGCTGCAAGGCTTGCCGGCTTTCATTGCATATTTCTGCCTGACGGTCGTTGCCGTCATAGCCTATCTCGCGGCGTACATGCGCATCACGCCGTACAATGAGTTCGATCTAATTCGCAAGAATGTGCCGGGCGCCGCGGTCGCGCTCGGCCTGAGCCTGCTCGGCTTCGCCTTGCCTCTGGCTAGCGCGGTGGCGCACGCGGCAAATCTCATCGATTGTGCAATCTGGGCGGTAATTGCACTGGTGGTACAGATCGGCGTTTTCTTCGCCATCCGTATTCCCGTGCCGGATCTTTCAAATCGGATTGCGGCCGGCGAAATAGCGGCGGCGATCTGGCTTGGACTGGCGTCGCTCACGGCCGGTTTGCTCAGCGCCGCGTC
>DASYCM010000027.1:0-11241 GCA_036500165.1 Pseudolabrys sp.
GTGCCGCGGCCGATTTCGTCGAGGATCACCAGTGCGCGCGGGCCAGCCTGATTGAGAATCGCGGCGGTTTCGACCATTTCGACCATGAAGGTCGAACGGCCGCGGGCCAAATCGTCCGCCGCGCCGACGCGCGAGAACAAGCGGTCTACTATACCTATGTGCGCGCTCTTCGCCGGCACAAAACTACCGGTCTGCGCCATGATCGCGATCAGTGCGTTCTGCCGCAGGAAAGTCGACTTACCAGCCATGTTCGGACCGGTGATGAGCCAGATGCGGCCGCCGTTGGTCTCACCCGGCGGCGAGAGATCGCTGTCGTTGGCGACAAAGGGCGTGCCATCGCGCGCCAGCGCCTGCTCGACCACCGGATGGCGGCCGCCTTCGATTTCGAAAGCAAGGCTGTCGTCAATTTGCGGCCGGGCGTAATCGCGCTCAGTGGCGAGCGCGGCCAGCGCACTCGATACGTCGAGTGCGGACAAAGCGTCGGCGCATTGCTTGATCTGGGTGGCCTGCGCCAGTACGGCGGCTTCCAGCCGCTCGAACATTTCCAGTTCGAGGCCCAACGCACGCTCGCCGGCGCTGGCGATCTTGGCTTCGAGTTCGCCGAGTTCGGTTGAGGTGAAGCGCACCTGTCCGGCAAGCGTCTGGCGGTGAATGAAGGTGGCGTTATGCGGCGGCGCGGCGAGTTTGTCGCCATGCTGCGCCGTGACCTCGACGAAATAGCCCAGCACGTTGTTGTGCCGAATCTTGAGCATTTTGACGCCGGTCTCGTCAGCGTAACGGGCTTGTAACGCGGCAACGACACGGCGGGATTCATCACGCAGCGCGCGCGTCTCGTCGAGTGTTGCATCATAGCCCTGGCGGACGAAGCCGCCATCACGCTTGAAGGCGGGCAAATCGGCGGCGAGTGCGGCGGATAATTCGGCGGCGAGCATACCGTCCGGCGCGCGACAGGCCTGCATGGCTTCTGTGATTTCCGCAGGCGCATTCTTCAACGAGCCGAGCGCGCGGGCAAGATCGGCAGCGGCCAGAATACCGTCACGAATGGCGGCGAGATCGCGCGGGCCGCCGCGCTGCACGGCGAGACGGGCCAGCGCACGGGCGAGATCGGGCGCCGCGGCAAGCCGTGAGCGGGTATCGGCGCGCGCCGCAACGTCACCGACGAAGGCAGAGACCGCATCGAGACGACGCGCAATTGCCACTGGATCAGTCAGCGGGGCGGCGAGCCGTTGCGCCAGCAGACGCGAACCGGCCGACGTCACGGTGCGATCGATGGAGTCGAGCAGAGATCCTCGGCGTTCGCCGCCGAGCGTGCGGATCAGTTCGAGATTGCTGCGGGTCGCCTGATCGATGGCGATTGAAGCGCCGGCGCTTTCGCGCAAGGGAGGCGACAACGGCGGGCGTTTGCCGAGTTGTGTGCGCTCGACATAGGTGACGCAGGCCGCCGCGGCGGTGACTTCGAGCCGCGACAGGGTGCCGAAGGCTTCGCTGGTCGCAACCGCGAAGAACGACGTCAGCCGTCGTTCGGCGGAGGCGCCGTCGAATACGTCGCGGGTCAGCGGCGTCACCGCCGGCAGCGTGCGCCAGTACGGCACCAGATCGGCATCGGCGAACAACGCATCGGAGACGATGATCTCGCTGGGCTCAAGCCGTGCGATCTCTGCGGTGAGCGAGGCGCGGTCACATTCGGCGATGCGGAACTCACCGGTCGAGATATCGATCCAGCCGAGACCAAAGCGGCTCTCTTCGTCAGCCGACGATAGCCGCGCGCGTGCGATGGCAAGCAGATAATTGTTACGCTTTGCTTCGAGCAACGTGTCTTCGGTCAGCGTGCCGGGCGTGACGAGGCGTACGACGTCGCGGCGTACGACGCTCTTGGAGCCGCGCTTCTTGGCTTCGGCCGGATCTTCGGTCTGTTCGCAGACTGCGACGCGATGGCCGAGCGCGATTAGCCTATGCAGGTATTCGTCGGCGCGCGTCACCGGCACGCCGCACATCGGAATGTCGCGGCCTTGGTGCTTGCCGCGCTTGGTTAGCACGATGCCGAGCGCGCGCGACGCCACTTCGGCATCGTCGAAGAACATCTCGTAGAAATCACCCATCCGGTAGAACAGCAGCGAATCCGGATTGTTGGCCTTGATCTCGATGTATTGCTCGAGCATCGGAGATGGCTTGCCGTTGCCGGCATCGATCGGCGGCGTCGCTTCGGGCGGATTTTCCGGTTCGGGATGAGTCAGAGTCATGACGAACGTTAGCAGATGACGGCCTTGAATCCATCCGCACTGAGGTGCGAATTACACAGCAAAATTAGCCATTTATTGAATTTCGTTGGCCCGCGTCAGGCCTGAAATCATCGACGTATTGAGCATATGTGCTCGCGACTTCGCTGGGTCGGCGGCGACCGCGATCATCTCCTTGAGGCGCTCGCGCTGCACGGCGGGATCGCGCTCCTCCATCATCCGCTTGTTGCGGATCGACATGGCCTGCACTTGCTCGATGGTGGCGGAGCGGCGCTGGCGCGAATATAGGTCTAGTAGTCCTTCGTCCTCGCCGCGCCAGTGGCGGCCGAGCTTGTCACAAAGATTGACGGCGTCGTGGATGCCGCTGTTGAGGCCGAAACCGCCGAGCGGATTGTTCAGGTGCGCGGCATCGCCCGCCAGCAAAACCCGGCCGGACCGGAACGCTGCCGCGACGCGCTGATGAACACGATATGTGCTTTTGTAGACTACGTCGTAGGGCTCGGACTTCTGCACCAGCCGTTGCAGCGCGGCCTCCACGCGCGGCGTTTCGAGCAACGCCTCGTCGCTCTCGTCCAGGTTGGCGGGATAGGCCAGACGCCACAGCCCGGGCGGGCCGTCATGTGGCAGCTTGAACAGCGCGCCGAACTCGGTCGGGTCGGCGATATAGCAATTATAGGCGAAGCCCTGCGCGCGGAAATCATGCGTGGTACTGGCGACGACGAAAATCTCCGGCCAGGTGAAGCCTTCAAACTTAATGCCGGTCGCTTTGCGTACCACGCTGCGGCCGCCATCGGCGGCAATCAGCCAGGATGCTTCGATGGTCTCGGTTTCGCTGCCACGCTCAACGGCGACAGTCATACCGTCTGCCTTTTGCGTAAAGCCCGTGACCTTGCAACCGAAACGGATGTCGGCGCCGCCTTCCTGGCGCAGAATATCAAGCTGGATCGGCGTCAGCCGATGCTGTTCGAGATGCAGCCGATGCGGAAAAGGCGTCACGTTCGCGAGCAGCGCGAGATCGAACTCGGCAATCAGATCGCCCGGCTTATTGCGAACCTGCCATTGCCGCACCTTGATGCCGTCGACCAGCATCCGCTCGGTGATGCCGTAAGGCGCCATCATCTCCAGCGTCGGGGGATGAAACGCCCCGGCGCGGAGATCGTGTGTGAGGCCCGGCTCGGCCTCACACAGTATGACCGAAATGTTCTGCTTGCACAGCGCAAGCGCGCACATCAATCCGGTCGGGCCGGCGCCGGCGATGACGACTGGTAAACGCTCCGTCATCGGCCGGGCCTCGCGAAGTTCAGCTCTTGAACTTCACGCCGCACATGCGCTCGAGGTTGCCGTGCCAGACCATTTCCTTGTCGGCCTTCGGCATGTCCTTTTCCTCGATGAGGCGCAGAGTTTCGCGCGTGTACATCGTGCCCTTTTCCGGATCGAACGGGCAATCGGAGGCGAACACGATCTTGTCGATGTCGTAGAAGGCAAAGCCGGCGTGCAATGCCGGCTCGCCGGTGAAGGTCGCGGTGTCGGCGTAGAAGACGTGCTTGAAGTAATCGAGCGGACGCTTCTTCAGGCTCTTGTAGACCAGCGTGAGGTCTTCGTCCGAAGTACGCGCGCCGAGCTGATCCCAGCCGGGGCCGATGCGGCCTTCCACCATCGGCACGATGCCGCCGAAGTGGTGCGTAATGATCATCAGCTTCGGATACTTGTCCATGATCTTGGAGAACACGAGGCGTGCCATCGCAGCCGCGGTCTCGTAGGACCAGCCGAAGGTCCACCAGATCTCGTATTTCGACTTTTGTTCCGAAGCGTAGTCGGCGATGGCCGCGTTGCGCGCGGGATGCAGCCAGATCGGCTTGTTGAGCTTTTCCATCGCGGCGAAGAACGGCTCGAATTCCGGATCGTCGAGCGGCTTGCCGGCGATGTTGGTGTAGATCTGCACGCCGAGTGCGCCGTTGGCAATCGCGCGCTTGGCTTCGCCGACGCCGGCGTCCGGTGCGTTAAGCGCAATCTGCGCGACCCAGCCAGGGAAATGATCCGAGTCCTTGGCGCAGATTTCGGCGAATTCGTCGTTGATCAGCTTGGCGTATTCGTTGGCCTTGACGCCGTCGCCCTTGGCGAAGGCTTCCAGCGGCGGCATCGGATAGGACAAGATCTGCGCATAGTCTTTGAAAGTATCGACGATCTTCTTGCGGATATCGAGATCGTGGATGCACGGCACTTCGCGCATGCGTTTGCCGATATCGGGGTAGCCGCTATCGACCAGCAGCTTGAACATCCGGCTCGGCATGAAATGGGTATAGGCGTCGATACGCATGGGCTTCCCTCAGTGACTGAACGGTTATTGCGGGTGGTTTAGTACGGCGTGATGACGTTGAGCAACGCCTGGCGGCCGTTTTTGACGGCGTCGCGGGCGCGGATCAGCGCGTCGGGCAGATCGGCGGGCTTTTCGACGCGTTCGGCATAGGCGCCTTGCGCGCGCGCCAATTCGTCGTAGGGCGGCGCCGGATCGAGATCGGCGAGATCGCGGCCGTCGTTCTCGCCGGCGCTGCCGTCTTTGAACATCGCCAGCGTCGAATTGCGCACCGCGCCGTAGCGGCTGTTGTTGAAGATGATGGTCAGGATCGGCAGGTTGTGTTTGCCGGACACCCAATGCCCCACCATCGGATTGGAGAACATGTAGGCACCGTCGCCGAGCGTCGCGACGACGAAAGAGTCGGGCGATGCGAGCTTGGCGCCCAGCGCCGCGCCCAGACCCCAGCCGAGGCCGCCGGCCGGACCGAGCGCGAACAGCGTGCCCGGCGTCTCGCGCGCGCAGTGGTCGGCGCGCAGCGAGTATTCATTGAAGATGATGGCGTCGTCGCCGACGGCCTCGCCGATGCAGCGAGAAAGGTAAGCAGGTGAAATCGTCGCGCCGGGAGCGGAGTCCTTGGCAAGCTGCGCGCGCCTGTTGCGCATGCGCTCGGTCAGCTTGGCTCGCCGCGAGGCAATCCGCGCGTCGGCCATCTGCAGGCGATGTTCGACCGCGTCGCTCAAAGCTTTCAGTGCATTGACGACACCGGCTTGCACAGCGAGATCGCTCGGAAAGCTGCGCATCGGATAACGCGAGAAGATCGGGTCCTCGGCGATATGCGCAACACGGCAACCGGCGGGCGGATGCTGCAAATGCGGAATCCAAGGCACGTCGGATTCGAGTGAAATCACCAAGTCGGCGTCGGTCAGCAGTGCGCCGGGCTCGAAACCGAAATGCATCGAATGGCTCGACGGCATGCAGACGCTGCGCGGATTGTGCGTGACGACCGGAATGGCGCAACGCTCCGCAAGATGCGCGAGGATCGGCACGGCCTCAGCGGGCAAGGTCGCGGCGATGATCAGCGGGCGTTCGGCACTTGCGATCCATTCGGCCAGTGTCGCGATGGTCTTCGGATCGGGATAGGCAGCGGGCGCCTGCGGGCGCGGCTTGATCGGCGCGATCGGCTCGGTAACCGGCGCGGACAAAGGCTCACGCGGCAACACCATGTAGACCGGGCCGCGCGGATGCGCCATCGCAACGTCCACGCCACGCGAAACCACATCGCCGATCTGCTCGGGATTGCGCAGTTCGTAGTCCCACTTCACCAGTTCGCGCACCATGCCGGCCTGGTCGAACATTTCCTGCGCCCAATGAATGGGGCGCGAGCGCGAGCCGAACTTGCCCTTCTCGCTGATCGGGGTGCGGCCGGCGGCGAGCAACAACGGCACGCGATCGCGCGACAGGTTTGTCAGGTTGTTGATCGTGTTCGCGGTGCCGACATTGACGTGCACCATGACGGCCTGCGGCTTGCCGTTCATCAGGTAGGCGCCGTGCGCCATGGCGACCGCGAGATTTTCGTGTGGCACAAGCACCGGCTTCGGCACCTTGGCGTTGGTTTTTTTGGCGCGGGTGAAGGCCTCGACGATCGGCGGGAAGTCCGTGCCCGGATTGGCGAAGAAAAAGTCGATGCCGTGATCGGCGAGCGCACGAAGATAAGCTTCGGCGGCGATTGCCGGCCGTTGTCCGGTCGATGGTACGGCCATATTTCCCGCCCTGTTCCGTTTGTCGTTTCTTGTGGCCGCTTTTTACGCGACGAGGCGAGGGCTGACAACGGACAGCGGCACTGTAACTGTTTCCGGGGCGCGGGCCTTGGCCCACGCCCCGGTACAGGGGGATCAGAATGGATAGTGCTGGTGGCTTTCGATGGTGATCCAGCGCAGTTCCGTGAATTCGGCGATGGCTGCCATGCCGCCGAAGCGGCCATAACCTGAGTCCTTGGTGCCGCCGAATGGCATTTGCGGCTCGTCGTTTACGGTCGGACCGTTGATATGGCAGATGCCGGCCTGGATGCGCTTGGCGACCGCCAATGCACGCTGGATATTCTCGCTGAACACGGCAGATGAAAGCCCGTACTCGGTGTCGTTGGCGACACGCACGGCTTCGTCATCGCCATTGACACGGATGATACTCTTCACCGGGCCGAACGACTCTTCCTTGTAGATGCGCATTTTTGGCGTGACGTGGTCGAGTAGCGTTGCCGACCAAACCGTGCCGCTACGCTTGCCACCGGCGACGACTTTGGCGCCCAGGGCGACGGCGTCGTTGAGCAATTCCTCGACCTTGTCAGCCGCCTGTTCGCTCACCAGCGAGCCAAGCACGACCTTGCCGCGTGGATCGCCATAGGGGAGCGCATTGGCCTTGGTCGACAGCTTGCCGACGAAGGCATCGGCAATCTTGTTGTCGAGAATGATGCGCTCGGTCGACATGCAGATCTGGCCCTGATGCATATAGGAGCCGAAGGCTGCGGCATCGACAGCATCATCGAGATTGGCGTCGTCGAGAACGAGGAGCGGCGCCTTGCCGCCGAGTTCAAGCAGCACCGGCTTGAGATACTTCGCCGCGGTCTGCGCGATGATGCGGCCGACATGACTCGAGCCGGTGAAGTTGATGCGCCGCACGGCGGGATGCGCGATCAGCGCCTCGGTCACCTTCGGCGCATCCTCACGTGAATGGGTGACGACGTTGATGACGCCCTTCGGCAATCCCGCTTCCTGAAGCACCTTGCCGATAAGCATATGAACGCCGGGGCAGGTTTCAGACGCCTTCATCACCACGGTGTTGCCGCAAGCCAGCGGCATCGCCACCGCGCGCACGCCGAGAATGACCGGCGCGTTCCACGGCGCCATGCCGACGCAAACGCCGGCTGGCTGGCGGATGCCCATCGAGAAGCAGCCCGGCTTGTCGGACGGAATGACTTCGCCATGGATCATGGTGGTCATGCTGGCGGCTTCGCGCAGGATCTTGGCGGCGAACATAACGTTGAAGCCGGACCACGGGCCGGTCGCGCCGGTTTCTTCCATCATCAGACGGATGAATTCGTCGCTCTTGGCTTGCAGAATGTCGGCGGCCTTGAGCAGCAACGTACGGCGTTCGGTCGGGCCCGTCTCCGACCACTTCGGAAACGCGGCGGCGGCCGCATCGCAGGCGGCGTTGACGTCGTCGACGGTCGCCGCTTCGGCGACGGTCGCGACCTTGCCGGTGAAGGGATCCTTGCGCTCGAAGGTGGCTTTGCCGCGCGACTTGACGTCGGCGCCGTCGATCAGAAGCTGAACGTTCATGGCATCCTCCCTGTGTGCATTTTCTTTTACAGCGGCGAGATGTGCCGCCGTCCGCGGCTTAATGTCTCAAAGATGCGGCAGGCGGACGTCGAGCACCGCGCAGCGCTTCTCGTCACGCACCACGGCGAAGGCCTCCGCCAGCGCCGCTTCGATTTCTTCCGGCTTTTCGATCTTGCGCGCCCAGGCGCCGCCGGCCGCGGCGGCAATCGCCGAATGGTCCGGCGCCGGATCGAACTCGACGCCGACGGCATTGGCGCGGCTCGCGTAGCCGTCCGGGTGAACGGCGAGCGTCGACATTTTCGGCGAACGCCAGCCGCCGTTGTTGTAGACGATCTGCAGGAACGGCGTTTTGTACTTGCGCGCCATCCAGTGCACTGACGACGGCACTGAGAACATGTAGGAGCCGTCGCCCGACAGGGCGATGACCATCTTGTCGGGATGCGCGAGCTTGGCGCCAATGGCCGCGCCACCATTCCAGCCGAGCGAGCTGCCGCCGCTAAGATAATACTGTCCCGGCGTCGACGGCCTCAGGTGATTGGTGACCACCGGATAGTTGGTGATCATCTCGCTCAGGATGATCGTGTTGCTGTCGACATACTTGCGCAAGCACGCGGTGAAATACTCCGCGGTGATGATGCCGGCCGGCTGTTCGAGTTTGGCGAGCGCGTCCATGCGCGCCTTGCTGAGCTTGCTGTAATGCGCGGTGCGCTCCTTCACGGCCGCGGCGTCGAGCTTGATGCCGTCGAGCGCTTCATTGATCTGGGCCAGCGCCGTCGCGACATCGGCGCGGAACACGCGGCGCGCCTTGATGTACCAAAGCGGAATGTCGTCTTTCAGCGGATCGACGTCGATGTGAAAGACCTGTGCGTTCGCGTTCGGCTTGCTGATCGACGGCACCCAGGGCGCATCGCTATCGATCACCAGCACGACGTCGGCGTCGGCCAGCACCGGTTCCTGATGCGGCTCGCTCCAGCGGTTGCCCATGTAGAGCGGATGGCCGAGCGGGAAATTCAGGCAGACCGGCGATTGCTCAAGCACTGCGATACCGGAGCGCTCACACAGTTTTGTTAGTTCTGCGACGGCTGCGGGATTGCGGCCCGAGTAGCTGGTGACGATCAGAGGACGCTTCGCACTGGCGAGCGCTTGCGCCAGCTCGGCGGCATCCTGCCTGCGCAACGGCAGTTCTGAAATGGCCGGCCATTCCGCGGTATCGATCGCGAGGGGGGCGACTTCTTCTTCCATCACTTCGCGCGCGCCGACCAGATAGACCGGGCCCATCGGATCGCTCTTGGCGAGTTGCATAGCGCGATGCGTGACCTGCTTGATATTGCGGCCGGTGCGGAGTTCGTAATCGAACTTCGTGTAGTTGCGCACGATCCCGCGCTGGTCGCCGATGTCCTGGATCCACTGGATCCATTCGTTGCGCGATCCCTTCAGTTCGCCTTCCTGCGTGTACGGCGTAGCGCCGGCAAAGATCAGCACGGGCACGCGCGCGCGGCAGGCATTGTGCACGGCGCCGCCAAGCGCCTGGGTGCCGCATTCGACGTGGACGATGACGGCCTGCGCCTCGCCGCTGACCTGCGCGTAGCCATGCGCCGCGCTCAGCGCCACCATTTCGCTCGGGCATGTCAGCATCGCGGGAAAGCCGCGGCCGTTGGCCTTGCCTTCCTCGATGGATTCGACAATCGCGGGATGATCGCTGCCGAGATTGGCGAAAATATAGGAGACCCCGGCCTCCTTCAGAGCTTCGAGAAACGCAGTACCGGCAGTGCGCACGCGGTATTCCTTTTTATTCCAGATTGGCTCCATGGTTGGGTCCCCAACCATTCGCAGCCCGATGTTATCACATGAGCAAGAGGGGAAAAGGTTTCACATCTTCGACGGCAGCCACAACGCCAGCATCGGGAAGGCGATAAGGATCACCAGCCGGATCAGGTCGGTGACGATGAAGGGGATCACGCCCTTGAAGATGGTCGTGAACGAGACGTCTTTCACTACGCTTTTGATGACGAAGACATTCATGCCGACCGGCGGATGGATCAGTCCGAGTTCAACCGTCATGACGATGATGACGCCGAACCAGATCGGGTTGAAGCCGAGATGGGTGATGACAGGGAAGATGATCGGCACGGTCAGGATGATCATAGCCATGGCGTCCATCAGACAGCCGAGCACGAGATACATCACCATGATCAGCGCCAGCACGCCGTAGCTGCCGAGGCCGAGGCCCGTCAGGAATTCGGTGACCTTCTGCGGCGTCTGCGTGACGGTGAGAAAGTAACCGAAGATCAGCGCGCCAATCAGCACAGTAAAGACTGCCGCGGCCGTACGCGTTGCCTGCAGCAGGGACGTCAGGATTTTTTCTTTGTCGAGCCGGCCGGTGACAACGCCGATGAGAAATGCGCCGGTGGCGCCGACGCCGCCGGCCTCGGTCGGCGTGAAGCGTGGCAGGAAGGGCAGGCCATACAGGCCGCCGATGACGAAGATGAACAGCAGCATCGGCGCCCAGATGTCGCGCAGGCCGGAGAAGCGTTCGCGCCACGTCGTGCCGGGACCGGTCGGCAGGAAGCCGGGGCGGAAATAGCCGATCAGCGCGATGGTGATGACGTACATCGTCATCGCCAGCAGGCCGGGGATGATCCCGGCGATGAACAGCTTGCCGATATCCTGCTCGGTAATGATGCCGTAGACCGCGAGCACCGTGGACGGCGGCAGCATGGCCCCTAACGTGCCGCCGGCGGCGATCACGCCGGTGGCGAAGCTCTGCGGATAGCCGTAGCGCCGCATTTCCGGATAGGCGACGGCGGAAAACGTCGCGGCGGTCGCCACCGACGAGCCGCAGATGGCGGCAAAGCCGCCGCAAGCGACGACGGTTGCGAAACCCAGGCCGCCGCGCAGATGGCCGACGAAGGCATTCGCCGCCTTGAATAGATCGCGGCTCATGCCGGAGTTCGAGACGAATGTTCCCATCAGCAGGAACATCGGGATAACGCCGAAGGTGTAGTCCGTCACCGTACGCATCGATGTCTGGCCGACCAGCTTGAGCGCAGGCCCGCCGCCGACCAGGTAGCTGAAGCCCGAGACGCCGACCAAGCCCATCGCCATGCCGACCGGCACGCGCAGCAGCATCAGCGCGAACAGCGCGATAAAGCCCAGGACGGCGACGGCGTCTGTGCTCATCACTCAACCGTCTTGATGGTTTTGGGTTCTTGCATCAGTTCCGGCTGGAAGACCAGCCGATAGGTGCGCACGGCAATCAGCAGCACGGCGGAGACGTCGCCGGCCCAAGCTACTGCAAAGAACGGCCAGGTCGGCCAGTGCAAGTCGAAGGTAAGGACGTTGTCGTTATAGGTGCCGACGACTTTGTCGAACA
>DASYCM010000028.1:0-7632 GCA_036500165.1 Pseudolabrys sp.
GATCTCGGCGCTATCGATGCTGGAAGAGGAGGAAGCCGCTGCGCTCATTGGTTTGCCTTAACCGGTTGGAACTTAACGGCAAAATTCAGCGTTGACAGCCTACAAGAATAAGAACAAATAGAGAACATAAGGATAGGCCGCGGCATGTCGTCATCCATTCAGTCCAAGCTCGAAATCCTCGCTGACGCAGCGAAATACGACGCGTCCTGCGCATCCTCTGGCGCGCTGAAGCGCGACTCGCGCGGGGCAAAGGGCATGGGTTCGACCACCGGCGCCGGCATTTGCCACTCCTATACGCCCGATGGCCGTTGCGTGTCGCTGCTAAAAATTTTACTCACCAACTCATGCATCTTCGACTGCGCCTATTGCATCAACCGTCGCTCCAGCAACGTGCGACGTGCCCGCTTCACAGTCGACGAGGTCGTGACGCTGACGCTGGAGTTCTATAAGCGCAATTACATCGAGGGTCTGTTTTTGTCTTCCGGCATCATTCGAGATGCCGACTATACGATGGAGCAACTGGTCGAAGTCGCGCGCAAGCTCCGCGAAGAACATCACTTTCGCGGCTACATCCATCTCAAAGCTATCCCGGAAGCGAGCCAGGAGCTGACCGCACAGGCGGGGCGTTACGCCGACCGGCTGTCTATCAACATCGAATTGCCGACCGAAAAGGGATTGAAGGCTTTTGCGCCCGAAAAGAGAACCACCACGATTCGCACAACGATGGCTGGCCTGAAGCTGCGCATCGACGAGGTCAAAGCGGAAAAGAAGGCGCCGCGCTTCTCGCCATCCGGCCAGAGCACACAGATGATCGTCGGCGCCGACGGCGCTAATGACGCAACCATCATTTCGGCGAGTGCGTCACTCTATGCGAGCTATGGTCTGCGCCGCATTTACTACTCCGCCTTCAGCCCGATCCCCGACGCGAGCAAATCGTTGCCGCTCGCCGCCGCTCCGCTGCTGCGCGAGCATCGGCTGTATCAGGCCGATTGGCTGATGCGATACTACGGCTTCGACGCCGATGAGATTACCGAAGGCGACCCATCCGGCATGCTCGATCTCACCATCGATCCGAAGCTGTCATGGGCGTTACGCAATCGCGCTCGTTTTCCGGTCGACGTCAACGCCGCCGACCGTGACGTGCTGTTGCGCGTGCCGGGTATCGGCGCACGCACCGTAGACCGGTTGATCGATGCACGGCGCCATCGCACGCTCCGGCTCGCCGATATCATGCGGCTGACCTCGGGTGCACGCCGGGCGCGGCCCTTCATTGTGACGCTGGATCACCGGCCAGTGCAGGATTTCGACAGCACCGTGCTACGGGCCCGCTTTGCGCCCAAACCCCAGCAAATGAACCTGTTCGGATAACGCAAAGAAACACCATGTACCGGCTGATTGTCCGTGATGAGACGTCGCTCGATGAGTTCCGCGATCAGGTTCGCCGGCTGATCGCCGCAAAAGTCGCGCCGCATGACGTGACCTGGAGTATCGGCAGCGCGGGCGATCTGTTCGGTGAAGCCCCACCGCCCGAAGCAACTGTACCGAAATTCACCGTGCCGGCGGCTTATGTCGAGTTGGCCCACAGCGTATTGTGCAATCACGATTCAGAGCGCTTCGCACTACTGTACGAACTGCTGTGGCGGTTATTGAACGAAGACCGCATGCTGCTTTCAATTTTCTCCGACCCGCTGGTCTACCGACTGCGGCAAATGGAAAGAGCTGTCGGCCGCGACTTGCACAAAATGACGGCCTTCGTGCGCTTCCGCAAAGTCGATGATGACGGCGACGAACGCTTCATTGCGTGGTTTGAACCGCAACATCTGATTTTGAAGCCAGCCTCGGAATTCTTCATCAAACGTTTCGCCAATATGCGCTGGTCGATCCTCACACCTGACGGCTCGCTGCATTGGGATACGAACCGCTTGAGTACTGGGTACGGCGTACCGAAGTCGCAGGCCCCTGCCGAGGACGCTCTGGAAGAGTGGTGGCGGACTTATTATCGCTCGACTTTCAATCCGGCGCGCGCCAATTCGAAGATGATGAAAACGGAAATGCCGGTACGCTACTGGAAGAATCTGCCGGAAGCGGCGCTCATTCCAAATATGTTAGCCCAAGCCGAACGCCGCACCGGCAAAATGATCGAAGCGTCACCGACCATGCCGCGCCGGGTTGCCATGCCTATGATGTTGCCTGAGCCTGTCGCGGAGACCGGCACGCTCGGGGCGCTGAAACGCGAGGCGCAGGTCTGCGAACGCTGCCCACTGTTCTGCAACGCGACGCAGACGGTTTTCGGCGAAGGCTCGCAGAATGCGCCGCTGGTCTTCGTCGGTGAGCAGCCGGGCGATCAGGAAGACCTTGCAGGAAAGCCTTTCGTCGGCCCGGCTGGACAAATGTTTGACCGCGCGATCGGCGAAGCTGGTATCGACCGTTCGCTGGTCTACGTCACCAATGCGGTGAAGCATTTTAAATTCGAGCCACGCGGCAAACGGCGTATTCACAAGAAGCCAAACATCAACGAGATCGAGCATTGCCGCTGGTGGCTCGACCGTGAACTGGACTTGATCAAGCCGCAGCTTATTGTCGCGCTCGGCGGCACGGCAGCGCGCGCGCTGACCGGAAAGGACGTCAAGATCACACAAGTGCGCGGCCAGACCATCGCACAGCGCGGCGGCACCACGGTGCTGTTTACCGTCCATCCGTCCTATCTGCTGCGACTTCCAGACCTACAGGCCCAGCGCGACGAATACCGCCGCTTCGTGCACGATTTGTCCCCGATCCCGGGCCGGCTTCCGGCGGTTGCGAAAGCCGCTTAAGGCTCGCATCCGCTAAAGGTTGCGGCTTACAAGGTGCCTCTGTATGTATACGCGCCTTTTGAAAAGCGCCTTTTGGCGCGTCCGGGAACGTCAGGTTTATGGCTCGTCTGGTAATGAAATTCGGCGGAACGTCGGTCGCCGATCTCGACCGCATCCGCAACGTCGCGCGGCACGTCAAGCGCGAGGTCGACGCCGGCTACGATGTGGCCGTCGTGGTCTCGGCGATGTCGGGCGTCACCAATCAATTGGTCGCGTGGTGCAAGGATGCCGCGCCGTTGCATGACGCGCGCGAATACGACGCCATCGTCGCGACCGGCGAGCAGGTCACCGCCGGTCTGCTGGCGCTGGTGCTGGAAGGCATGGGCATCAACGCGCGGTCGTGGCAGGGGTGGCAATTGCCGATCCTCACCGACAACGCGCACGCTTCGGCCCGCATCCTTGATGTCAACGGCGCGGAACTGATCAAGCGCTTCGAGGAACACAAGCAGGTAGCGGTCATCGCCGGCTTCCAGGGCTTGCACAAGGAAACCGGCCGCATCACCACACTCGGCCGCGGCGGCTCGGATACATCAGCCGTGGCAATCGCTGCCGCGATCAAGGCCGAACGCTGCGACATCTACACCGATGTTGACGGCGTCTACACCACCGACCCCCGCGTGGTGAAAACCGCGCACCGCATGGGCAAAATCGCCTTCGAGGAAATGCTGGAGCTTGCCTCGCTCGGCGCCAAGGTCATGCAGGTTCGCTCGGTCGAACTCGGCATGGTGCACAATGTGCGTATCTTTGTGCGCTCGAGCTTCGTGAAGCCCGAGGACATCGACCCGCACAAGACGCCGCCCGGAACGCTTATCTGCGACGAGAGTGAAATCATGGAACAACAGGTTGTCACCGGCATCGCCTTTTCGAAGGACGAAGCGCAAATCTCTATCCGCCGCGTGCAGGACAAACCCGGCGTCGCCGCGGCGATCTTCGGGCCGCTGGCCGATGCCAGCATCAACGTCGACATGATCGTGCAGAATGTCTCGGCCGACGGCGCCACCACCGACCTCACCTTTACGGTGCCCTCAGCGGATTATGAGCGCGCCCGCGTAACCATCGAGAAGGCCAAGAGCAACATCGGCTACGACCACATCGACGGCTCGACCGACGTGGCCAAGGTTTCGGTGATTGGTATCGGCATGCGCAGCCACGCCGGCGTCGCCGCCGAGGCCTTCAAGGCGCTGTCCGGCGAGAAGATCAATATTCTCGCGATCACGACCTCGGAGATTAAATTCTCCGTCCTGATCAACGCCGGCCAGACCGACCAGGCCGTGCGCACGCTGCACACGCTGTATGGGCTGGATAAGGCCTGATTCGGTCCTTCCAGGATCGCGTCCAGACCGGACATCGAGGCACGGCGCAGCGGATTTAGAGCCTGAATCCGGGCCGTTCGTCGCGTACAGCCAGCCCGCTTGCCCCTGCCCTTCCCCATTGGCTATAGCCTGAGCAGGCGGCCTGGGCGGCTGCTTTTAGGGATCAAAAGATGCGTGGCGCGCTTGGCGGTCCACGCGTGCTGTTACGCCGGCTTCGCGAGGTTATGGCCGAGCCGGTCAGCGCGCAGGACCGTCTCGACAAGGTGGTCGTCTTGATCGCCGCCAACATGGTGGCGGAGGTCTGCTCTGTCTACGTTTTGCGCGTAGACGGAACCCTCGAGCTATACGCCACCGAAGGTTTGAAGCGAGAAGCCGTGCATGAGACGGTGCTGAAGGCGGACGAAGGTCTAGTAGGCCTCGTCGCCAGCGAAGCCAACCCGATCAACCTCCAGGACGCCCAAAACCACCCGGCCTTCTCGTTCCGGCCGGAAACAGGAGAAGAAATCTACCACTCCTTCCTCGGCGTGCCGGTGCTGCGCGGCGGCAACACGCTCGGCGTGCTCACGGTGCAGAACCGTGCCCGCCGGACCTATACCGAGGAAGAGGTCGAGGCGCTGCAAACGACGGCGATGGTGCTCGCCGAGATGATCGCCTCGGGCGAACTCTCGTCCATCGCCCGCCCCGGCGCGGAGCCCGCCGCGCGCCATTCGGTGCAAGTTACCGGCATTTCGCTGTCGGATGGCATCGCGCTTGGGCACGTCGTGTTGCATGAGCCCCGCGTTGTCATCACCAACGTGATCGCCGACGACGTGCCGCGTGAACTCAAGCGTCTCGACGGCGCCATCACCACCTTGCGCGCCGATCTCGACCGCATGGTCGAGCATCGCGACGTCGCCGACGGCGGCGAGCATCGCGACGTGCTCGAAGCCTATCGCATGTTCTCCTACGATCAGGGTTGGCTGCACAAAATCCGCGAAGCGGTCAGCACCGGCCTCACCGCCGAAGCCGGCGTTGAGCGCGTGCAGTCCGACACCCGCGCGCGGATGCTGCGCGCATCCGATCCTTATCTGCGCGACCGCCTGCACGATCTCGACGACCTCGCCAACCGGTTGATGCGCGTCTTGATGGGTCAGGATCACGCACCGGGCCGCGAGCAACTACCCGACAACGCTATTCTCGTCGCGCGCTCGATGGGCCCGGCAGCACTGCTCGACTACGACCGCAAGAAACTGCGCGGCCTCGTACTCGAAGAAGGCGGCATGACCTCGCACGTGTCGATCGTGGCGCGCGCGCTCGGCATCCCCGCCGTCGGCGAAATCGAAAACGCCACCGGGTCCGTTGAAACCGGTGACGCCATCATCGTCGATGGCACGACCGGTCATGTGCATCTGCGGCCGCGGCAAGATATCCAGGCGGCCTATGGCGAGCGCGTGAAGCTGCGCGCGCGCCGGCAGGCGCAGTATCGCGCGCTGCGCGACCGGCCTTGCGTCACCAAGGACGGCGAAAAGGTCGCGTTGATGATCAATGCCGGCCTGATGATCGACATGCCGCATCTCGAAGAGACCGGCGCCGGCGGCATCGGCCTGTTCCGTACCGAACTACAGTTCATGGTGGCGGATACGTTGCCGCGCACCGGCGAGCAGCTCGCGCTCTATCGCTCCGTGCTCGACGCCGCGGCGAAAAAGCCGGTGACCTTCCGCACGCTGGATATCGGCGGCGACAAAGTGCTGCCCTATATGCGCAACGTCGAAGAGGAAAACCCGGCACTCGGTTGGCGCGCGATCCGCCTCGGCCTCGACCGCCCCGGCCTTTTGCGCAGCCAGGTGCGCGCCATGTTGCGCGCTGCGGGCGGCCGCGAATTGCGCGTCATGTTCCCGATGGTCGCCACCGTTGAGGAATTCGACCAGGGCAAGGCGCTGGTCGAAACCGAACTCACCTACCTGCGCCGCCACGGCCATGCGCTGCCCGAACGTGTGCATATCGGCGCCATGCTCGAAGTGCCCTCACTGCTGTTCCAGCTCGATGAAATGCTGGATCGGGTGGATTTCCTGTCGGTCGGCTCCAACGATCTCATGCAGTTCCTCTATGCCGCCGACCGCGGCAATTCGCGGGTGTCGGAACGGTTCGATCCGCTGTCAGCGCCGGTGATGCGCGCGCTCAAAGAGATTGCCGATAAGGCCCGCAAGCACAACAAACCCGTATCTTTGTGCGGCGAGCTTGCTTCGCAGCCGATAGGCGCGCTGGCGCTCACCATCCTCGGTTATCGTGCGCTATCGTTGTCGCCTTCGGCGATAGGCCCGGTCAAGGCCATGCTGCTCGAACTCGACACCAAGAAGGGCGCGGCGGAAATCCTGCCGTTCCTGCAACAGCCGATCGGCAGCGTTTCGATCCGCCACAAGCTCGAAGGCTTCGCGGCCGCCGAAGGCTTGCAGTTATAAGACCTCAATTTAAGAGACCTCAGCCTTGATTCCGATTCCACAGCACCGGCTCGACGCTTTGCTTTCCCGCCATTCGATGGTGGAGAGCGAACTCGCCACGACTTTGCCGACCGACACTTACGTCAAGTTGTCGCGCGAGTTTTCCGAACTCGGTCCCGTGATCGATACGATCAAGGCTTACCGCGCTGCCAGCGCCGAGATGACCGATCTCGAAGCGATGATCAACGATGCGGATCCCGAAATGCGCAAGATGGCGGAAGCCGAAAAGCCTGCGTTGCAGGAACGGCTGGCGAAGCTCGACCGCGAGATTCGGCTCGCGCTGATTCCGAAAGACGCGATGGACGATCACGACGCCATCCTCGAAATCCGCGCGGGCACCGGTGGCGATGAAGCAGCCTTGTTCGCAGGCGACCTGTTCCGCATGTACGAGCGTTACGCCTCAACCCAAGGCTGGAAGACCGAAATCGTGTCGATGAGCGAGGGCACCAAAGGCGGCATGAAGGAAGTGATCGCCGAAGTGCACGGCCGCGGCGTCTTCGCCAAGCTGAAATTCGAATCCGGCGTGCACCGCGTACAGCGTGTGCCCGACACTGAAACGCAAGGGCGCATTCACACCTCGGCAGCGACCGTCGCCGTGCTGCCGGAAGTCGAGGACGTCGACATCCAGATCAAGGATGATGATCTGAAGATCGATACCATGCGCGCTCAAGGAGCGGGCGGCCAGCACGTCAATAAGACCGAGTCGGCCATCCGCATCACGCATATTCCGACGAACACCATTGTTTTCGTGCAGGAAGACCGTTCGCAGCACAAGAACAAGGCCAAGGCGCTGAAGATGTTGCGCGCCAAATTGTTCGACGCGCAACGCAGCAAGCTCGACGCCGAACGCGCCGCCGACCGGCGCGGCCAGATCGGCTCCGGCGACCGCTCCGAACGCATCCGCACCTACAATTATCCGCAGGGCCGCGTTACCGATCACCGCATCAACCTGACGCTCTACAAACTGCCGGCGGTGATGGAAGGCGTCGC
>DASYCM010000029.1:0-3301 GCA_036500165.1 Pseudolabrys sp.
GCCAACATCCATTACGCACTCGCCGCGGCGAATGCACCCCGCGCCACCCGAGACGAGCGCACACGCGATCTTCTCGCCACTGTCGGCCTGAAAGACCTCGCGCATCGGCCCGCACGCAAGCTGTCCGGCGGCGAGCAGCAACGCCTTGCGTTGGCGCGCGCTCTGGCGCGCACACCTGCTGTGCTGTTTCTCGACGAGCCGACCGCGAGCCTCGATCCCTACGCCACGAAATCGATCGAGGATGTGATCCGCGATATCGCAAATTCCGGCGTCAAGGTGGTGATGTCGACGCACGACCTCAATCAAGCCAAGCGTCTTGCCGGCGACATCGTACTGCTGCATCGCGGCTGCCTCATTGAGCACACGCCGGCAGCAGAGTTCTTCGACAATCCGAAGACCGGAGAAGCGCGCCGCTTCATCGCCGGTGAATTGCTGATATAACAAAAAACGAAAGTGGAGGATTTCATGTTCAATCGCCGCAATCTGCTGGCCGCCGTCACGCTCGGCGCGTTTGCGTTCGTCACACCGGCACTTGCACAAGATAAATCGATCGTCGTTTCGTCGACAACCTCTACGCAGGACTCCGGCCTGTTCGGCTACATCCTGCCGATTTTCAAAGCCAAGACCGGCATCGACGTCAAAGTGCTGTCGCAAGGCACCGGGCAAGCGCTCGACACCGGTCGCCGCGGCGATGCCGACGTCGTTTTCGTGCATGCCAGATCGGCGGAGATGAAATTTCTTGAAGAAGGCTTCAGCCTCAAGCGTTATCCGGTGATGTACAACGACTTCGTGCTGATCGGACCGAAGAGCGATCCGGCCGGCATCAAGGGCAGCAAGGATATCGTCGCCGCGCTCAAGACCATCAAGGACAAAGGCGCGCCCTTCATCTCGCGCGGCGACAAGTCCGGCACGCATATCGCCGAGCTGGCGCTGTGGAAGGTGGCCGGTATCGATGTCGAAGTGGATAAGGGCGCCTGGTACAAGTCGATCGGCCAAGGCATGGGCGCGGCTCTCAATACCGCCAGCGCCAGCAACTCCTATGTGTTGGCGGATCGCGGCACCTGGCTGTCGTTCAAGAACCGCGGTGATCTCGTCATCGCGGTCGAAGGCGACAAGCGGCTGTTCAATCAATACGGCGTCATGCTGGTGAACCCCGCCAAGCATCCGACCGTCAAGAAAGAACTCGGCCAGCAATTCATCGACTGGCTCGTCTCACCGGAAGGACAGAAGGTCATCGCGGGTTACAAAATTGGCGGCGAGCAACTGTTTTATCCGAACGCCAGCGACGCGGGGGCGTGATGCGCATTACGGCAATCGTACTGGCGATACTCGCAATGACCGGACCTGCGATGGCAGAAACGATCCAGCTCTACGCCGCCGGCAGCCTGAGGCTGGCACTGACCGATGTCGCCAAAGCCTATGAGGCGACAAGCGGCAACAAGGTCGAGGCCAAGTGGGGCGCGTCGGGTCTCTTGAAAAACGAAATCGCGGCCGGCGCCAAGACCGACGTTTTCGCCTCCGCCAATATGGAGCATCCGCAGGCTCTGCACGACGCCGGCAAAAGTAGCGCCGTGGTGCTGTTCACGCGTAACCGGCTCTGCGCGCTGGTGAAGCCGGGGTTCGGCGTCGATACCGAGACGCTGCTTGAGCGGATGCTCGATCCGAACGTGAAGCTTGCCTCGTCGACGCCGAAAGCCGATCCATCCGGCGATTATGCCTTCGAGGTTTTCGCCAAGGCCGAAGCGTTGAAGCCCGGAGCACGCGCTGCGCTTGAGAAAAAGGCCTTGCTGCTGGTCGGCGCCGCCGACAGCGCGATGCCGCCCGCGGGCCGCTCTGCCTATGCGTGGCATATCGTGGAAGGCCGCGCCGATATTTTCCTCACCTACTGCACCAACACCATAGCCGCGCAAAAGGAAGTGCCGGGCGCACAGCTGATCGCGCTGCTGGACGCGTTGAGTGTCGGCGCAGATTACGGACTGACAGTAATGAACGGCGCGTCGCCCGCAGCACAGGCTTTCGCGCAATTCATCGTCTCTTCGGACGGCCAGAAAATCATGGCCCGCCACGGATTCGCGGCGCTGAAGTAAACCTCTCGCGCATCTCCATCGGCCTTACCAAACGGCGTGTTGCAACGCGGTAGCGACGAGCGACGCCCCTAGCGCGCGCTTTTGACCGCGCCTACGATGACGCCCTGTTCGCGTCTAAGAATAAACAAAAAATAAAACTTCAGGGAGATGACCATGCGCCGTTCGATGCTTGCGGGCGTCAGCTTTGTTGCGTCCGTCGTGTTGTTGGCAAGCGCCGCAGTTTCATCGGCGCAAACGCCGCCGCTGACCGGCACGGTCAAAGCGGAGCAAGGCGCGCTGGAAGGCGTTCTTGTGAGCGCCAAAAAAGACGGGTCTAACATCACCGTCACGGTAGTGAGCGACAAAGACGGCCGCTACAGCTTCCCGGCCGGACGTCTCGAACCCGGACAATATGGGTTACGCATTCGCGCGGTCGGCTTCGATCTCGACAACGCCAGACCGATCGCCATCACCGCCGGCAAGACCACAACGGCCGATCTTACGCTTCGCAAGACCGAAGACCTCGCGGCGCAACTGTCCAACGCCGAATGGATGGCAAGCATCCCCGGCACCGATCAACAGAAAGCCCAGTTGCTCAATTGCGTTGGCTGTCACTCGCTGTCGCGGCCGCTGAATTCGAACCACAGCGCCGACGATTTCATGACTATCACGCTGCCGCGCATGCAGGGCTATGTGAACCAGAGCATTCCGCAGCACCCGCAACTGCGCAAAGCCGAGCGCCTGATGGAGGAACGCGGAGACCAGCGCGTTAAGATCTATCGCGCCGCCGCCGAATATCTCGCCAGCATCAACCTCAGCAAACAGCCGCGGTGGAGTTTCGATCTCAAGACTCAACCGCTGCCGAGCGGCGCCGCCACGCGCGTGATCTATACCGAATACGATCTGCCGCGTGACACCATCGAGCCGCATGACGTCATCATCGATAAGGAGGGGATCGCCTGGTATTCCAACTTCGGTGAGCAGAATCTCGGGCGGCTCGATCCCAAAACCGGCAAGGTTACCGAGTTCCAGATCCAGGAACACAAGCCCGACTTCCCGACCGGGTCACTGGGCCTGCGCAGCGACCGTGACGGCAATCTCTGGCTTGGCAACATGTATCAAGCCACCATGGTGAAGTTCGACCGCAAGAAGGAGACCTTCCAGTACTTCCCGCTACAGGGCGAACAGAACATTGACGCCGCGCAAATCAACATGGTCAGCCCGGAAAGCGCCCA
>DASYCM010000030.1:0-4734 GCA_036500165.1 Pseudolabrys sp.
CGAGAGATGAATGTCGTCGGCGAACAGGTGCGTCTGTGCGGCGTCCGGCGCGACGAGTGTGAGGGGCGTGCAGAGCAGGGCATAGCCGGACGTCACGCCGCCCGGCGCGACGCAGGCCGGGCCACCGCCGGCAATGAAGCCGAAGGACGAGAGATTGCCCGTGACGGCCTGCAACATGCCGTTGAAGTCGACAGGGACGAAGTTGACGCCGCTCGTCACCAGTCCAGACCACAGTGTTTGGTTATACGTCGTGCGCAGCATGCGCTCGGTCGTGGTGCCGAAGGATTGCGGCTGGTTAGGTACGAGAATGTATTGCGCACCGGCAACGTTCAATCGGTTGACCGACGTTACGAGGTCGGTCGCCGCTTGCGTGACGCTCGCTACGCCCTGGGCGAGTGTAATGGTGCTGGCATTGATCTGGTTGACATAGAGCGACACGTCGTTGCCGCCCGAGCCGACGAGATAGAGCGCATCGCGATTGGCGATGCCGCCGCTTGAAAGCAGGTAATTGCTGATCTGCGTGGCGGCCGACACCGCGTTCGCGTACGAGCCCGCCTGATTATTGCGCGCGCCGCCGGTGGCGTAGTTCGATCCGCCCTGATTGGCCGGGTTGCCGTTGAGTCCGAAATAGCTCGCCAGGAGTTGCGAACTGACCGGGCCGGGTCCGGTTGTCGATATGCCGCCGCCATTGGCGATCGCGCCGGGAAGCGCGGCGTCGACGGTGCCATTGCCGGTCGGGAAGGCGAGGTTACGGTACCAGCCGCTGTCAACGGTGCTGTCGCCGAAACCGATGAATTGGTTGAAGCTCTGGGCAGCCACGGGCGAGGCGTACGCCAACAGGCACAAGGCAAAAATGCCAGCGCGTACCTTCATAAACCCAGCCCAAAACCTTAACGCCGCCCCGGCGTCACTATAGGGAATATGGCCGTGTTAGTGGAGGTCTAAGAGGTACTAGCCCTTGCGGACTTTCTTGCAGAACACGTCGTAGATCGAGCCGATAACGATGCGCGCTTCCGCGCTGGCAAGGTTGTAATAAATCGCCTTGCCATCGCGCCTCGTCGAAACGAGGCCGTCTGCACGCAAGCGCGCCAGTTGCTGCGATACGGTCGGCTGGCGAAGCTGCAGAATGTCTTCGAGTTCGCTCACCGACTTCTCGCCCTCGGCGAGAATGCAGAGGATCATCAGTCGGCTTTCGTGCGCGAGCGCTTTGAGGAAATCAGCAGCGCGTCGCGCATTGCCAACCATGCGTTCGAGTTCTTGCGAACGTTCGTGGCTATCGAGTTGCTGCAATTCCATTTGTACACCAACAGTCGCAAACGGGCGGTGTGAGAATACAGACCATCAGTTGGCGGCGTGCAATGCTTTTGTGATGTTCAATGTGTGTGTAGCGGGATCAGCCTGCCGGCGCGTCGAGTTTCTTGATCAAGGCGCCGAGCAGGCCCCAGAAATTGTCTTCGCCGGGATAGCCGCGAATGCGGCCGATCTCGCGGCCGTCGTCGACGAGTACGAACAGCGGCGTTAGCTTCTCGACATCGATAAAAGACAAGTCTTGCGGTGGTTTCTGCAGAATATCGACGCGCCGCAGGGGTACGCGCCGGCCTTCGTCGGTCTTGTCGTAAACGGGCGCGATTTCACGATCGAAAGCGGCACACCATTCGCAGCCAGCCTGCTCGAACATCACCAGCTCGGCGGCGCGCGCATCCACCGCGCTCAACGCCATAAACATTGCGCCGATCAGTGCGATGCGAGAAATAAATTGCAGATAGGCTGGTTTGGACGCCAAATTTATTCTCTTCGGCCTGGCCGGGTGGAAATCGCAGGAGGGCCGTGTGTACCACGGCCGGATAGATCATTAATATCGAATATGTCGACGAACCGCCGCCGCGCAAGAAGGCCATCAAGACCGCCTCTCAAGGATCGCTTCACATGAGCCTCGACGTTTCCGCCGGCGGGGCATTCGTCGCCGGGCTATTGTCCTTTGCCTCGCCCTGCGTGCTGCCGCTGGTGCCGCCTTATCTCGCTTATATGGGCGGGGTTTCGGTCGAGGACCTGCGTGCGGCCGGCGCCACGGGGCAGCGGCTGCGCGTCCTGCTCGTGGCGGTGTGTTTTGTCGCCGGCTTCAGCACCGTGTTCGTGGCGCTGGGAGCAACCGCATCCTGGATCGGGCAGGCGGTCAGCGCCTATCTAGGCGTTCTCGGCTATATCGCCGGGATACTCATCATCCTGATGGGGCTGCATTTCCTCCACGTCATCCGCATCCCTTTCATGGACCGCACCGCCCGGGTCGGCGTTGCGGCCAAGCCCGCCGGTATGCTCGGCGCCTATGTCATTGGACTGGCTTTCGGCTTCGGCTGGAGCCCCTGCGTCGGACCCGTGCTGGCGGCGATCCTACTGATGGCGGGGGCCGCCGACAGCGCCGGCGAGGGTGCGCGGCTGCTGCTGATCTATTCGCTCGGCATCGGTCTGCCGTTCCTGGTGGCTGCGTTCTTTGCCGGGGCCTTCATGCGGTGGAGCGCGAAGTTCCGCACCCGGCTCGATTGGGTCGAGAAGGCAATGGGCGCGTTCCTGGTCGCGGCGGGTGTCCTGATTTTCACCGGCCAGATGCCGACCATCGCCAACTGGCTGATCGAGGCGTTTCCCGCGCTGGGGCGCATCGGCTGACCCCGTATTACCCCGGTCTGGACGACTCAGAGGGCATCTTTTACCCCCGTTGATGGGGGGATCCTTATGCCGCCGATGCCGTTGCCGACCGGAAAACCGCTCAATATCCCGCAGACCCAGGCGCAAGCGCTCGAATTGCATCGGGCAGGCAAGCTGGTGGAGGCTGACAGGCTCTACGCCTCGATCCTCGCCGTCCGCCCTGACTATTTCGATGCGCTGCACATGTCCGGTCTGGTCAAGTTGGCGCAGGGCCAGGCGGCCGAGGCGTTGAAGCTGGTGGCAGCGGCGATGAAGGCGCGGGCGCCGACCCCGCAGCTCTGGCTCAACCACGGCATCATTCTCAACGCGCTCAACCGGATGCCGGAAGCGGTCGAAAGTTTCGATCAGGCGATCAAACTGAAATCGAAATTTCCCGAGGCGCACAACAACAAGGGCGTCATCCTCGCCAATCTCGGCCGCGATGAAGAGGCGCTGGAGTGTTACGCCAAAGCCATCGCCGGCCAGCCGAGCTATCCAGAGGCTCTGTCCAATCGCGGCAGCGCGCTGCTGCGCCTCAAGCGCTTCGACGAGGCGCTCAAGGCCTGCGACCGCGCCATCATGGTCAAGCCGACCTATGCCGATGCGCACTACAACCGCGCCAATGTCTTCAAGGAGACGCGGCGTTTCGAGGAGGCGCTGGCGGGCTATGACCGCGCGTTGGCGCTGCGTCCCGATCTCGCCTCCGCGCATGTCAATCGCGGCGTGGTGCTGTCCGAACTCGGCCGCAACGAAGACTCGCTCATCTGCTACGACAAGGCGCTGCAATTCGCGCCCACCAATGTCGAGGCGCTCTACAACAGCGGTCACGCGCTGGAACGCTTGAAGCGTCACGAAGACGCGCTGGCGGCCTATGACCGCACAATCGCCGTGCACCCAAATCTGGCGCCGGCCTTCGCCAATCGCGGCAATACGCTGCGGGCGCTGAAGCGGTTTCCGGAAGCGCTGGACAGCTACGACCGCGCGCTCGCCATCGACCCGAACATGGTCGAGGCGCATTCCAACCGCGGCATGATCCTGCACGAACTGAAACGGCTCGACGAAGCGCTGCCGGCTTACAGCCGCGCGCTGGAATTGCGCACCGACTACGTCGACGCGCTTAACAACCGGGCGCAGACCTATCAGGAACTCAAGCGCTTCGAGGAGGCGCAGGCCGATTTCGACCGCATCCTTGCGGTGCATCCGGGCCATGCGCATGGTTTCAGCGGCGCTGCCGCCTGCGCCATCAACCTGGCTGACTGGGACCGCCGCGAGCGTTTCGCTCCGGATGTTACTGCGCATGTGATGGAACAGCATTCGGTGTTCTCGCCGTTCACCCTGATCGGCTACACCGACGATCCGGCGCTGATGCGGCGCAGTGCCACGAACTATATCCAGCACCGCATTCCGAACGCGCTGCCGCCTTTGTGGAAGGGTGAAAAGTGGCGCAACGACAAAATTAAGATTGCCTACGTCTCGGCGGACTTTAAGACCCACGCCACCGCCTTCCTGATGGCAGAATTGTTCGAGCGGCACGACAAATCGCGTTTCGAGACCCACGCGGTCTCGTTCAGTACCGACGACAACACCGACATGCGCCGCCGCCTGATCGCGTCTTTCGATCATTTCCACGACGTGCGCGCCAATAGCGATATCGAGGTCGCAAAGTTCATGCGCGATCTCCAGATCGATATCGCCATTGATCTCAAGGGCTATACGCAGGACGCGCGGCCCGAAATCTTCGAATACCGTCCGGCGCCGATCCACGCCAACTATCTTGGCTATCCCGGTTCGATGGGCAGCCGGGTGATGGATTACATCATCGCCGACCCGACGATTACGCCGTTCGAGCATGCACCGTTCTATTCGGAAAAGATCGTGCAGTTGCCGGACAGCTATCAGGTCAACGATAGGCAACGCAAAGTCGGTACCGACGTGCTGACGCGGGCACAGGCAGGCCTGCCGGAGCAGGGCTTCGTGTTCTGCAGCTTCAACAATAACTGGAAGATCACGCCCGACGTGTTCGACGTCTGGATGCGGCTGTTGCAGAAAACCGAA
>DASYCM010000031.1:0-13961 GCA_036500165.1 Pseudolabrys sp.
GTAAACCGAAGGCTCCCATTCTGGGACCTAGGTGATTCGTGTTCAACGCCTATAGGACGCCATATGACCCTCCAGACTGTCGGCCCGAGCGCCGGAACCGAAATCTACAACGACGCTGTCGGCAAGATTGCCGCCGGGCAGCTCTCGGTCGTCGACCTTTTCAAGGCGACCGCGGCGCTGGATGGCGTCGGCAACAAGCCGCTGGCGGCCGAGCTGTATAAGGTCTGGATCGCCTATAACGGCGATAGTCCGCTTCTCTACGCGGTCTACTATAACTTCGGCGTGGCGCTGACGGCGGTGAGAGACTTTCCCTCCGCGATCAATGCGCTGCGCGAATGCACAAGGCTAAAGCCCGATTTTCAGCCGGCTTACGTCAATCTCGGCCGCGCGCTGGAAGATATCGGGCAGATCGGTCAGGCCGTTACGCAATGGCTGGCGCTGTGCAACACTCAATTGGCGCAGGTCAACGGCGAGTCGGTAGCCCACAAGACTACTGCGCTGCAGCAGATTGGCCGCGTGCTCGAAGGCGCCAGTCGTGACGATGCCGCCGAGGACGCGCTCAAGCAGAGCCTCGACATCAATCGTAACCAGCCCGAGGTCATCCAGCACTGGATCTCGCTGCGCCAGCGCCAGTGCAAGTGGCCGGTAATGTCGCCGTGGGAGCGCGTCAGCCGCAAGGAATTGCACCTCGGCATTTCGTCGCTGTCGCTCGCGTGTCACGCCGACGATCCGATGTTCCAGTTGGCGCGCGCTTACAGCTATGCGGTCAATAGCATCGGCATGCCGAAGCCCGTGACCCGCCTGCAGCCGATCAACGGCGAGGCTGCGGCCAAGATCCGCATCGGTTACATCTCGTCCGATCTGCGCGCGCATGCCGTCGGTTTTGCCATGACCGACGTAATGGAAACGCACGACGGCGAAAATTTCGAAATCTACGCCTATTATTGCGGAATCAACCGCCCCGATGCGACGCAGGAACGTATCAAGAAGGCGGTCCATCAATGGGTCGATATTACCGGGATGGACGACGATACGGCTGCGGCGAAGATCGCGGCCGATGGCATCGACATCCTGGTCGATCTCAACGGCTACACCAAGGATGCGCGAACCAAGGTGTTTGCGCGCAAGCCGACGCCGATCGCGGTGAACTGGTTCGGCTTCCCCGGCACGATGGCCACGCCTTATCACCATTACATCATCGCGGATGAAACCATCATCCCCGAAGCCGACGAGATCTACTACTCCGAGAAAGTGCTGCGGCTGCCATGCTACCAGCCGAACGATCGTAACCGACCGGTCGCCGAACACGCGCCGACGCGCGCCGAGGCAGGCTTGCCGGAAAATGCCTTCGTTTTCTGCTCGTTCAACGGCCTGCAAAAAATCACGGCACGGACGATGCGCCGCTGGATGACTATTCTTGGCCGCGTACCGAACAGCGTACTGTGGCATCTCGCCGGCCAGCCGGAAGCCAATGATCGCCTGCGCGCGTTTGCCACGGAGTGCGGCATTGCGCCGGAGCGCCTAATCTTCGCGCAGCAGAAGCCAAATCCGGAGCACCTTGCGCGCTATCCGCTGGCCGACCTGTTCCTCGACAGCCTGCCTTACGGCGCCCACACCACAGCGGCCGATGCGCTGTGGCGCGGCGTGCCGATCGTGACCATGCCGGGCCGCAGCTTTGCGTCGCGTGTGTGCACCAGCCTGGTGCAGGCGGCGGGAGTAGGGGAGTTGTCAGTCCCGACGCCGGAAGCGTATGTCGAGCTCGCGGTTGAGTTCGCCAATAACCCCGAGAAGATGGCTGCCACCAAGGCCAAGCTCGCGGCAAACCGCGATACCTGCGCGCTTTTCAACACGCCGGGCCTCGTCGGCAATCTGGAGAACCTGTACCGGCAAATGTGGGCCGACTATCGACGCGGGACTTTGCCGACGCCGGATCTGCGTAATCTCGACGTCTATCACCAGATTGGCGCCACGTTCGACCTCGAGCATATCGAGGCGCTGAGCGATAACGCCTACGTCGCCTTGTATCGGGAAAAGCTGGCGGAATGGCACAGCTGCTATCCACTGATGCCGGATGGCCGCTTCTGGCGTGAGGCTAAAGCCGAGGCATCGGCGATGGGCGCACCGCACCTGGCCGTTGTCGCCTAGCGCGGACGGACGCTGGTTTCGAGAAAGTCCTCAAGCGCCACGATGCAGGCGCGATCCCGGTAAAGCCGATGTTTCTTCGCGGCGATCCGTTCCTTGAGCGCCTGGCGCTCCTGCGGATCGCCGGCCAGCCGGGCGGCGATGGCGACATAGTCGTCGACAGTGCCGGCGATGGTTTCTGGAATATCCATCATCTGAAGAATGGCGGCGCTGTGCTGACCGCGCATCAATGCGCCGCGCAGGGTGACGATCGGAACGTCGTTCTGCAGGCTCTCAAGCGCGGAGTTGCAGCCCGACCAGCCGATGCTGTCGAGAAAGACGTCGCAAAGTCCGGATGCGGCCACGAACTTGTTCAGGCCCATGCGGGGCAGGAACACACAATGGCCGGACGCTTTAAGCCCGTGCGCCGCAAACGCGCGCTCGAGCCGCGTCTGGAATAGCTCCTCGACCCTGGTGCCGCTCTGATGGCGCAGGAAGACAAATTGGGCATCGCCTGCCTGTTTGACGATACGTGCGAACACGTCGTCGTATTGCGGCAAGTACTTGAACACCGATTGGCCGCACCAGTACGCGGGGATGTCCGTGCGAATACCCAACTCTTCGCGTGTCAGCGCGACCGGCTCGACATCGACCTGTTCGTAGTAAACCGACAGGTTCGGCAGGCGGACCAGCTTTTCGGTGTAGTGGGCGTCAGCATCTGGCGGCTCCATCAGATCACTCGACAGGAAGTAGTCGAGCGTCGGCATGCCGCTTGTTTCAGGGTGGCCCCACGAATTGCATTGCACCGGCGCGAGCCGTTGCGCCGCGAGCTGGAGTGAAAAGCCATCCATCAGCAGGCCGGGGTAGATCAGGACATGCAACTGGTCGGCAAGGATCTCCTTGCGCCAACCCTCGATGTTGAGATCACGATTGACGAAGCGCTCGCACATGGAGGCCGCTGCTTCGGTCGCGGCGTCATGCGTCTTGCCGATGTAGTAGCCGAACAACTTGAACCGGCTGCGGTCGAGCTGGCTGAGCCAGCCCTTGATCGGAATTTTCCAGTTGGAGTGTCCATGAAAAAAGCCGCTGACGATGCCAACGCGTATCGGTTCGCCGGGTGCGGGCAGGGGAGCAAGCGCTGCCGGCGGAAATTGCTTCTGCATGACGTCGCTGATCATGGCGCCGTAAAGGCGCTGCAAATCGGCGTCATTAAGTCCTTGATAAGACAGCAGAAATGGCTGTTTTGCCTTGATAGCGTCGGATAGATCGCCGGTCAGCTTGCCCGATCCGACATCAGCGCAGAGCACACGCAGCAATGTTTCGTAGCTTGCACGGCGTCGCGCAATCTCGGCCTCGTCGGCGTAGAGGATCGGCAGTTCGGCAAAACAGGCGGCGTAACGCGCCTTCGCTAAATTGGGCCGCAGCACGAGCGCCTTGCGCAGATCGGCCGCGGCATCGTCATTACGGTTGAGTTCGAGCAGCAGCCGGGCGCGGTGATAGTAGAGTTCGGGATCGCCGGGATTGGCGGCAAACGCCTTGGCAAAAGTCTCAAGCGAGTCATCGAAGCGGTTTTGTGAAGCGAGTACGCGAGCACGATTGATCGAGCCTTCGCTATAGCCGGGATTGAGCGTGATCGCCTTGTCATAGGCTTCGAGCGCTTCCTCAACGCGATTGAGCGCTTCAAGGGCGAGGCCGCGGTTGTTGTGCGCGGCGAGATAGTTCGGACGCAGCGTTAGCGTCCGGTCGAAACTCTTGAGCGCTTCCTCATTGTGGCTCAGCGCTCGCAGTGAGGAACCGAGATTGTAGTGCGCATCGACATAGTCGGGCTTGATGGCGATGGCCTTGCGAAGGCTCTCAAGTGCGGCCTCGTCCTGTCCCATCGAGGAGAGCGTGGCGCCGCGATTGTTGTGCGCTTCGGCGTATTTGGATTTCAGTTTGATGGCCTGGTCGAAGCTCTCGATGGCTTCGGCGTGGCGCTTGAGCGCATTCAGCACGATGCCGTAGTTCAACAGCACTTGCGGCGACTTGCGTGCACGCATAGCCGCGCCCATCAGATGCAGGGCTTCTGCCGCCTGACCTTTGGCGAGCTTGATCAGGCCCATCATCTGCAGTGCGTCGAAATGGTCGGGGCGGGCGGCGAGAATGGCTGCGTAAAGCTTTTCGGCTTCCGCCAGTTGGCCGCGCTCGTGGAGCTGTAGAGCCTGCGCCAGCGCCTGCGGGACGTTCGGCGATGCGGCCTTGGACAGCGGAATTTGAGCCATTTTCACCCCTAGGGGAGGGGTAAAAAAACCTTGCTGAGTCGTCCAGTGCGGTTGGCCCGTTCGGCCGCGATTTCGCGCTCGCATCAACGTGATAGCCGGGTGATGCCAAGTTGAATGGTGCTTGCCGCCAAACACACTATGTCTGATCCCGAAGAGCGCCGGGAACGGAGCGCAAGGGGAGGATTTGATGTTTGACCGAAGGGCAGTTTTGACGGCCGGCGTGGCGCTAGGTGCGCTCGCCGTGGCGACGACCTATGGCAGGGCTCAAGAACTGGCCCAAAACAAGGCACAAAAAATGACAACAACCGACACCATCGACTTCAAGAGGCTGAGCGAGGTGGAGTGGAAACAGCGGCTCAATTCGGCGCAGTTCGACGTGCTGCGCAAACACGGGACCGAGCGCGCGGGCACCAGCCCGCTCAACAAGGAAAAGCGGAAGGGCACCTTCGCTTGTGCTGGCTGCGATCTGCCGCTGTTCTCGTCGGATACCAAGTTTGAGAGTGGTACCGGGTGGCCGAGCTTCTATCAGCCGCTGCCAAAAGCGATATCGACCACGACAGACCGCTCGTTCTTCATGACACGAACGGAAGTGAACTGCAGCCGCTGCGAGGGCCATCTCGGCCACGTGTTTGACGATGGACCGAAGCCAACCGGTTTGCGCTACTGTATGAACGGTGTGGCGATGAAGTTCATGCCCGAAGGGGCCTCGGCAAGCTGAGGTTTCTCGGCAAAAACTGCCGGTTTGCGGCAGAAACAGCCCTCTGCGGCGGCCTCATACAGGCCGCCGCTCCTTTTTAAGTAATTGAATTTACTGCATAATATTAATGGCATGGGTATTGCGAAGTTCTCCACGAGAGATCGTGTCCGCGCGCCACTGTTGGCGCAAGCGCGAACCACACTGGAGAATGTTCATGGGTATTTTCGGTGCATTGACGACGGCAGTAGGCGGTATGCAGGCGCAGGCTTTCGCGCTGCAGAACATCTCCGGCAACATTGCCAACTCGCAGACAACGGCCTTCAAGCGTGAGGACACGAGCTTCGTCGATCTGATCCCGGACGGATCTCCGACGCAGCAGTTGTCCGGCAACGTCCTCGCCAACTCTAGTTCTACCAATACGGTGCAAGGCGATATCAAAAGCGCTGCGGTTTCGACGTACATGGCGATCAACGGGCAGGGCTTCTTCGTCGTGCAAAAGCCGGACGGGCAGACCGACAACAAGCCTTCATTCACCGGCGTCGCCAATTACAGCCGCCGCGGCGATTTCACGCTCGACAAGAGCGGCTACCTCGTCAACGGCGCCGGTTATTACCTGATGGGCATTCCGATCGATTCGACGACCGGCAATCTCACCGGCAGCGTGCCGACGATGCTCCAGTTCCAGAACGGCTTCCTGCCTGCGCAGGTAACAACGCAGATTCAATATAACGCCAACCTGGCAAGTATCCCGCAAACCCAGGAATACAGCAGCACGGTTCCGGGCTCGGAATTGCTCAATCAGTCTAACTTCCAGGCCAACCCTGTCGTCGGCGCAGTTTCGGCCGCCAAGATCCTCGGCAGCGGAGCGACGCTGCATCCCGATGCGGCGGCGACATTGAGCGGTTCCCAGTCACTCACCACGCTAGCGTCGGCCGCCGGCGGCACGCTGATGATCAACGGCGATCCGATTACGATCAATCCCGGCGACGACATGAACGCCGTGGTCTCTGCCATCAACCTTGAGACCCCGACCACCAACGTAACCGCCACGCTCGATGGCACCAATCATCTCGTTCTCACGGGCGGCGATGCCATTACCAACATTACGGTTGGCAGCACCAGTACACTCGGACTTCTGGGTGAACTCGGCCTATCGGCTGGTACCACCAATGCAACGAATCTGCTGACGCAAAGCGCGGCGTCTCAGGGGCAGCAACTGACGATCACTGTCGGCTACAACCCGCCGGCGGCGCCCACGAACACTCCGCTCACTCTGACGTTCGGCACGGGCGTTGGTGAAATTCACACCATGGCAGACCTCAATGCGGCGCTGGCGGGTCTCGCCGGCGGCACCGCTTCAGCCGACCCTGCCACCGGCAATATTACGGTTACAGCCGCCAACTCGACAGACAATGTCGTCATCGGCGGTGACGCTACCGCGAGTGTCTTCGGTATCCACACTCCGATTGGCTTGCCATCGAACGGTACAGTTATCGCCAACGACGTTTCAGTTTTTCTCAAGGAGTCGGTGGCGGGCGGTGCGGTCACCGCCTACGACACGTCGGGTGCCGCGGTTAACGTCCAATTGCGTTGGGCAAAGACCGACTCCGCGTCGCAGGGCGCCGGCCATGCCGACACCTGGAACCTGTTCTATCAATCGGACTCGACCGCGACCGGCACGGAGTCGGCCTGGAAGAATGTCGGCGTCAATTACACGTTCGGCCCCAATGGCCAGCTCAATCCGGCAATCAACAACGTCACGTTGACGAATATGACGGTCGACGGCATCAGTCTTGGGGACGTCCAACTTCAGTCTTCCCAAGGCGGCATTACGCAGTTTGCTGATTCCAACGGCGATGCGCAGGTCAACTTACTGTCGCAAAACGGCTTTTCCGCCGGAGCTCTTCAATCGGTGGCGGTGAGCGATAAAGGCCGCGTCGTCGGTACTTATTCGAATGGCCGCTCCATCGATCTCGCGGAAATCACGTTGGCCAACTTCAGCGGCGCCGACATGTTGAAGCGCATCGACGGCGGCGCCTTCGAGGAAACCGCGGACTCCGGCGGCCCGATTTATGGCTCGGCGGGGACGATCACGGGTTCGTCGCTTGAAGGCTCCAACGTCGACATCGCCGACGAATTTACCAAGCTGATCGTCACCCAGCAGGCTTATTCGGCCAACACAAAGGTGATCACGACTAGCAATCAGATGGTTCAGGATCTTCTGAACATGTTGCGGTAGTGGCGTTTCGCACGGGCGATAGGAACGGCCAGACATGAGTCTGTCTCAGGCACTTTCGGCGGCGATTTCGGGGCTCCAGGTCAACCAGGCTGGCCTTGCTCTGGTCGCGGCCAATGTCGCCAATGCTGATACGCCCGGCTATATCCGCAAAACCGTTACCCAGGTCGCCACTGCGGGCAACGGTACCGGCATCAGCGTCTACATGAGCGGCGTCCAGCGCGAGCTGGACACGTACATTCAGAGCCAATTGCGCACTGAGAATTCGGGTGCGAGCTACGCGACCACGCGGTCGCAAGCGCTCGACCAATTGCAGGATGTTTACGGCACGCCGGGCTCTGCCAACACGCTGGAAAGCGTCTACAACACGTTCACCAATTCATTGCAGGCGTTGCAAAGCAGCCCGGACGATTCCGCCGCGCGCAGCGCCGTGATTAGCGCCGCGCAATTGTTGACGCAGCAGCTCAATCAATCGAGCAACAGCATTCAAGCATTGCGCGGCAATGCCGAGCTCGGCATTTCGTCTGCGGTGACCCAAGCCAACGACGCGATGACCCAAATCGCGGCGCTTAACCAAAAAATCGCGGCTGCTGGCTCCGGTAACACCGACAGTGCGACGGCCACGCTGCTGGATCAGCGCGATAGTTACGTCGATCAATTGTCGCAGTTGATGGATGTCAAAGTTATCAAAGGCGATAACAATCAAATTTCCGTCTTCACCAACTCGGGCATTCAGCTCGTCGGCACCAAGGCATCGCAACTTTCATTCGATGCACAGGGCACGATTGGAGCGGGGTCGCTTTGGAATTCCGATCCCGACAAGCGGGGCGTGGGTACGCTGACGCTGGTGTCGCCCACAGGCGGCTCGGTCGATCTGATTCAATCTCACTCCATTCGATCGGGCGCGATCGCGGCCTATTTGCAATTGCGCGACCAGGACCTGGTGCAGGCGCAAAACCAGTTGGACGGCATTGCCTCCGCCATGGCGAGCGCGCTGTCCGACAAGACGACAGCCGGCGATCCCGTGACGTCGGGTCTGCAAAACGGGTTTCAGGTCGATATCAGCGGCCTATCTGCCGGCAACAAGATCACGGTCAATTACACTGACTCGCTGACCAACACAGCGCATACGATCACGATGGAGCGCGTCGACGATCCGTCGGTTTTGCCGTTGGCTAATGATGCGGCCGCATCGCCGAACAACAAAGTCGTCGGAATCGATTTCTCAGGCGGCATGAGTTCGGTCATGGCGCAGATTACCCAAGCGCTGGGTGGTACCGGCATGGTGGCATCCAACCCGTCGGGTAATACCCTCCAGGTGCTCGACGACGGCGCCGGTAATATTTGCGACGTGACTTCGCTGACAACGACCAAGACAGCGACCACGCTTAGCAGTGGTGACGTCCAGGTTCCATTTTTCACCGACGGGACATCGTCCTACACCGGCGCGATTACGGCGCAGGGAGCGCAGAGCGTTGGTCTCGCAGGCCGAATCTCGGTCAATAGTGCCTTGCTTGCCGATCCGTCCAAATTGGTGGCTTTCGCGCCCGGTACGGCGGTCGGCGACAGCACGCGGCCCGACTTCCTCTTCAGCCAACTGACGTCCGGCAACATGCAGTTCTCGGCCGACACGGGCATCGGTACGGCTGGTCAACCGTACTCCGGCTCGATCTCGACGTTTTTGCGTCAGGTCGTCAGCGCGCAGGGTGAGACCGCCAGCGCCGCGTCTAACCTCAAGGACGGGCAGGACGTGGTGCTAAGTTCGTTGCAGCAGCGGTTCAACGACAGCTCAAGCGTCAACGTTGATCAGGAGATGGCGAATCTCCTGACGCTTCAGAATGCCTATGCCGCCAATGCCCGGGTACTGTCGACAGTGAAGCAAATGTTCGACACTTTGATACAGATGTGAGGTAGCCATGAGTGTCTCGGCAGTTGGTGGCCAATCGGCCGTAGCGATCGCGCAGCTCGTCAAAATGCGCGCGCAGTATGACGACCTGCAACGGCAGCTCAGCACGGGCCAGAAATCATCGACCTATGCTGGCCTCGGCTTGGATCGCGGCGTCACCGTCAGTTTGAACGCGCAATTGTCGCAGATGAGCGGCTACGACAGCACAATTCAGACGGCGAATACGCGCATCAGTCTGATGAATACGGCGCTGGGCCAAATGACGGACATCACCAGTCAGGTGAAGGCAGCGATGGTGCAGGCTAATACGACCGGCAGCAACGGCAGCGGTCCGAGTCTGGCGCAGCAGACAGCGCAATCGTCGCTCGATCAGATCATCGGTCTTTTGAATACGCAGTCCGGCGACCGCTATCTGTTTTCCGGCAAGGCCACCGATACGCCGGCGACCGATACTACCGATCATATTCTCAATGGCGACGGCTCGAAGGCGGGCCTCAAGCAGTTAATTTCCGAGCGAACGCAGGCCGATCTCGGCGCCGACGGCTTGGGTCGCCTGGCGATCAATGCGACGAGTACAACGTCGATGAACATGGCCGAGGATTCGGCCTCGCCGTTCGGCTTCAAGCTCGCCTCGGTGACAACGAATCTCACCGGCGTTAACGTTGCGGGTCCTACCGGCGTACCGGCTTCGTTGGACATCGATACGACGGGCTCTACCCCGAACGACGGCGAAACGCTGACCTTGCGGTTCAACATGCCGGACGGCACCAGTCAGACCATGACGTTGACCGCGACCACCAGCACGACGCCCAGTGCCGGTCAGTTCACGATCGGTGCCACGGACGCTGACACCGCGACGAATCTTCAGGCCGCCATCACCGCCGGCGTGACCTCCTTGGGGAAAACCTCGCTGACGGCATCTTCTGCGGTCGCGGCATCGAATGATTTTTTCGACGCCGACAGCGGCAATCCGCCCATGCGTGTCGATGGGCCGCCTTTCGATACCGCGACCGGGATGGTGGCGGGTACCACTGCTAACTCGGTCATTTGGTACACCGGAGAGACCGGCACAGATTCCGCCCGCGCCACGGCCACGGCGCAAATCGACCCGTCGCTGACGGTCAATTATGGTGCCCGTGCCAACGAGGTGGGCTTCCGTACGCTGATACAGAACATTGCCACGCTAGCCGCTGTGCCGATTTCGGGAACCGACCCGAACGGGCGGGACTTGAGTACCGCGCTGAATCAGAAGCTAACCGTGAATATGGCCGGCGCTCCCGGCGATCAGACAGTCACGAACATCGCTACCGACCTGGCGGGAGCTCAGACCTCGATGCAGGCCGCGACCGCGCGGCACCAGCAGAGCACAGCGACGCTGGGGGATTTTCTGCAATCGATTCAGGGCGTCTCGAACGAAGAGGTCGGCACCGAGTTGCTGGCCTTGCAGACCCGCATGCAAGCATCGATGCAAACGACGGCGATGCTGTTCCAGACTAGCCTGGTCAACTACCTGCCAAAATAAAAGGCCGCGGAAATCCGCAGCCTTTATATCTCTGAAGGCGGCAGGTTATCAGGTCGCCGCGAGTTTCAGCTTGGGACCGCGCGTTGCCTTGTCGAGAAGGTCCTTCTCGTAGGCGATCAGGTTCTTGGCACGCTTGAGCGCCTTGTACATTTCGCCGGCCATGATGTGATTGCTGATGGCCTCGATATGCGGCCAGGTGCTCGGTACCGCCTGCACCAATTCTCGCATAAGGGTGAAGTAGGTTTCGTGGTGTGCGACCGGATCGCGCGACGTGTACATCAATTGCACAACGAAATAGATGCGCTTGGCAGGCGAATCCGCCTGTTCGGCGGTCATGATGTCTTTTTCGCGCAGGATCGGCGACTGGCCTTCGATCAGGAGACGTGTGCGTTGATCGCCGTTGGTGACGATGCAGTCGCCGAGAATGAAACGTTCGCCAGGCTTTAGCTCGACTTTGAGGCCCATTGTACACACCGCTCCTTGCGGTCAGTCGTCGGTCGTTGCGGCCCCCGGGATCTCCTGTTTGGTCCCTAGCGCGCCAGGCTTACTGGAAGAGCTTCAAAACGTTCTGATCGGCCTGCGATGCCAGCGACAAAGCGGTCGTCGAAAGTTGTTGCCGCGTCTGCAAGGCAAGAAGGTTCGCGCCTTCCTCGTTGCTATCGGCGAGCGTAAGCCCATCGGCGCCGGTATTCAAAGTATTGATCATCGCTTTGGTGAAATCTTGGCGAATTTGCACCGTTTGCAGGTTCGAGCTCAGCGCCTGTGATTGGGCGCGCAGTGAAACCAGCGAGGCTGCCAATTCAGTACCGGAAGCCGAGATGTCGGCGCTGGATGCCCAAGAATTGGTCGAAGCGGACAGCGTCAGAGCGCCGGCTGTCGTGTCGTCAAAGCCGGAGATAACCACGTTCGACGAGCCGGTCTCGTTCAGAGTGATCGTCAGGCTGTTGTTGGCGAGCAGGTTGACGCCGTTGATGCCGGAATCGCCGGAAAGCTGGTCGATCTGTGCCCGCAGCGAATCAAATTGTGCCGAGAGGGTCGCGCGCACGGTTGTGTCGGTCGTTTGGTTGGCCTGGCTCACCAGCGACTGTGCGGACTGCACCAGCTTGGTGATCGCGGTGATGCCGTTATTCGCGGCCTGGATTGTATTGATGCCTGTCGACATCGTGTCGAGCAGGGCGCTGAGGTCATTGGCGCGGACGGTCAGGCCCTGCGCCGTAAAGTAGTTGATCGGATTATCGAGCGCCGAATTAACCCGCTTACCGGTCGCAAGCTTGGTCTGCGTCGACGTAATCAAGTCCGACGTCTGTTGCAGTTGCAGCAGGTTGGACCGTACGCCGCTGGAGAGAACAATATCGCTCATGGCAGACTCCTTGCCTGCAGTTCAAATCGCTTGGGGTCGATAATGAATTGTTAGGGTTGATGGATGGTTAATAACGATGACATTAATAAATCGTTAACCATAATTGTGACGGTCGGGTTCCGCTTGGAAACTCTTGGTTAACCCTGCGCATGGAATTGTGAACCTCACGGCCGGTTAAACGGCCGGAAAGCCCGGCCCTGGGACAGGGCCCGTCTCCAATGGGCTCTTCCGAAGGAAATACGCCATGTGCGGAATCGCGGTAGCGATCGATTGGCCGGATCGCGAGGCGGTTATTCGCAAGCTCGTCGGCGGCATCCTTCATCGCGGCGACATTACCGACCCGATTTTCTCGCCGAACTCGACGAGCGCGATGTGTACGCGCCGTCTGCGTATCGTCGATGCCGAACACGCCATTCAGCCCCAGCTTTCGGCCGACGGGCGCATCGCGGTGTCGTTCAACGGCGAAATTTACAATTACCTCGAACTACGCCGCGAACTGCAATCGCACGGCATCGTCTTTAAGACCGAATCGGACACCGAAGTGATCGCCTGCGCCTTGCAGGCGTGGGGACCAGCGGCGCTCGGCCGCTTTGTCGGCATGTTCGCCTTCGTCGCGATCGATACCGCGACAGGCAGTTTCCTGGCAGCGCGAGACACCTGGGGCGTCAAGCCGCTTTATGTGATCCAGTCGGCAACCGGCTTCCTGTTCTGCTCCGAAATGCGGCCGCTGCTCGACGCCGTCGAGACGGGCGACGTCATGCTGTTGCCGCCGGGCTATATGCTGACGCGAAGCAACTGCATGCCTTTCAAGACCTCCATCGGCATGCCGACGACTGCGCCGTTGCCCGGCAATGTACGAACGCTGGACGATCTGCTTAGCGCCGCCGTGCAATTGCGCCTGCCCAAGGACCTTGCCGTCGCCACCATGTTCAGTGGCGGCATCGACAGCACGCTGATCGCTCATTATGCACGCCGTTTCCGGCCCGAGGCGCCGGGTTATTTCGTTGGCGGCAAAGATGCGCCGGACTACCGGTATGCTGCCGCGTACGCGGATAAAACAGGGTTTGATTTGCGGTGTGTGCCGTTCGACGCGGATAGTAATGAGACTTTCTCGCTGATCGATAACGCCGTCGCCTTCACGGAATCATTCGAGCCGAACCTGATCCGCGGCGCCGTCTGTTCGCTGGCGGTATCGGAAAGGATTCATCGGGACGGCTTTCGGGTTGCCCTATGCGGAGAGGGTGCCGACGAGCTGTTTTGCGGCTATCCGCCGCTCGAAATCGCCTTCCAGGACGATCTTGCCGTCGGGCAACAGCTCCGTGGCGAATGCCTCGGCCTCATGCATCGCATCAGCCTCCAGCGTGTCGACCGGTGCTCGATGCGCTATCAGATCGAAACGCGCGAGCCGTTTCTCGACCCGTCGGTTGTGAACTTCGCCCTCAACGTGGACCCCGCCGCACTTGTGGCAAACACGGGCGGCAAGGTGTTCGGCAAATACATCCTGCGCCAGCTTTATGACCTTTACCCCGACGAACTGCCGGCCCTGATCCGGGACCGGACCAAAGTGCCGTTTGGCGAAGGTGCAGGCCTCGATGCGACGCCGGAAGAGTCGTCCTGGAAGGCGCGCTTCAACGAGGCGATCAACGACCGCGATTTCGCGGACGGCAGAAGGGAATTCGAAGCGTTCGGCGTGCAGACGCGCGAGGAGCTCTTCTATATCCGCAAGCTGGCGGCATCGATGGATATCGGCCGGGTGCCACATCTGCGCGGCCGGGCTTCGATATCGTTTCCGGTTGAAAAGTATCGCGAGAAGCTCAACAGCTATGCCTACGCGAGCCTTTAAGGCTGTAGGCGCTGG
>DASYCM010000032.1:0-1742 GCA_036500165.1 Pseudolabrys sp.
GGGCTGCGTTTTCCCGAGCCCATGGCCTTCATCATGTCGGCCATGCCCCGGTGCATTTTCAGAAGCTTGTTGATCGCTTCCGGCGTGGTGCCGGAGCCGGCGGCAATGCGCTTCTTGCGGCTGTTCTTGAGGATGTCGGGATTGCGCCGCTCCTGCGCCGTCATCGAGTCGATAATCGCGATCTGACGCTTGAGCACCTTGTCGTCGATGCCGGCATTGGCGATCTGCGTCTTCATCTTGGCGACGCCGGGCATCATGCCCATCAGCCCGCCGATGCCGCCCATCGCCGCCATCTGCGAAAGCTGGTCGCGCATGTCGGCCAGATCGAACTGGCCCTTGCGCATTTTCTCGGCGGTGCGAGCGGCTTTCTCGGCATCGATATTGGCGGCGGCCTTCTCGACCAGCGCGACGATGTCGCCCATGCCGAGAATGCGGCTGGCGACACGCGACGCGTCGAACTCCTCGATCGCGTCCATCTTTTCGCCGGTGCCGAGCAGCTTGATCGGCTTGTTGGTGACGGCGCGCATCGACAGTGCCGCACCGCCTCGGCCGTCGCCGTCGACACGCGTCAGGACAATGCCGGTCAAACCGACGCGCTCGTCGAACGAACGCGCGAGATTGACGGCGTCCTGGCCGGTAAGTGAGTCAGCGACGAGAAGAACTTCGTGCGGATTGGCGGCACGCTTAACTTCGGCCGCCTCGTTCATCATTTCTTCGTCGAGCGTGGTGCGGCCCGCGGTGTCGAGCAGCACGACGTCGTAGCCGCCGAGCAGCGCGGCTTGCAGCGCGCGCTTGGCGATCTGCGGCGGCTGCTGGCCTTCGACGATCGGCAGCGTCTCGATCTGCGTCTCGCGCCCGAGCACGGCCAACTGCTCCATCGCCGCCGGACGGCGCACGTCCAGCGAGGCCATCAGAACTTTTTTCTTCTGACGCTCGGTCAGGCGCTTCGCGATCTTGGCGGTGGTCGTGGTTTTGCCGGAACCCTGCAGGCCGACCATCATGATGGCGACCGGCGGCGCGGCGTGGAGGTCGATACCCTGTGCGTCGGCGCCGAGCGTCGCGACCAACTGGTCGTGCACGATCTTCACGACCATCTGGCCGGGCGTCACCGACTTCATGACGGAAACGCCGATCGCCTGCTTCTTCACGCCTTCGACGAATTCGCGCGCGACGTCGAGCGCGACGTCGGCCTCGAGCAGCGCGCGGCGAACCTCGCGCAGCGCCGCATCGACGTCGGCTTCGCTGAGCGCGCCGCGGCGGGTGAGGCGGTCGAGAATGCCGCCCAGTTTTTCCGACAGATTGTCGAACACTCTTCAACTTCCTTGCGCGGCTCATCTTGCGATGAGCCAATGGTGCAAACACTTTTGCGCCCGAGGGCGCATCGCGCTGTCGGGCGGGGGCCTCCGGTCTCTAGGGCCGGGCGGCGGATCGGTCGTCACATCTCGTTTCGAGAAGTGGCGGGAAACTAGGGGCCGAATGCGACCGAGTCAAGGCGGATATTGAACGCAGGACTATGGTAAAGCATTGAAAGAACGTATGAAATTGACACGCAGGACTCTGATTGGCGGCCTCGCGGCCGTTCTGGCCGTTGGAGGCATAATGGGCTGGCTCAAGCGCATGTCGTCCGGGGTCTATACCGGGCCGGTTTCCGACCATTTCGACGGCACCCGCTTTGTCGGGCCCTATGCGGTCGAGAGCAACGGCACGCTCGCTTTCTGGCGCTGGCAGTTCACCAAGGAGCG
>DASYCM010000033.1:0-18838 GCA_036500165.1 Pseudolabrys sp.
CCCTCCCGCAGAAGTTTTCGTTGCGGCCCTTTCTGTCCACCTGCCATCAAAAATTTTCGGACATCCTGAAAATCCGATTTTTCATCGGTGTCATTGGCGCCGAGAACTTGCGAGGCCCCAAGCGGCGCGCCGTCGCGCGCGAAAACGTAGGCAATCGTGCCTTGGCCCACGGTAACGAGATCCGATTTATGGATGCGGTACATGAAGGGAAAAAACGCATGTAACCCGCCGCGCCGGACTTCGGGCTCAAACCCGGCTTCGCCATGCAAGGCAATGAAACCCGATTTTATCGAGCCCTTTGTCGTCCACAATTTTTCGACGATACCGACCTGGTTGTTCGGTATGTAGCGAAAGATGTTGGACATTCGCAGCACGATGAAAAACACAAAGATGCCAGCGGCCCAGGCGGCAATCGGAAAAAACGGCATGAGAAAGTCCACGCGCTATCCCCCTCGAATGTGCGGGGCTCTCATGTCCCTGCGATTGCGGAGGATCATACACTCGATAATTGTGCGCGGACAGGCGTCTGAATCAGGTCGTCGATGCTCGTTGTGCGATGCGTGTAATTCTTGCCGGCATTCACAAGCATAAAACGTTAGATACCGTGGGGCGGATTGGTGCGGAATAATTCGCGATTTTTCGGTCCAACGCGGACGCCCAATTATTTAACCGCACTTTTCTCGAAATGTCCGCAGGCGTAAACTTCGCAGCAACACCGGCGTTCAGATTTCCATCGACGCGCCCAAATCCGTGCCGAACACATTCACATTTATGACATCCCGCACCGGCACCGGCCGACGCGCTACCGTCAAATGGCGGCGGGGGATCGCAGATCGGCGCTGAGTTTGTCTAGCGAGCGCAATGCCGGTGGTCTGTGCTAGGCACACGCCATGACACCAGAAGACGAAAAGCCCCTCCCCGCCGTCGGCGCCTTTTGGATCGAAGAGGCCGACTATCCGGCGCTGCTGAAAATCTTCGACGACGGCAACACCATGCCCCGGACCTGGGCGGAGTGGCTCAAGATTGCCGAAGAAATGGAAAAGGGCCTCAAATCCTACGGCCATCCGGTGATGCGGGTGCGGATCGACCCGGCCACCTTTCCGGCCTGGTGCGCGGCCCATGGCACGACGCCGGGACGGCAGGGCCGCAGGATGTTCGTCGCCGAGGCGGTTTTGGAGCGCTACGGCGATCAAAAATAAGGGTTTTTCGAGAAATCCTGAAAAGCCGTTAAAATTTGAGTCTCCCGTGTTGGCGGAAAATTCATTTCTGGAACGCATTCTGGCGCCACGGTCCGGTGAGAACTGCCTAATTGACCGCCAGAAGGCATGCCATGTCGATTAACAACGCCGAAAATCAGATCCGCATCGCGCGCCAGCAGATGTCGCAGCGCGACATCAACGAGAGCCTGTTGAAAATCGCCGCCGAACTCATCACCGAGTGCAAACGTCTGGAAGACGAAGTCCGACGCGTACGGCGCGACGTGCAGGTCGGACGCCGCTTCGGCTGATTGCCGCTCCTTCTCCCTCATTGTCGGCATGACTGGCGCGCATCGGCAGCCCTTGGCCCCTGCCGGGGTGCGGCGCTATGGTGACCGCGGGAAACAGCCAGGAAAACAAATAGGGCCGGAATTGTAATGAACTATTCAACGGATTTTCCGTCGCTCAAGGACAAAGTCTCGGCCGAAGAATGGCAGGCGCGTGTCGATCTCGCCGCCTGTTACCGGCTGATCGACAAATATGGCATGACCGACCTGATCTACAATCACATCACCTCGCGCATTCCCGGCACGCAGGATCACCTGCTGATCAATCTTTACGGGCTGCTCTACAAGGAAATCACGGCCTCGAACCTGGTGAAGATTTCGGTCGAGGGCGACATCCTCTCGAAGCCCGACACCGACTACGGCATCAACAAATCCGGTTACATCATTCACGGCGCGATTCATAAAGCGCGGCCGGAAGTACAATGCGTGATCCATACCCATACGCGCGCCGGCGTTGCCGTCTCGGCGATGAAATCCGGACTGTTGCCGCTGTCGCAGACGTCGATCCGCTTCGTCGGCCACATCGGCTATCACGGCTATGAAGGGCCGGCGATCAATCTCGACGAGCGCGAGCAGATCGTGAACGACCTCGGGCCGCATGACGCGCTGATCATGAACAACCACGGCCTGCTGACCTGCGGCGCGACCGTGCCGCAAGCGTTCAACACGATGTATCAGCTCGAAATGTCCTGCCGATCGCAGGTCGACGCCATGGCGGCGCGCACTGAACTGTTGATGCCGGGTGAGAACGTGCTGGCGCACACCGCGCACCTCTATCAGCCGGGCGCGCGGCGACCCTATGGCGTGCTGGAATGGCCGGCGATGCTGCGGCTGCTGGCGGCCGAGCAGAAGAACGACGATTTCCCGCCTTACTGGCACTGAGGTTTTAAGGCCCTGCCCGCCCATCGGGCGGCCTTGCCGCTGATATGTTATAATGTTACATATTCGGTCGGCGCACCCTGCGCCTCGGACTTAAGCGATCATGCGTTTGATTGCCGCCTTTTGCCTCGGCTTTACCGCCGCGCTTGCCGGCTCTTTTACAGCCACGCCAGCGCGTGCTGCTGAGGGCAAAATCGTCGTGGTGGCGGCGGAGAATTTCTACGGCGATATCGCCAGGCAGATCGGCGGCGACCGGGTCGAGGTCATCAGCATTCTGAGCAATCCGGATCAGGACCCGCATCTGTTCGAGACCACACCCGGCATCGTGCGACAGATTGCCAACGCCAGCATCGTCATTCTCAACGGCGCCGACTACGACCCGTGGGTGGACAAGCTCATTGCCGCGGCGCCGAAAGCGGACCGCGTTGTCGTCAACGCAGGGCAGATCACCGGCGCGAAGGCTGGCGGCAATCCGCATCTATGGTACGCGCCCGCCACCATGCCGGCGGTGGCAACCGCAATCGCCAAGGCCTTCGCCGCCGCCGATGAAGCCAATGCCAGCGACTATGCGCTCCGGCTGTCTGCAACCTTGGCCTCGATGCAGCGCGTCAGCCTGCGCGTCGCGCAGTTGAAGAGCAAATATAGCGGCATGGCGGTGACCGCGACCGAGCCGGTGTTCGGCTTGATGGCCGAAGCGCTTGGCCTGACCGTGCGCAACGAACGGCTCGCGCTTGCCGTCATGAACGACACCGAGCCCAGCGCGCGCGACATCGCCGCCTTCGAGAACGACCTGAAGCAGCGCAAGGTCAAGTTGATGCTCTATAACAAGCAGGTCTCGGCCAAGCTGACCGAACGGCTGCGTGGCGTGGCGGCTCAAGCCAAAGTGCCCGCCGTCGGCGTCACCGAGACGCAGCCTGCCGGCGTGACATTCCAGGACTGGATGCTCGGCCAGCTTGACGCCGTCGACAAGGCGCTGACGGGCCCTAATTCATGACAGCCGTCATAGCGCTGGACCGCGCCACTATCCGGATCGGCGGCCGCACGGTGCTGGCCGACGCCAGCTTTGCCATCGAACCTGGTGAATTCATCGGCGTGCTCGGCCCCAACGGCGCCGGCAAGACCACGCTGATGCGCTCGATCCTCGGCCTGCTGCCGCCGAGCGCGGGTTCGATCAGGGTTTTCGGCGAAAATCCCGAATGCGGCAATCACCGGATCGGATACCTGCCGCAACTGCGTACCGTGCTGCCGGACCTGCGCGTGCGCGGTCTCGACTTCATCGGCGCCTCGCTCAACGGCGAACGGTGGGGCATGCCGAAATTGTCGGAGCAGGACCGCGCCATGATCGAGGATACGCTTGCCTCGGTCGGCGCGCGTGAACTGGCCACCCGCCCGCTGTCGCAAATGTCGGGCGGCGAACGGCAGCGGCTGCTGCTGGCGCAGGCCTTGATCGGCAATCCGAAGCTGCTGCTGCTCGACGAACCGCTGATCAGCCTCGACGCGCGGCATCAGGAAGTCGCAATCAGCGTCGTGCGACAAGTCTGCCGCGACCGCGGCATCACCGTTCTGTTCAGCGCGCACGAGCTCAACCAATTACTCGGCGCCATCGACCGCGTGCTCTATCTCGGCAACGGCCGGGCCGAACTCGGCACCGTAGACGAGGTCGTGACCGCGCCGGTGCTGTCAAAGCTCTACGGCACCGAGATCGAAGTCGTGCGCGCCGGCAAACATATCTTCGTCATGTCGCACGGCAGCGATGTCGAGCGTGTGGACCACGGTCACGCTCATGGCCACGACCACGGACACCATCACTGATGTTCCAGTACGAATTCATGACCAATGCTTTTACCGCCGCCGGCATCGTTGCCGTAGTGTCGGGCATTGTCGGTTATTTCCTGGTGATGCGCGGGCAAACTTTTGCCGGCCACGCGCTGTCGCATATCGGCTTTGCCGGTGCGACCGGTGCCGGCCTGATTGGCCTCAGTCCCCTCTGGGGCCTGCTCGGCTTCACGCTCGCCGCCGGTATCGCGATGGGCGCGCTCTCGGACCGCATCAGCAATCGCGACGTCGCCATCGGCGTCGTGCTGGCGCTGGCGCTCGGTTTTGGCCTCTTGTTCCTGCACTACTACACGTCGTTCGCCACGCAGGCGACCGCGCTCTTGTTCGGCAACGTACTGGCGGTCGACCACGCCATGATCGCAACACTGGCCGCGCTCGGCATCGTGACGCTGGCCGCGCTGGCGATCATCATGCGCCCACTGATCTTCGCCACATTGCAGCCGGAACTGGCCGAAGCCAAAGGCGTGCCGATGCGGTTCATCTCGACAGCGTTCCTCGCCATCGTCGCCATTGCCGTTTCGGCCTGCGCGCAGATCGTCGGCGTGCTCATGGTGTTCACGCTGATGGTAGGACCTGCCGCCGCCGCGCAGCGCGTGACCACCGGATTGTGGAGCGGGCTCACTCTGTCAGCGGCGCTGGCACTGGGCGAGGCCTGGTTTGGCATCGCCATGGCCTATGAAACCGACTGGCCCGTGAGCTTCTGCATCGCGCTGTTGAGCGCGGCAGCCTACTTCGTTTGTCTTGCCTGGCCCGCAAAAGCAAACGGCCCCGCGCAAGCAGGGCCGTCGCATCATCACGCGCATTAAAGCGACTTTTTAATTGCGCATGATCTTATCCGAAAACCGGTACCCACTTTTCGGGATCATGCGCTGAGCTACATCTTCGCGCCTTTTTCGACGAAGTACTTCACCGCGCCGGCATTCCACGGCACCGGCGAGTTGCTCTTGATCTGGTTGTCGACCGAGAAGCTCTCGGCGTCCTTGTGCACGGCGACCAGATCGGCCTTCTTCTCGACCATCAGCTTGACGATGTCGTAGGCTTCCTGGTCGGTCATCTTGTCGTTGGTGACGAGGATGTTCCACACCGCCGACACCTTGTTGTCCGCGGTCTGGCCCGGATAGGTGCCCGCCTTGATGACGGCGGGCGCATAGAGGTTGTTGTACTTGGCGTTCATCTTTGCGACGACTTCGGTGTGATCGATCATCTTGATCTTCACGCCCGGCGTGGCGCCGAGATCGGTCACAGCCGCGGTCGGCAGGCCGCCGACCCAGAAGAAGGCGTCGATCTTGCGGTCCTTCAGCGCGTTCACCGATTCCGCGACCGAAAGACGCTCGCGCTTCATGTCCTTGTCCTTGTCGAGACCGGCGGCCTCAATAACGCGGAACGCCATGACTTCGGTGGCGCTGCCCGGCGAGCCGGTCGAGATGCGCTTGCCCTTGAGGTCGGCCATCGTGTTGACGCCCGTGCCCTCAATGCTCACGACATGCATAATGTTCGGATAGAGCACCATCAGCGTGCGCAGGTTGACCGGATTGCCCTTGAACTTGTCCTCGCCCTTGAGCGCATCGACCGCGGCATCGGCCATCGAGAAGCCGATTTCGCTTTGGCCCGAGCCGATGAGCTTGAGGTTGTCGACCGAACCGCCGGTCACCTGCGCGGTGGCCTGCGTGTCCTTCAGGTTTTTCGACAACAGATTGGCGAGCGCGCCGCCGATCGGATAGTAGACGCCGCCGGTACCGCCGGTGCCGATCGCAATGGTCTTCTGTTGCGCAACCGCGCCCGTAACGCCCAGCGCCGCGATGGCGGCCAAGGCGATCATGAATCCTCGTTTCATTTTAGTCCTCCCTGGAGTGCGTATTTTTCGTTTCTTCTGGTGGTGAGTCTAGCAGACTTCTACGAAGCCGCTGCGGCGGGTTGTCGCCGCGACATCCATTGCCAGCCCAGCAAAATCACGCCAAGCGCGAGCCCGAACGGCGCCGGATACGGCACATCGAGCCCGGTGATCGTTTCGCATATCGCTTCGATCAGGCTGGGGAATACCAGCAGCAGGCCGGTGAGCAGGAACAGGCCGCGCTCGACCAGTGTGGTGCGATGCAGCGCCCAGTTCTGTGCGGCGGCAGCGAGCGCGGCCAACCCTGCGCCGGTAATGAACGTGATCCAGACGATGTCGTAAATGCCGCCATCTTTCGGAATCTTCATCAGCAAGCCGATGCCGAGCGGGTCAAGCACGAAGACGAACGGCACCAGAAACGCAGGGAGCGTGTATTTCCACGCCTGCATGGTCGTGATGTAAGGATCGCCGCCGGTGATCGCTGCCGCCGCGAAGGGCGACAACGCGGTCGGCGGTGAGACTTCAGACAGCACGGCGTAATAAAAGATGAACATGTGCGCGGCGTAGTCCGGCACGCCGAGCTTGGTCAGCGCCGGCGCCGCGATCACCGCGCAGATAATGTAGGACGCCGTCACCGGCACGGCGAGGCCGATGATCCAGACGACGAGCGCGGTGTAGATCGCGGTCATGAGCAGACTGCCGCCGGCGAAGTCGATCACGATCGACGAGAACTTCAAACCGAGGCCGGTCAACGTGACGACGCCGACGATGATGCCGGCGGCGGCACAGGTCGTCGCCGCGCTGAGCACGCCGACCGAACCGTCCGCCATCGCCGCGGTCAGTTTCTTGGTCGACGGGATGATCCGCTGTCCGGCTTCGGTCAGGCCGAAAGCCGACAGCACCGCAATCACCAGCAGGATCAACGCCGGGTAGTTCTCGGTGAACAGACGGCCCGCAGCCGATGCGCCGATGCCGGGGATCGTCATGGCCGCCGAGCCGAGAAGGCCAAGGAGGAGAATGCCCAGCAACAACTTGCGCGGCCCGAGCGCAGTGTCAGGCGCCAATGCACTCATGCCGAAGGCCAGCACCGTCGAATAGAACACCGCCAGCATCGGCGAATAGCCGACGATCATGAAGATGACGACGCCGACCAGCGACACGAAATGGAAGCCGTAACGGCGCGTCATCTCACCAATGGTCATCTCCTGCTTGAAGACGACCTCGTTGGCGCCGAAGCGCATGGCATCGAGTTCGACCATGAACAGCAGCGCGAGGTAGTAGAGACAGGTCGGGATGGTCGCCATCCAGATGACGTCGAGATAGCTGATCTTCAAAAACTCGGCGATCAGGAACGCCGCCGCGCCCAGCACCGGCGGCGAGATGATCGCGCCCAGTCCGCCTGCTGCGAGCAACCCGCCGGCCGCGTTACGCTCGAAACCGGCTTTTTTCAGCATCGGCCAGGCTACGGTGCCGATCATCACTGTGGTGGCAACGCCGGAGCCCGACGGTCCGCCGAGCAGGAATGACGACGCGACCACGGCGCGGCCGGCGCTCGAGGGCTTGCCGCCCATGACGGCGAGCGAGAAGTCGATGAAAAACTTGCCCGCGCCGGAATGCTGCAGGATGGCGCCGTAAATCGTGAACATGATGATCAAAGTTGCCGAGACATCGACCGCAACACCGAAGATGCCTTCGAGCGTAATGAACAGATGACCGACCAGGCGCGCGACGTCGAAGCCGCGATGCGTCCACGGCGGCGGCAAATGCGGCCCAAGCATCGCATAGGCGATGAACAGGACGGCGACGATCGGCATGATCGGGCCGGTGGTGCGGCGCGCCGCTTCCAGTACCAGCACGACGAAAATGCCGCCGAGGATGACATCCCAGCGATCGGGCACCGCGGCGCGGTCCATGAAATCGTCGCCGCCGTATAGCGCGTAACAGATGATGGCGATGCCAGCGACCGCCGGGATGATGTCGAACCACTGGATCTTGTTGCGGAAGCGCGGCGCCAGTGGAAACAACAAGAAGCTCAACAACAGTACGAAAGCGACGTGGATGTAACGCAGTTCCTGCGTCGGCACGATGTCGTAGGCGGCATACAGGTGAAACAGAGTCATGATGACGGCAAGGCCGGTCACCACAGTGCCGGTCCAGCCGGTGAGCCGGTTGCCCGCGCCCTCTTCCTGCTGGACGAATTCTTCCGCCTTGCGCAACGCTTCCGCTGAAACGGCGGTGTCGGCCTGCAAATCGGGCCTGAGTTCCTCAGCCATCGCTTCCCCCGCTGCGCAAGCTTTCGCCGCGCCGCACTTAATTGTTGCCGGCCGGATTATTCCGGTCCGAGGCCAGCGCCCCCGGCGCTTGACCCGTGGCCAAGGTAACACGTTTGCCGCGCGCAACAATATACAGGGCCGCGATGGATGACCTCCGGCCCCGGGCCGTGGTAGTCAGGCCGTCATGAGCGACGCAAAACGCGCGGTCTGTATCGGCGAAGCGATCGTGGAACTTGCCCGCGGCGCCGACGGCCGCTTTGCGCTGGCGAGCGCGGGCGACACGTTCAACACTGCGATCTATCTGGCGCGCGCCGGCGTGCCGACGGCGTTTGCCACCGCGCTTGGCGACGATCCGTTCTCGGACGCGATCGTATCGCTGGCAAAAGCTGAAGGCATCGCCGACGATCTGATCCTGCGCGTGCCCGGCCGCCTGCCCGGTCTTGCTCTGGCTGACGCCGGCAAGAAAGGCGAGCGGCGTTCGCATTTCTGGCGCGATGCCGCGCCCGCCAATCAACTATTCGAACTGCCGCAGTGGAGCCGTATCGCCGAAAGCATGACGTCGGCGCGGCTCATTTATTTCTCGGGCATCACGCTGTCGTTGTATTCGAACGCCGGCCTTGGGCGGTTTCTTGCGGCGATCGAACTGGCACGCAGTAATGGCGCCAAGATCGCCTTCGACGGCAATTTCCGGCCGCACGGCTGGCACGGCGACCTTACCCGCGCGCGCACGGTGTTCGCCGAAGCACTCAAGCGCGTCGATATCGCGCTCCCCGCCTACGACGACGAAGCGGTGCTGTGGGGCGACCCAAGTCCTGAGGCAACGATCGAGCGGCTGCAAGCCTTCGGCGTCAACGAGATCGTCGTCAAGAACGGCCCCGGCAGCGCGCTGGTCGCCAATGGCGGCGAACGCGAACTGGTGCCCGTGCCGGAAACCATTGTGCCGATCGATCCGAGTGCCGCGGGCGACGGCTTCAACGCCGGCTATCTCGCGGCGCGGCTGTCGGGGCGCGGCGCGGCCGATGCCGCGATCGCGGCGCACAAACTCGCCGGGCAGGTCATTCGCCATCAGGGCACGATCATGCCACGCGGCGGCGCGGCGATTCACTGACGTTCGGGGGGAAATATGCAGCGGCGTAGTTTCATCACAGCAATTGCTGCTCTCGCCCTCTGGCCTTGTGCCGCGCTCGCCCAGACGGCCGACTATCCGTCGCGGCCGATCACGCTGATCGTTCCCTACGCGGCGGGCGGCGGCAACGATGCGATGGCGCGCGGTATTGCCGTGCAGATGAGCAAGATCCTCGGCCAGCAGATCGTCATCGAAAACCGCGGCGGCGCCGGCGGCTCGATCGCGACGCGGCAGCTCGCCAAGTCCGCACCCGATGGCTACACGCTCGGTATCGGCGGCACCGGTACGCTCGGCGTCGCGCCGACGCTTTATCCGGATGCCGGTTACGATCCGCGCAAGGATTTTGCACCGATCGGCCTGATCGCCAACAGCCCCCTGGTGGTTCTGGTGCACCCGTCGGTGCCGGCAAACAATATTCGCGAACTCATCGCGCTCGCCAAAGCGCAGCCGGGCAAGCTGAACTACGCGTCGGCCGGCAACGGCAGCGGCATCCATCTCAGTACTGTGCTGTTCGCCGTCACAGCCGGCATCGAGCTCACGCATATTCCCTACAAGGGCACCGGACAGGCGCTCACCGATGTAATCGGCGGGCACGTGAAGCTCTATTTCTCGTCACCGCCGCCGGCCATCGGGATCGTCAAGGCGGGCCAGCTCCGCGCGCTGGCGGTGACGGGCGCCAAACGTTCGCCGGTCTTCCCCGATCTGCCGACCGTTGCGGAATCCGGCCTGCCCGGCTTTGAAGCGGTCCTGCACTACGGCATCATCGCGCCCGCCGGTACGCCGCGGCCAATCATTGATAAGCTCAACGCGACGCTGCGCGAAGCGCTGGCCAGCAAAGAGGTCAGCAATCGTCTGGCGCTGGAAGCTGCCGAGCCGATGCCGACAACCCCGGAAGAATATGCCGCCGACATCGACCGCGAGGAAACGCTGTGGTCGGCGATCGTGAAGAAATCAGGAGCCAAAGCAGAATGAGAAAAATTACCGCCGCAATCGCCGTCGTCGTCGCCTTGATGGGCGCTCAGACCGCACTGGCGGAGCCGATGAGATGCAGCGGCGAGCAGAAAACTTGCCAGAACACCTGCGCGAGAATGGCCACCGGCCAAATCAGGCCTTGCCTTGAAGGCTGCCGTGTCAGCCAGGCTTATTGCATCCGCAGCGGCTGTTGGCAGAACGGCGCCAGCCGTTATTGCGGCCTGACGAAGCAATAGCCGAAAAGTAAACGGCAGCGCCGCAAGCGACGCTGCCGTAATCTTGAAAGCCCGAAGCTAGCTGACGACCTTCAGCCCAGGCGCGCTTTGCGGCTGCTGGAACGTCTGTTGCGGCTGGAAGGATTGCTGCGGCTGGAACGTCTGCGCCGGGGTCAGGTCCATCGGAGCTTCCGCCTTCGGCTCGAACGCCGACGGGGCCGCGACCGGCTTGTCGATACGGCGCGCCACGCCTTCGAACAGCGCGCTCTGCTCGATGGTCAGCGACTTGTTGAAGATTTCGCCATCGACCACCGCGCTCGACTGGAGCTTGACGTTGTTGCCGTTGATAGTGCCCTTGAATTCGCCCTGCACAACGATCTCAGGCGCAATAAGCTTGCCCTCAACCTTGGCGCCTTCGCAGATCACGAGCTGCGACGCATGGATGTCGCCGACGACCCGGCCGAACACATGCATGGAACCGGTGCAAACGATGTTGCCGGTAATGGTCATGCCGCGACCCAGCGTCGACACGATTTCCGGCTTGCCTGACGGCGCCGGCTCACTGAAGCGAACTTCTTCCTTCGCGGTTGTCTTCATGTCTCGTTCGCCTTTTCCCTGAGAAAAAATGCTCACCTGATCTCTCCATAACTGCGGCGCTGTTCCGACGGCTGACCGCCTGCTTGGCTTAAGCCCGGGCCGAGACCCGCGCAGTCCACCAAGAATTCGATTGCCCCGCAATATCGATTAGTGCGCAGAAGCGCGCTACTGGAAGTTGGAAATATCGATAACGCGGTCAGGGAACAGTCATCGGCGCGTCATTAAGGCCTCGCTCGTTAACCAGTCGCGCAGGCGCGCCACCTGTTAATCTTGAAGTGCGGGCGGCGCGGGGATGTAAGGTGGCGACATGAATGACGCGACAGTCAAAGCGGCCATTGGCCAGCTTCTGAAGAACGTTAATTTCACCGCGCAGCGCGAACTCGAGAAAGTCGTGCGCGCGGCGATGACTAACGGCAAGCTCAAGGCCGGTGAACCGCTCTCGGTCTCGGTTACGCTTGTCGCGGAAAAAATCGACCTCAACATCACCATCTTCAGCAAACTCGAAGTCCAATAAGCGCTAGCCGTCGTCAGGCTGGTTTTTGATTGGCCGTCGTTGTGACGAGAGGCTGTTGCGAGCCGATGCCCCAGCCGAACATGCCTTGACGTTTGGCGATACCGTCCCGTATTTTGCGCAACGATGGGGATGGGGTCCCCCGATAACCGCCCGAGAGGGGCTGATGACTCCTACCGCGCAACAAGGGCGGTAGGACTCCGTCCGCCACAGGGCGGTTTTTCTATGCCCTGAAACAAGAGGTTAAATGAAGATGACCTATCTTATTGTGTTTCTGGGCGGTGGCATCGGCGCTGCTCTGCGCCACGGCGTCAACCTGGCGAGCGTGCGCACGTTCGGCACCGCGTTCCCCTACGGTACCCTGCTGATCAACATCACCGGCTCAATCATCATGGGGCTGGCTGCCGCCTACTTCGCCTTCAAGGGCGACGCCTCACAGAATTGGCGGCTATTTATGACCACCGGCATTCTTGGCGGCTATACGACGTTCTCGGCCTTCTCGCTCGACACGGCTCTGCTCTATGAGCGCGGCGAAATCGGATTGGCAGCGATCTACGTCATTGCGTCGGTCGCCGTGTCCATCGTGGGATTGTTTGCCGGCCTGGCCATCGTGCGGAGCTTTGCCTAGCTCTCGCGCTTTTCATTTTTACGCACAGTCTGATCCCGAAAATCGCTTCGCGCTTTTCGGGATCGTGCGTTATTCCATCGGCCGCATGCCGAGGTTCTCCAGGAGCGCCATGTCGCGGTCGCGGCCGGGATTCGGCGTTGTGAGCAACTTCGGGCCGTAGAAGATCGAGTTCGCGCCGGCGAGGAAGCACAAGGCCTGCGTCTCCTCGCTCATGTCCTCGCGGCCGGCCGAAAGCCGAACCACCGATGCCGGCATCGTGATGCGCGCCACCGCGATGGTGCGCACGAAATCCAGCGCGTCGAGCTTCGCGCGCGCAGCCAGAGGCGTACCTTCGACCTGCACCAGCATGTTGATCGGCACGCTTTCCGGATGCTGCGGCAGCGATGCCAAAGTCGCGATCATGCCGACGCGATCCTCCGCACCCTCGCCCATGCCGACAATGCCGCCACAGCAGACATTGATGCCGGCGGCGCGGACGTTATCGAGCGTGTCGAGACGGTCCTGATAAGTCCGCGTCGTGATGATCTCGCTGTAATACTCCGGCGAGGTATCAATGTTGTGGTTGTAGTAATCGAGGCCCGCCTGTTTCAAACGCAACGCTTGCGCGCCCTCCAGCATACCGAGCGTGACGCAGGTCTCGAGCCCCATCGCCTTCACGCCTTCGACCATGGCGCAGACCTTGTCGAGATCACGGTCCTTCGGCGAACGCCACGCCGCGCCCATGCAGAAGCGCGAGGCACCGCCAGCCTTGGCGGCGGCGGCTTCCTTGAGCACCGCTTGAACTTCCATCAGCTTTTCGGCTTTGACTCCGGTGTTGTATTGCGCCGCCTGCGGGCAATAGGCGCAGTCTTCCGGGCAGCCACCGGTTTTGATCGAGAGCAAGGTCGAAATCTGCACCTCGGTCGGATCGAAATTCTGCCGGTGCACTTCGGCGGCGCGGAACATCAATTCCGGGAACGGCAGCGCGAACAGCGCCCGTATCTCGTCGCGGCTCCAGTCGTGGCGCAGCATGCTCATGCCGGAATGCGGGCTATTATCCTGGGCAAGTGACATTCCGTAACCTTTCGCGCTCCGGCAGGGCTTGTAGCCTCATTTATATCAATTTCCGCGGCTTTATCAGCAGGAATCGGCCACAAAAACCGTAACATTGAGCGGCAATTCGCGGCGTGGTAACCTCGAACCTCGCAGAAAACCGAGTGCAGTGATGACCATTATGAAGACACTTCTTGCGGGCGCCGTTCTGGCGGCTTGTTTCGCCGGGCCCGTTTATGCGCAAGACAAAGATTCGAAGGGCCCTGACGCCACCCCGATGCAGCTCGATGACCAGGCCAAGGCGCGCGATCGCGAAAGCATCGACAAGGCGTATCGTTCGACCTTGCAAAAAACCCGCAGCAACGAACCCTCGCGCGCCGACGATCCGTGGGCAAACATGCGTGGCGACGCCGACGTAAAGTCAAAAGCCAAACGCTGATGGCTCTCGACAACCCGCAACTTCATCGGATCATTGCCATCTTGCTCGGCGCCGCGGTGTTGTTCGGGCTCGAGCTGGGGTTTGGCGTGTCGTACTACGTCGCCATTCCGGCCTGCATCATTGTCTATACGGCCTGCCGGCTCGGCTTTGCGCTGCTAATTCCCCAGCCACCGGCGAAGTAATTACCAGCGGCGGTGATGCCAGCCACCGCCCCAGCCCCAACCGCGGTAGGGGCCGTAGCCGTAGTAGTAAGGCCGCGGCCCGTAATAAACCGGCGGTGCTTCGGCGACGTAGGCTGGTCCGTCATCCTCGTAGACGTCTGCCTGAGCGGGGTAAGCTCGGCGTTGAGCAGCGCGCTGCGGCGGTACGCGGCCGCTCATGTCGAGGGCGGTCTGCTTGGCAAAGCCGCTCTTGCCCTGCCAGGTCACCGCGCACCAGCCTTCGGTGCAATTGTCGGCGTCGATCAGGCTGCCGCCGGGGATCTTGGACACAACCTCGCTGGTCGTGCCGGGCGCGGCGCGCAGATTGACGGTCGAGGGCACGTAAGCCGGTGCCGCCGATGCGGCGCCCGAAACGGCGGCAATCCCTGCGCACACGGCAATAGCCAACAAGCGCGGTGTCAAAATCATGGCCAGATTCATGGCGTTGTTATCCTGTTCCCCGCCTTGCTTACCCTCAAGGCATTCGCGATCTCAATCATAAAAAGCGGCGGCATAACGGCAAGTCCAGAACAAGCCTATAATAGACCCGTTACATCCGCATAAACGCTGCCGCCTCCAGCCCCGCGATCCGCCCGAATACAAAGGCCCGCAGCACCGACACCGCGTTGGGCGCGGTGGCGTAGAAATGGCCCGTGATCTCGCCGGCGGCATAAAGGCCGGGTAAAGGCGCGGCGCCCCGCAGCACCCGGGCACGCGCATCGGTCGCCAGGCCGCCGAAGGTGTAGGCCACCGCGCCCACCAGCGGATAAGCCAAAAATGGCGGCTCGGAAATGGCGCGGGCCCAGTTCGATTTCGGTGGCGTCAGAGCCGCGGAGGCCTTCAGGCCGTCGCAACGCGTGGCGTCGAATGTCGCGGGATTGCCGGTGCAGGCGGCGTTGTACCCGGCAACCGTCCTGGCAAGCCCCGCCGCATCGACGTCGATCAGCTTGGCTAGTTCGGCCAAAGTATCGGCGCGCACTGGCGGCACCTCGGAGCGGATGGCGCGTTCATAGCCTTCGATCGACAAAAGACGGCTGTCGAGGATCGCATAAGCGATGCGGCCCGGCGTCTTGAACTGCATGTCGCGCGCGAACCATTCCCACGTTTCGTGCACCAGCCCGCCGCCTTCGTCGAAAAACCGCTCACCGTTTTTGTCGACGACAATGCCGTAGGGATAGACCAGCACCACCGGCGCGGAATTCTTCGAGCGTGCATCGACAGGCTCGGCGTGCATGCCGCTCCAGTCGCCCGAACCTTCGGCGCCGAGCGCCATCGCCATGTTGATGCCGTCGCCGGTGTTGAATTTTCCGCCCGGCGAAATCAGCCGCATGACTTCCGCGCCGTCACCGAAATGCTCGCGCATTTTGGTCCCGTCGCCTTCGAAGCCGCCGCAGCAAAGAACGATGGCGGCGGCTGGCAGCATCTCACGTTTGCCGCCGCCTTCAATCTCAAGTCCCACAATACGGTCGCCTTCGCGCACGATCGAGTGCGCCGCGCAGTTGTAGCGAAATTCGACGCCCGCTTTCTTCGCGGCGAGCGTAAGCTGTTTGACGATGGCCGGGCCGCCGCCGAGCGGCTGAATACGCGGCGGGCCTTTGGCGAGATAATAAGTCGGTTGGATGAACTCGACGCCCTGCGCCTGGATCCACTTGCATGTCGATGGCGCATGATGAGCAAGCGTCGCGAAATAAGTTTCGTCGCCCTGATACTGGGTCGCCGCCAGCATGTCGTGAACGAAGCTCGGCTCGACTTTGTCGACCGCGGCCATGCGCATGTAGGACGGCGACCAGCGCGTGTTGCCGCCCGCTTCGTCCTCGCCCGCCTTCTCGACCAAGATTACGCGTACCGCGCCACGGCCGGCTTGCGCAGCCGCCAGAGCGGCGGCAAGACCCGCCGCGCCCTGCCCGACAACGATGAGATTTCCTGAGGTTTTGTCCATGCTAGTGCCCGCTTTCCGAAATTCGCGATACGTGGCAGCACCCTCATGACGAATTGCGGAAAGCAAAGGGCACTAGAAAAGCTATGATTCTAGTGCCGCTTTCGATTTGAAGTTCCTGATCGAATTTGCCGCGGGCGGTGCAGGAGCTTCAAATCGGCGGCACTAGGCGCATGAATAGCATGCCCCGGAGCGGTGTTGTCATCGCCTCTTTGCCGTGAGAAAAGGCCGCCAAAGGAAGCCTCCATGACCGATACCGAAAACGACACCCTGCCCGACCGCCTGAGCACAGATCCGCGCAGCCCCTACTTCAATTCCGAGGTGCTGCAACGAGACGTCGGCATCCGTTTCAAGGGCGTCGAGAAGACCAATGTCGAGGAATATTGTGTGAGCGAAGGCTGGGTTCGCGTCGCCGCCGGCAAGGCGCTCGACCGTTATGGCAATCCGCTGACCATCAAGCTCACCGGCACGGTCGAGCCTTATTACAAGACTCAGAAGCCTGCCTGACACGGGCGCCGTCATGCCGTCCCTTATTGGCGAAGGCAATGTGGCCCGCGAAATCGCGCACCTCGAAGAACGCATCGAGACGCTGAACGCGTCGATCGAACGCTGCCGCAAGATTTCGTTTGCCGCGAAGCTCGCGGTGGGCGGCGGCCTCCTCTGGTTCGTGTTGTTCCTGTTTTTGGTCCTGTCGTTCAATCCGACGGCCTTTGTCGCGGCAACGTCGGCCGTGCTCGGCGGCTTTGTGCTGCTCGGCTCGAATGCCACCACCTGGGAGCAGACCGAAACCGCCCGCAACGCCGCCGAAGCCATGCGCGCCGACCTGATCGGCAGCATCGAATTACGGCTGGTCGGCGACGACAGGCCGACGATTCACTAGCGGTTCGCTATATATCCAAGCTCCCATCCATGTGATTGGGCAATCCGGAAATATGCGGTAGCTTTGACCCCTCGTGACGGATTAATCGGGATCGGCTGACGTGTTTCTTTTATCCGGTCTCCTGGGCAAGTTCATCAAGAACGGAACGCTCAGGATTTACGACGCTTCCGGCAAGCTTCATGTGTTCGGAGGCATCAGCCCCGGACCTTGCGTCACCGCGCGCATCAACCGGCCGGGCCTTGAGACGTCGCTGTTTCTCAATCCCGAATTACGCGCGGCCGAAGCCTATATGAATGGCGATCTCACCTTCGAAGACGGCTCGGGCGTCGCCGACCTTCTGATGCTGTTTTCAGTCAATCGTGGCGGCCTCAAATCGCACGGCTCGCAAAAGCTGCTGCGGAAACTGTGGCGCGCGCTGCGCCGTTGGCATCAGGCCAACCCGGTCGGCACCGCCGCGAAAAACGCGCGCCATCATTACGACGTCTCGACGGACCTGTACCGGCTCTTCCTCGACGACAACATGCAGTATTCCTGCGCCTATTTCCGCGATCCCGAGCGCGACACGCTAGAACAGGCGCAACACAACAAGCTCGTCCACATCGCCGCCAAGCTCGCGCTCAAGCCGGGCATGACAGTCGCCGAAATCGGTTCAGGGTGGGGTGGCCTTGCCATTCATCTCGCCAAGCATCACGGCGCCCGCGTTACGGCGATCAACGTCTCGCCGGAACAGATCAAGGTGGCGCGCGAGCACGCGGCGGCCGCCAGTGTTTCCGATCTCGTCGAATTCCGCGAAGTCGATTACCGCAATGTCGAAGGACAGTTCGACCGCGTTGTATCCATCGGCATGATGGAACATGTTGGCATCGCGCATTTCGACGAGTATTTCGGCAAGGTGCGAGACCTGCTGAAAGACGACGGTTACGCGCTGATCCACTACATCGGCCGCATGTCGCCGCCCGGCACGACCGGACCGTTCATCCGCAAATACATTTTCCCGGGCGGCTATTCGCCGGCGCTGTCCGAGGTTTCGGCTTCCGTCGAGCGCAGCAGCTTGTGGAACGCCGATACGGAATTTCTCCGGCTGCATTACTACTACACGATCAAGCACTGGCGGCAGCGCTTTGCCGCGAACCGCGACAAGGCGGTGCGGATTTACGACGAACGATTTGCGCGGATGTGGGAGTTCTACCTGGCGGCGGTCGAACTCGAATTCCTGCACGGCTCGCACATGGTGATGCAGCTTCTCTTGTCCAAATCGCGCGACGCGGTGCCGATCATCCGCGACTTCATCGTTGACGGTGAGCGGCAGGCCTTGCAGCCCGGCGCAACCGGCACCTGATGATCGACAACAACGAAGCGATCGCCCGGACATTGCTGGACCCCAGCGATGCACGGACGGCACGGTTTGAGCCTGTCACCAGCGGCATGAGTGGCGCGACCGTCATCCGCGTCGTTCAGCCAGGGTGCTCCGACCGCTTCGCAAAGATCGCCGATGCCGCTATCGCTGACGCATTACGCGACGAAGTAACGCGCATCGCCTGGCTCTCGGCACGGGGGATCACGGTGCCTCGCATCCTGCGCGTCAACGAACAGCTTGGCAGCTACGCGGTCCTGATGGATGCCGTGCGAGGGACGCCGGCGGATAGTAGCCCCCTGCCCATACCGCAGCTGGTTGGAGCATTGGCCAGGGCGCTCGCCGCGTTGCACCGGCTACCGCCCGATGACTGTCCGTTCGACGAGACGCTCGGCACGCGGCTGTCGCGCGCTGCGGCGGCGATAACGGCCGATGAAATCGACGTCGCGCAATTCGAGCCTCGCAACCGCGACAGTGCGCCCGAAATGTTGCTGGCGCGGCTGACCGCACAGCAACCGGCGGAAGATATTGTCGTCGTGCACGGCGACGCAACACTCAGCAACATGATCGTCGATATGGATGGCCA
>DASYCM010000034.1:0-3288 GCA_036500165.1 Pseudolabrys sp.
GTCGTCACCGAGCTTGTCCGGTTCTGCGAACGTGAGCAGTTCGATGAAGAAGCCGGGGAACTGCACGATGCGATTATGCGTACCCCATGGATGCTTGTTACGCGCGCCGACCGTGAAGCCGAGGCTTTGGTAGCACTCCGCCGCCGCGTCGAGATCGCGGACGGCATGGACGATATGATCGAGGCCACGGCACATCGGGGCACGATACCCGATCGCAAATAATTCGGCCACGGAGCATGCGGTGCGCGCATGAACCGTGGCCGTATGCAGTGGTTAGATAGAAGTGTTTATTTTTTCTTCTTCATGGCGCGCCCTAGCTTCGGGCAATCGCGCCAGTAGCCTTGATCGTTCGACGACGTGCTGACCCAGCATTGATTGCCACTTTGAATTTCCGCGCCGAGATAGTGGGTCGGCTCGGCGCGTACGGGCGTCAAAGCAAGAAAGCCGGTGACGGCGCCGGCTGCTGCAGTTGCGATAAGATAGCGCATAGTATTTCCCCCAAACGTTTATTGGTTAAACCTAAGCGAGTGAACTCGACTGCCACGGCGGGCCGAACACAAATTACGTCTGCGGAAAGTACCAAACGTGCTCAATAAACGCCGAGAAAATCTGCCCTTTTTGGGTAGCGGCAAAATTGATGAAGAACCAACGTCACAACATTGGGTTGTCGATAGAGCCTCGACCAAAGTAGAGAGTTACGCAAAAAATATTGGGTACCCAACCTTTCCGGTTGGGTACCCAACTTCTCGAAGTCAAACGTAAAAACTACTTGTGCTTTTTGTGCTTCTTCATATGCATCGGCTTCGGGCAGTCTTTCCAATAGCCTACGTCTTTGTCCGCATGGGTCGAAACCCAGCACTGGTTGCCGGCCCGGACGGGGCTGCCGCCGTTATGAATCTCTTCGGCGCGAGCCGCATTGGCTACGAACATTCCGGAGACCGCGAGCGCGGCGACGGCAGTGATGATGGAGCGCATTGTTGTTACCTCATTTTGAAAAATCGAAACGCGGTCAATGAGCCCTGAAACGATTCAATCGCAAGTGACAAGTTTGCGAATTACGGTCTCGTAATGCATGCGATCGTGCAGCGAAAAGCCTGATGCTGAAATGATTTATCAAAGCGGCACGCTACGCGAGGTCACAGCATTCGACGCAGAGCAGACAAGCTTGTACGCAGACGTACGACGCGGCGAAGCCGCGCCGCGATCAAAAATTTGCCCAATTGTGGGGTGGCTCGATTAGACGAGCCGGCTGCGCTCGAGCGCTGCTTCGACGAACGAAGCAAAAAGCGGATGCGGTTCGAACGGACGCGATTTCAATTCAGGATGGAATTGCACGCCGATAAACCACGGATGATCTTCGTATTCGACAATCTCCGGCAGAATGCCGTCCGGTGACATCCCGGAGAAACGCAGACCATGCTGTTCGAGACGGTCCTTGTAAGCCGTGTTCACTTCGTAACGATGGCGATGACGTTCTGAAATTTCTGTGGTGCCATAAATCTGCGCGACGCGGCTGCCGCGCGCCAGCGTCGCGGCATAAGCGCCGAGCCGCATGGTGCCGCCGAGATCGCCATCAGCCTGGCGTTTTTCACGGTCGTTGCCCTTGAGCCATTCGGTCATAAGGCCGACTAGCGGCTCAGATGTCGGACCGAACTCTGTCGAGTTCGCCTGTTCGATGCCGCACAGATTGCGCGCGGCTTCGATGCAGGCCATCTGCATGCCGAAGCAGATGCCGAAATACGGCACATCGCGTTCGCGCGCGAACTGCGCCGCCTTGATCTTGCCTTCGGCGCCACGCTGGCCGAAGCCGCCGGGCACCAGGATGCCGTTGACGTGTTCGAGATACGGCGTCGGGTCCTTGTTCTCGAAGACCTCCGATTCGATCCAGTCGAGATTGACCTTCACCTTGTTGGCGATGCCGCCGTGCGACAGCGCTTCGGTCAGCGACTTATAGGCGTCCTTCATGCCGGTATATTTGCCGACGATGGCGATGGTGACATCGCCTTCCGGATTGCGGATGCGCTCGTTGATGGTGTGCCAGCGCACGAGGTTAGGCGCCGCCCCGGGCTCGATGCCGAAGGCCGCCAGAACTTCCTTGTCGAGGCCCGCCGCCGAATAGGCTTCCGGTACTGCGTAGATGTTGTCGACGTCGCGCGCCTCGATCACGGCGCTTTCGCGCACGTTGCAGAAGAGCGCCAGCTTGCGGCGCTCGCCTTCCGGGATTTCTCTGTCTGTGCGGCACAAAAGAATGTCGGGCTGAATGCCGATCGAGCGAAGCTCTTTGACCGAATGCTGCGTCGGCTTGGTCTTGAGCTCGCCGGCGCTCGGAATGAACGGCAGCAGTGTCAGGTGGATGTAGATCGCATTATTGCGCGGCAGATCGTTGCCGAGCTGACGAATGGCCTCGAAATACGGCAGGCCTTCGATGTCGCCGACGGTGCCGCCGACCTCGACCAGCACGAAATCGAAATCATCGTTACCGTCGCGCACGAACTCCTTGATGGCGTTCGTGACGTGCGGAATGACCTGGATCGTTGCGCCGAGATAGTCGCCGCGGCGCTCCTTGGTCAGAATGTCGAGATAGATGCGGCCGGTGGTGATGTTGTCCTGCCGCGTCGCCGGATGGCCGGTGAAGCGCTCGTAGTGGCCGAGATCGAGATCGGTCTCAGCGCCGTCGTCGGTGACAAAAACCTCGCCGTGCTGATACGGCGACATCGTGCCCGGATCGACGTTGAGATAGGGGTCGAGCTTGCGCAGGCGGACCTTGTAGCCGCGCGCCTGCAAAAGCGCGCCGAGGGCCGCCGAACCGAGACCTTTACCGAGGGAAGACACCACGCCGCCGGTGATGAAAATGTACCGCGCCATGGGGTCTAAGCTTTAAGCCCCCCGAATCGATTCGACGAGCGCGAAAACCGTGAAGCGGCTTTGCGCCTGTGTGTAGATCCAAAAATGGTTGTTTTTACTGAAACTTGCATCGCCATTTTCATGTTTAAATCGAGACAACCCATAGGCTGTTCCCGACCTCAATCGCGTCCATAACGCGGAAGGGCCGGTTTCCCGGCCCCTTGCGTGGGTTATTTCGATTGCGGGACCTGAGGTCCCGAGGGCGGCGCCGCGGGCGCTCCCTGCAATTGCTTCAATAGTCCACCGCCATCGCCCCCGTTCAGGGGCACCGGAGCGCCGGCAGGCGCGGTCTGGCCGCCCTGGATAATCGAGGTCGGCGTCCGGCTGAAGCCGGCCAGGATCGACAGGATCAGGCTGGTCGTGAAAAACAGGCCGGCCAGAATT
>DASYCM010000035.1:0-25996 GCA_036500165.1 Pseudolabrys sp.
GCCGCCGGCGATTGCGACGTGCCGTTCTCGATCCAGAGCGTGTCGAAAGTCTTCACACTGACGCTGGCGCTGGGACATTACGGCGACCGGTTATGGCAACGCGTCGGCCGCGAGCCGTCGGGCAGCGCTTTCAACTCCATCGTCCAGCTCGAATACGAAAAGGGGATTCCACGTAACCCTTTTATCAACGCCGGCGCCATCGCCGTCACCGACATGATCCTGTCAGGGCATCAGCCGCGCGAAGCACTGGGCGAAATCCTGCGCTTCATGCGCTTTCTATCGAACGATCATTCGGTCACGATCGATGAAGCGGTCGCGGCTTCAGAGCAGCGCACGGGTTTCCGCAACGCCGCGCTCGCCAATTACATGAAGTCGTTTGGCGCCATCGAAAACCCGGTCGACCGCACCCTCGGCGTCTATTTCCATCAATGCGCCATCGCCATGTCGTGCCGGCAACTCGCCATGGCGGGCCGCTATCTCGCACACAACGGGCGCAATCCGGACACCGGCATGTCGGTGGTTCATCCCGAACGGGCGCGCCGCATCAACGCGGTAATGCTGACCTGTGGGCACTACGATGGCTCGGGGGAGTTCGCTTACCGCGTCGGCCTGCCAGGCAAGAGCGGCGTTGGCGGCGGCATTCTGGCGATTGCGCCGGGCAAAGCTTCAATCGCGGTTTGGTCGCCGGGCCTCGACGCCAATGGCAATTCACATCTCGGCCGCGTCGCGCTTGAGGCCCTGACCAAACGCCTTGGCTGGTCAATCTTCGGCGCTTAACGCCCAAGACGTTTCCAACAAATTGAGAACGTCTCCCTAGTTCTTGCGCGGCTGCTCGGCGTCGCGCACGGCCTCGTCATGATACCAAGCGCTGGCTCCGAGGATCGCTTGTTGCGGCGTGAAGTTCAGCGGCTGCTTATTCTGAAGCATGTCGTTGCCGCCAACCGCATACCGGCCGCGAGGCGGGAACGTGTAAATCTGGGCCGAGCCCTGCGGGGCGTTGATCGGCATATCGGGTCTCCTCTTCGTATCTACGGCGAGGATGCACGTAGAACCATATAACGTCCGCGATATTGATTCTGCGTAAATCGGCTTATCAAATAATCGTATGACTAGATTCTAGGCAGCGGCGTTTTCTGCTGCTAAACCCGGCGCGCCCTGGGCTGGAGAGGACGCCAAAAACTACAAAAAACATCATATATTTCAACGCCATGACGGGAGCCGTGCTCCCGCGTAATTTGGCATAAATCGTGCATTACCACTGGAGAGCAGTTGGCGGCCGGGCGCCGTTGACGGCCGAAGCACTAACCAGACTTCCCGCACTTCGCGTCTTTAACGAGAGAACCGCATGACAAAGTACAAGCTCGAGTACATTTGGCTCGATGGATACACGCCGGTCCCTAACCTGCGTGGCAAGACCCAGATCAAGGAATTCGCATCATTTCCGACGCTCGACCAGCTGCCGCTGTGGGGCTTTGACGGTTCGTCGACAATGCAGGCGGAAGGAAGAAGCTCGGACTGCGTGCTCAAGCCAGTCGCGGTTTATCCCGACGGCGCGCGCACCAACGGCGTTCTGGTCATGTGCGAAGTCATGATGCCGGATGGCGTCACCCCGCACGCCACGAACCGGCGCGCCACCATCCTCGACGATGCCGGCGCCTGGTTCGGCTTTGAGCAGGAATACTTCATGTACAAGGACGGCCGTCCGCTCGGCTTTCCCACCGCCGGTTATCCGGCGCCGCAAGGCCCGTATTACACCGGTGTCGGCTACTCCAACGTCGGTCCGGTCGCACGCGAGATCGTCGAGAAGCATCTCGACCTCTGCCTGACCGCCGGTATCAACCACGAAGGCATCAACGCCGAAGTGGCGAAGGGCCAGTGGGAATTCCAGATCTTCGGCAAGGGCTCCAAAAAAGCCGCCGATGAAATGTGGATGGCCCGCTACCTGCTGCAGCGGCTGACGGAGAGCTACGGCATCGATATCGAATTCCACTGCAAGCCGCTCGGCGATACCGACTGGAACGGTTCGGGGATGCACGCCAACTTCTCGACCGAGTATATGCGTACGGTCGGCGGCAAGGCCTACTTCGAGGCGCTGATGGCGGCCTTCGAAAAGAACCTCATGGACCACATCAACGTCTACGGCCCGGACAACGACAAGCGTCTGACCGGCAAGCACGAGACCGCGCCGTGGAACAAGTTCAGCTACGGCGTTGCCGACCGCGGCGCTTCGATCCGCGTGCCGCACTCATTCGTGAAGGGCGATCTCTATCGCGGTTACCTCGAAGACCGCCGTCCGAACTCCCAAGGGGACCCCTACGCCATCGCCTCGCAGATTCTCAAGACGATCAGCGAAGTGCCGACCGCCAAGAAGGCCGCGGCCTAAGTTTCCCAAGACGAAGACTTACAACGGGCGTCCCTCACGGGGCGCCTGTTTTCTTTTGGCCTATGGCCAGGGTTTAGAGGCTAGAGAATGAAAAACGCGAGGACGGCCAAACCGGCGGCCAGGCCGGCCACGGTGGCCAACTGGTGGCGGCGATAACGGCGCGGCCCGTAAATGCCGGCGGCACGGCGTTGTGCGATCAACGCGGCATCGAACTCGGCCGAAGAAGAATAGATGCAGGCCATCGCAGCGCCGGCTTGCGCGGCGTACGCTTCCAGGTCCTGGTCGGCGGTTCTGGCTAAAGCTGACATGCCGCCATTGTACCCCCAACAGGGTAAACGAGGCGTTGCACCCCACAAGGGTAGCGCACTTGGAAGCTTGTTTGGCAGCTCGCTTGGGTAGCGTCTCGCCTATGCAGCCTCGGAATGCTCCCGGGTGTCCTCGCGTAAAAGGTCCTTCGCCCGGCGCAATTCCTTGATGCGGCGGGCCTCCTCTTCGCATTCAAAGTCCCGGTAGCGTTCGGCCCAGCGTTTCAGCAGGGTCGGCTCGTAGAGCGTTTTGGGGTGATCCATGTCGTTCTCCCGCGTTCGGGATTTGATACCGGGAAAACATTATAAACCGACTTAAGTTGCACGGTTAAAAAATAGAAACGCTTCCGCGATTTGCGGTGTGCGACAACAAGCTTCCCTCAGGAAACAGCGAGTACCGGATCTGGCTTGCGGGCGCGGCGCGCGGCGAGACGGCGCTTGATGATGCCTAATTTGGCCTCGGCGCTGCGCGCTGCGGCGGCCTGCCGCGCCTGCTCGCAGCCTGGTTCGTCAGGAGCAACATGGTAACGGTTTCGGCCACCGTTCTTGGCGGCGTAAAGCGCCTCGTCCGCGCGCAGCAGCAGCGCGTCCAGGTTGGGCGCAGCAGCATAGGACGTGGCGACGCCGATGCTGACGGTCGCTCCTATTTCGCGGCCATCAATCGTCACGCCAGCATCCTGGAAGGCCAGCCGCAGACGTTCCGCCACTTGCAGCGCGCCTTCGGTTTCCTCCGGGATGATGGCCGCGAATTCCTCGCCGCCGAGCCGGCCGAATACGTCCGTCGAGCGGACGCTTGACGACGCGACGTCGGCAAAGACTTTCAACGCGCTATCGCCGACGCCATGACCAAAGCGGTCGTTGATCGATTTGAACCTGTCGAGATCGAACATCAGCAGCGTCACCGCCTCTCCGCGCGTGCTTTGACGCGCAGCCATTACGTTGGCGGCTTCGAGAAACGCGCGGCGATTGAACAGACCGGTGAGATGATCGGTGGTCGCGGCCAGACGGTAGAAATGGACGTGATGGTCCTTGACCATGAGCAGCATGATAAACGCGGTGCCAATTGCATATATAATAGTTTCCAATGCCAGCACGGTTTGCCATTCCGTTGTGAACACATCCGGCAGTAATGCGCGCATTGCCAACGGCATCAAGAAGATCGCGGCATGCACGCAAGGCACGACGACCGCCGCGGTCCGCGAGAACAACGACTTGCGACGCTCGCGCCACAACTCGACGGCGATGAAGAAGGTGTAGAACGACACAACGATCGCGCCGAAGGCGATGCGGATCGTGCTGCCTTCGGGCATGGCAGGCGCCTGGCAGACGATCAGCCAGACGATTGCGCCGCCGAACATCGGCGCCGGCCACAGGCGGCGGCCATGAAACAGCCGCACGCCGTTCCAGATCATGCCGCAGGCAACGAACATTAGTGCTTCGGGACATTCGGGCGGCAGTTTGATGAAGGGCGATGGTGCGCCCCAGAAAGCAATGGCCGACGCGCCGATCAGATAGGCCGAGCCCCACCAGGCAAGCGCGCGAATATTGCGCTGCTGCAGCCAGGCCGAGATCAGGAACGATCCCAGAAGACCGCCAAGACACGCCGCCGCGAACGACAGCGTTGGGCCGTCGAGCACGGCAAATTTCAGTCCGGCAGCGTGATCCATTTCTTATCGTTGGACTTCTTGGGCACAGACCGCCGGCACTCCTGTGCAAGCTGGTCGTAGTAATCACAACTATAGCCAGTGGTTATGGGGAAACCCTTGCTAGCTTATGCAGGCTTCGAGGAAACACTTGCGAAAATTGGACATAGTTGGAACCGAACAGGGTATTCCCGCGTGCCGCACAAACAGAAAAAGGCCCGCTCTCGCGGGCCTTTTCCAGAATTTCCCAAGAATAACCGGGAGAATATCGCCTTAGCGCTTCGAGAACTGGAAGGAACGACGGGCTTTCGCCTTGCCGTACTTCTTGCGTTCGACGACGCGCGAGTCACGCGTCAGGAAGCCGCCCTTCTTGAGCGCGCCGCGGAGTTCCGGCTCGAAGTATGTCAGAGCCTTCGAGAGGCCATGGCGCACCGCGCCAGCCTGGCCCGACAGACCACCACCGGAGACGGTGCAGATCACGTCGTACTGACCGGCGCGATTGGCGGCGACTAGCGGCTGCTGAATCAGCATGCGCAGCACGGGACGAGCGAAGAACACTTCGACAGTGCGGGTGTTGACGACGATCTTGCCGGAGCCCGGCTTGATCCAGACGCGGGCGACCGCGTTCTTGCGCTTGCCGGTCGCATAGGCGCGACCCTGCGCATCGACTTTCTTCTCGTAGTGCGGAGCATCGGGAGCGGCAGGCTTGAGGCTCGCCAAACCTTCCATCGACTGTACGGTTTCGGCCACGGTTAGGCGCTCCTTACGTTCTTGCGATTCATCACGCCGACATCGAGCGGCTCGGGCTTCTGCGCCTCGTGCGGATGCTCGGCGCCCGGGTAGACGCGCAGATTGCCGAACTGGACGCGGCCCAGCGGACCGCGCGGCAGCATGCGCTCGACGGCCTTCTCGACGATGCGCTCGGGGAACTTGCCTTCGAAGATCGACTTCGCGGTGCGTTCCTTGATGCCACCGATGAAACCGGTGTGGTGATAATAGACTTTCTTCTCGCGCTTGCGGCCCGTGAATACGGCCTTGGCGGCGTTGACGATGATGACGTTATCGCCGTCATCGACGTGCGGGGTGTAGGTCGGCTTGTGCTTGCCGCGCAGCCGCATGGCGACGATCGTGGCGAGACGGCCAACCACGAGCCCAGTGGCGTCGATGGTCACCCATTTCTTCTCGATGTCGGCGGCCTTTGCCGAATATGTGCTCATGACAAATCCTTGGAATGAAGTTGGCGGGTTTCTAATGGACGAAACGGCCACGGTCAACGCTACAACCGAATAAATTACAAAGTAGATTCAATGCCTTGCTTGAATGGTATTTTGGTACGCAGGGATGGTATTTTGATACCTCTTGCTAATCACCTGTTGGCCGGGATCGAATAGGTGGCGGTCACATGCGCCACAGGCTCGTCCGATCCGTCCGACAAAATGGTTACCTCGCCCACTGCTAAGCGCCTGCCAACCTTCATCAATCTGGCATCGGCAATAAGGTCGGCCTGGGCCGGCTTACGTAGAAAATTGATACTAAGATTGGTCGTCACAGCCAAAGGTTGATTTCCTACGGCTGAAAATACCGCCACGTACATCGCAAAATCCGCCAATTCCATCATTGTGGGACCGGAAATAGTCCCGCCGGGCCGCAGGTGGTTTTCCTGGAACTTCCGCCGCACGCGCACGTCAGCGTATTCGACCCGTTCAAGCGACAGCCCACAACCCGGGAAAAAGGCCTGCGGAAATACGTCGTGCAGGAGTTTTGCGATCTCATCAGCGTTCAGCGCCGGTGCCGGCATATCGCCCCCCTCGCCGGATAATCCGGCTTCCCGTCATACCATTTTGCCGGGTCACGATCCTTACCGGACGGCGGTGCTTCAGGGTAAGGTCCGCCCGGAAACCGGACCACCCGTCATGAACGTGCAGACCGCCCGCACCGATGTTCCCGTGCTGCTGCGCGAACGCGATGGCGATATCGCGGTGCTTGTGCTCAACCGTCCGGCCGCACGCAACAGCCTGTCCGAAGCGCTGCTGATCGCATTGTCCGAGGCGTTCAAGGACATCGCCGCCGAACCGTCCATTCGTGCCGTCGTGTTGGCCGCGAACGGCCCCGCCTTCTGCGCCGGACACGACCTCAAGGAGCTCACCGCGCGGCGCAGCGATGCCGACGGCGGACGCGCTTACTTCAAACAGATCATGACGGTGTGCAGCGGCATGATGCAGCAGATCGTCAATCTGCCGCAGCCGGTGATTGCCTGCGTGCAAGGCGCCGCCAGCGCCGCCGGCTGCCAGCTCGTGGCGAGCTGCGATCTCGCCATTGCCTCAACGTCGGCGAAGTTCGCGACCCCCGGCGTCGACATCGGCCTGTTCTGCTCGACGCCGATGGTGGCGCTGTCGCGCAGTGTCTCGCGCAAACACGCGATGGAAATGCTACTAACCGGCGAAATGATCGCCGCCGAAAAAGCCGCGCAGATCGGACTGATCAACCGCACCGTCGCGGCAGGCGGCGAGCGCACCGAAACGCTGGCGCTCGCCAAATTGGTTGCGTCAAAATCATCTTACGTTCTCAAAATCGGCAAACAGGCGTTTTACCGTCAGGCCGAAATGTCCCTCTCGGGGGCTTACGACTACGCTTCCGAAGTGATGACCGAGAATATGATGGCGCGCGATGCCAACGAGGGCATCTGCGCCTTCATCGAGAAACGCGATCCGAAATGGGAAGATCGCTGAAACGTACCAACCAGCAATAAACGTACCGAGGAAATAGAATGAACGCGCACGCCGATGTTGCCTCCGATTCCATGATCGTCATGAAGGACGTCGACGTCCTCATGCGCGACGGCGCAAAATTAAAGGCTGACGTTTTCCGCCCGCAGGGCACCGAGAAGGTGCCGGCGATCCTCAATCTCGGCCCTTACCAGAAAGACAAGCTCTGGGTGACGCCGCCCGATCTCGAGGAAAAGGGCAACCAGTACATGAACTGGGAGACGGTCAACCCGCTGTGGTGGGTACCGCAAGGTTACGCCTGCGTGCGTGTCGACGCCCGCGGCAGCGGCAAGTCGCCCGGTCAACACGAACCTTGGTCTGCCGCGGAGGCCGTCGACTTCTACGACGCGATCGAATGGGCCGCCGCGCAGCCCTGGTGCAATGGCAATGTCGGTCTTAACGGCATCTCCTACTACGCGATGAACCAGTGGTGGGTCGCAAACCTCAATCCGCCGTCACTCAAAGCGATCATTCCGTGGGAAGGCGCCGCCGATCTTTATCGCGACGCGCTCTATCACGGCGGCCTGCTCAGCGTGTTCATGACCAACTGGTTCACGGCGCACCTGATGCACCACTCGATCGGCCGCGCATCGCGCGAAGCGCCGGACCGCTGGAAGACCGACACGTTCTGGCGCTGGCTGCACGACAGCCTCGACAGTGGCGCACTGCGCGGCGCTCAGGCGCAATGGGACGAGATCAAGGTGCCAATGTTCACCGCCGGTAACTGGACCGGCTTCGGCCTGCATCTGCGCGGCAATACCGAGGCCTTCATGCGCTCGAAGTCGCCGAACAAGAAAATGCGTATTCACTACGGCAGCCACGTCCATGCGTTCTACACCGACGAAGGCCGCGCCGATCAGCTTCGCTTCCTCGACCACTGGCTCAAAGGCGTGAAGAACGGCGTCATGGAAGAACCGCCGGTCAAACTGGCAATCCGCAAGGGCGCCAACGAAATCGAATGGCGTTTCGAAAACGAATGGCCGATCGCACGTACGCAGTGGACGAAATTCTATTTCGATCTGTCTCAGTCGCCTCCGCAGGGACAGCCGCAAACCGGCACCCTGCTGAAGGAAAAGCCCGCGGCTGAAAGCTCGTCCACCTATCCGTGCGTGAGCTTTGGCACGATGGGCTCGACCTCGGCCGCGTCATCCCAGGTGATGGGCGGCGGCGGCATCAAGCCGGGCATGGGCATCGCGCTCCAGACACCGCCCATGACGGAAGACATGGAAGTCACCGGCCCACTAATGGCGAACTTCTGGGTTTCGAGCGAGAACGAGGACATGGACCTGTTCTTGACGTTGCGTCACTTCGGCGCCGACGGAAAAGAAATCATGGAAACCGGTCAGCAAGGTGCGCCGGTGCCGGTCGCCAAGGGCTGGCTGCGCGTGTCGCATCGCGAGCTCGATCCTGAGCTGACGTTGCCCTACCGCCCCTACCACAAGCATCAGCGCCGACTGTATCTCAAGCCCGGCGAGATCGCACAGGTACAGGTGGAAATCTGGCCGACCTGCATGAGCTTCAAGAAGGGCAGTCGCGTGCAGCTCGACGTGCAGCCGCGCGATGGCGCCGGCAGCGCCGGCTATCTGCATTATCACGCCGACTACAACACCGGTAACAACACGGTCTATGCCGGCGGCAAATACGAGTCGTATTTGTTGCTACCGGTTATTCCGCAGAAATAAGGGGACAGGAAATGCGTACGCTTATCTTTACCGCCGCACTCACGCTCGTGTCGGCCGGCGCCTTTGCGCAGGACTTCACCGCCGAGCAGCGCGCCGCGTGCAAGGGCGACTATGAAACCTTCTGCAAAGGCACGATACCGGGCGGTGGACGCGTCCTCGCCTGTCTCAAAAAGAATGAAGGCAAGCTGTCGGCCGCCTGCAAGAAAATGGTTGAGGCGCAGAAGTAGGCGCTATCCGTCACCCTGAGGTGGCCACCGAAGGTGGCCCACTGGAAGTCGGCCAAGCCGACTTCCACATTTCAAGATCGGATGTCGGGTAAACCCGACATCCGAGGGCAACGGCCTCACTGTGGCCGTGCATCCTTCGAGGCTCGGTACGCTCGCACCTCAGGATGACGGTTGGCTCCATCACACTCCGTTGATGCCGCCCTTCTGCCCATAGCCTGAATACCCATATAGGAAGCCAACGGTTCGGGGCCTCCATGAACAATGCATCCCTCGTTTTCACGCCCGCGGTGCAACAGGCGCAAGCAGAGCGCGGTTCGGCTCGTGCTTATGCGCAGCGGGTCGAGGAAGGCTTCCCCGATACGGTAACGCCAGAGCTCGCAGCTTTCATCGCCGAGCAGGACACCGCCTTTCTTGGCACCGCCAATGCGCAAGGCGCGCCCTATATCCAGCATCGCGGCGGACCCAAGGGCTTCATCAAGGTGATCGACGATCACACTTTGGGTTTCGCCGATTACCGCGGTAACCGGCAATACATCACGCTTGCTAACCTGAGCGAGAACGACCGCACCTATCTGTTCCTGATTGATCCGGCGCGCCGCCAGCGCATCAAATTGTGGGGCCGTGCCCGCGTGGTCGAAAACGACCCTGCCCTGATCGATAAATTGTTCGATAGAGGTTACAGGGCGAAACCCGAACGCGCCATCTTGTTCACCATCGAGGCGTGGGACGTAAATTGCTCCGCGCATATTGTGACACGCTTTACCGAGGCCGAAATCGGTGAGGCTCTTGCCACCGTTCAGGCCCGCATAGCAGAACTGGAAACCGAAAACGCTCGCCTGCGCGAGCTTGTCGCCGCCCAGGCGCAACCGTCGCCGTAAATTGGCGTCCGGAGCCATCGCCACCGCAGTGGCTCCGGGATCTCACTTCACCACGCCGAAACGATCGTCGTGGATTGCACCGGTTGTTCTTCCTCGTGCCGGGGCGTTTCCGGCTGTGCCGTCACCGGAAGTTGCAGGACGGTGACGTGCTGGCCCTTGGCCAAATTGGTGACCAAGATCGTCTCCCCGCCTGGAAATTCCAACGCATCGTGATGCGTGGCCGGGTTTTTCATATCGACCTGCCGGAATCGGGCAACGCTTTGCCCGATCTTCTTATAAGGCAGGAACGGCAACGCCGGGTCGACCTGGACGTAGTTTTCGAACGCCAGTTCGGTGCCCGGCAGCAGACAGACTGCCACGTTTGGCGCGTCTTCGTCGGCAAAGCCGCGTGTCATAGAGTTGTGGAAGTTTGTCGAGATCAGCCGGTCGCCAACTTTTGCTGGCCGGGACGCAACGCCGTGAAGACTATAATCGCACATCGATAGCCTCCTCGTTCCAACACGCCGCGGCGGGTGCCGCAGCATTCCTGACATTGCAACGAACGACCGTGACGATCTTAAGTCCGCGTCTGCCGCATTGCTGCCCCGATCGTGGCGGGCCCTACGGCACGGAACGGGAAACGAGTGTGCTGGTTACCGTAAAGCGCTCGCAGGCCATCGCGCGACTTTTCTACAGTCCGAGGCCCCGTCCACCCCGACAGCTACACTCGCGGCATCCCTAAAACCGTGCAGACCCGTGCGTGGGCGGCGCCCGCTAGACGGTTATGTACGGTCCCGGCTTTGCACGGTGGCCGGCCTGCTGCATGGAGTAAAAATAGCGCGGCGGCTCATAGTGCTCTTCGGACGTCGCCGGATCGATGAAATGATCGCCAGCCACGTCGTTTCGCACGAAGAAAGCATTGGCGCCGGAATAGTTGCAGCCGACAATCCGGTAGCCTTTTTCGCGGCCAAGCCGGACCAACGCTTCCAGGCTGGCGCCGAAATAGTTGCTGCCGTCCCATCCGGCCGTCGGATTGTAAGGCACGACGAGCAACATCGGCGGTCGCAGTGTCGCATTGTATTCGATGATGACAATGCGCGGATTGACCGCTGTTATCGCCTTCCAGACCCAATAATCGTTGTAGTCGATATCGATGCTGAGGAGATCGATGTCTCCCGTTACACCGGCCTGCTCGCAGAGTGTGTTGATGTTCTCAGCCGTGATCAGATTCTCGCCGACCGTGAGCTTACCGCCGGCTATGAACGGTCCGAATTGCTTGCCGATTTCGGCGACATGGGCGGACGATCCTTCGAACTATAGTCCACTCCAGCCCTCGACCAGGGGTTTGACGGAGTTGCATTCGACGCCGCTCTCCACACCAAATTCAATAAAGCGGCGGCTCGCCGTTCCAATGCGTTTGAATATCTCCTGAATGATCCCGTCCTCGTCCGACTGCGAATAGACCTTGAACCCGTGACGAAGGAGCCGCTTAGGATCGGCGTAACGCGGCGTGACCATCTCATCACCGCGATAGCGCTCGACATCCATCGCTCGCAAATACGCGAGCTGGGTTTGGCTCATGTGTGTCAATTGAGTCAGCAATTGCGGCGCATTTGGACCGACCACGGAGATTTTGGCGGATTGGCGCCGGGCGGCGCGAGGGGCTGATTCGACTAAACCATTCATATCCGCAAACCAGCCCCCCTCTCGTGCCCTTCCACTGTGCGCGCGCCCCCACTATGTTCGCGCGATGGACCACAACGGCTATCAAGACAGTTACATCCGCGGCATTCTCAACACGGTGAAGACGATCGCCATGGTCGGCATTTCACCGAAGGAAAACCGGCCGAGCTATTTCGCGTTCAAATATCTGCTCGAGCGCGGCTATCACATGATCCCGGTCAATCCGGGCCAGACCGGCAAGGAAATCCTCGGCCAGAAGGTCTATGCCAACCTGTCGGAAATCCCTGAGCCGATCGACCTGGTCGATATCTTCCGTGCCTCGGCCTTCGTGATGCCGGTGGTCGAGGAAGCGCTGAAGCTCAAACCGAAGCCGCAAGTGATCTGGATGCAGCTTTCGGTGCGCAGCGACGAAGCGGCGGCGCTCGCCGAGGCCAACGGCATGAAGGTCGTCATGGACCGCTGCCCAAAGATCGAATACGGCCGGTTGTCGTCGGAGATCTCGTGGATGGGCATCAATTCCCGCACGTTGTCGTCGAAGCGCGCGCAGAATTACGGCGGGGGCTTTCAGCGTATGGGCCTCGGCATCAATAACAAGAAGACGCCCTCGGCCTGACCCGCTCGTCCCCGCGACCCGCCTGTGCTCGCTCCGCGAGCTTCGGCGCGTTTGCAGTCGGCCGAAGCGCTGAACGCGAAGGCGGAAAGCGGGGACCCGGTCCTTTAATGAGGGTCTCATTTTTCGCCTTGGATTCCCGCTTTCGCGGGAATGAGCGGACAGAGAACGCCAGCCTCGCTTTCTACGTCGGTACATGACGCCCCTTCCCTTGACCCGTCCCGGCCTTCCGCTAAACCAGCGGGGGACCGGGATCGCCCGGCAGCAAGGGAGCGACCATGGCCGACGGTGAACGCATTCCGGGATTTAACACGCTCGCGATTCATGCCGGCGCCAAGCCCGATCCGACCACCGGCGCGCGCGCGACGCCGATCTACCAGACGACGTCGTTTGTGTTCGACGACGTCGACCATGCGGCTTCGCTGTTCGGCCTGCAGGCCTTCGGCAATATCTATACTCGCATCGGAAACCCGACCAACGCCGTGCTGGAAGAACGCGTCGCCTCGCTCGAAGGCGGCACCGCCGGTCTCGCCGTGGCCTCGGGCCACGCGGCGCAGGTGATCGTGATGCATAATCTGATGACGCCGGGCGACGAGTTCATCGCGTCGAAAAAGCTTTACGGCGGCTCGATCAACCAGTTCAATCACGCCTACAAGAATTTCGGCTGGAACGTGGTCTGGGCCGATCCGGACGATCTCAGCTCGTTTGAAAAGGCGGTATCCGGCAAGACCAAGGCGATCTTCATCGAGTCGATTGCGAACCCCGGCGGCGTCATCACCGACATCGAGGCAGTGTCGAAGATCGCGCGGAAGGCTGGTGTGCCGCTGATCGTCGACAACACGCTGGCGACGCCCTATCTGTGCAAGCCGTTCGAGTACGGCGCCGACATTGTCGTGCACTCGCTCACCAAATTCCTCGGCGGTCACGGCAATTCGATCGGCGGCATGATCGTCGACGGCGGCAGCTTCAACTGGTCGCGCGAGGGCCGCTATCCGATGCTGTCCGAGCCGCGGCCGGAATATTCCGGCATCGTGCTGCACGAGACGTTCGGCAATTTCGCCTTCGCCATCGCCTGCCGCGTGCTCGGCCTGCGCGATCTCGGACCGGCGCTCTCGCCGTTCAATGCTTTCATGATCCTGACCGGCATCGAAACGCTGCCGCTGCGCATGCAGCGTCACTCGGACAACGCCTTGGCCGTCGCGGAATGGCTGTCGAAGCATCCGCAAGTCGCCTGGGTCAGCTATCCGGGTCTCGCGGGCGACAAGTACAACGCCCTTGCCAAGAAATACGCGCCGAAGGGCTGCGGTGCCGTATTCACGGTCGGCCTCAAGGGCGGCTACGATGCCGGTGTGAAGCTGGTGTCGAACGTCGAGCTGTTCTCGCATCTCGCCAACATTGGCGACACGCGCTCGCTCATCATCCACCCGGCCTCGACCACACACCGGCAACTATCCGATGCGCAGAAGGTTCAGGCCGGCGCCGGACCGGACGTGGTGCGTCTGTCGATCGGGCTCGAGGACAAGGACGACATCGTTGCCGACCTCGAGCAAGGATTGAGCGCCAAGTGAAGCTTGGTCTCTGAAGAATTCTGGCTCTAGCGGCGCGACAACCGTTCGGCGTGCACGATGGCGGTGGTGAGCACCACGATCGCCATCAATTGATGCGCCATCGCCAGATGTAACGGTGCGGAGTGCAGCAGCGTGACGATGCCGAGTGTCGCTTGCAGCGTCACCAGGATCGCCAATGTCAACGCACCGCCCGCACGGCCGCTGCGCCACGCATCGAGGAAATGCAAAATCGCGATGAGCCAGATCGTGTAGGCGACCATGCGATGGTTGAACTGCACCGTCAGCGTGTTCTCGAACAGATTGCGCCACGCCGGATCGATGAACCACAGCCGCGCCGCATCCGGAACAATGCCGCCATCGATCAGCGGCCAGGTGTTGTAGGTCAGACCGGCATCGAGGCCCGCAACAAGCGCACCCAGATAGATCTGGAAGAGCACGAGCAGCGCCAGCGCTAAGGCCGTGATGCGCATGCGCACCGGCACGGCTTGCACCGCCCTCGCCGCCAGTCCCTGTGCCGTCCATAACACTGCGGCGTAAATCGCACAGGCGAGCGTGAGGTGAAACGCCAGCCGGTATTGCGACACACTGACGCGCGCGCTGCCGGCAAGCCCCGACGACACCATCCACCAGCCGACGGCGCCGAGCGCGGCACCCGCGCCGAAGATCACCCATAGCCGCGTCTTCAGCGGCGGTGGAATCCAGCCCCGCCACAGGAAGAATAGGAACGGCAGCAGGAATACCGCGCCCGTCATGCGCGCGAAAACGCGATGCGACCATTCCCAGTAGTAGATCGTCTTGAACTCGCCGAGCGTCATGCCGACGTTGCGCTCTTTGTATTGCGGGATCTGCTGGTATTTGGAGAACTCCGCCTGCCATTCCGGTTCCGATAACGGCGGCAGCACGCCCGTCACCGGTTTCCATTCGACGATCGACAGACCGGATTCAGTCAGCCGTGTCGCGCCGCCGACGACCAGCGTCGCGAAAATCATCGCGGCGACGGCAAACAGCCAGAACCGCACGGCACGCGGACGGTGCGCTGCGACCAGGGCACCAGTGGAAAATGCAGTGATTGAGGCGGAATCCGACATGAAACGGCTGCTTGAAATGCTGCTTTAAACGATCCTTGCGGGAAGGTGCGCGGACCATATAGTCATGCGCAACCTGTCGCAATTGAGGCTTGGGAACACCTGCTATGACCATGCGCACCCGCAAACTGATCGGCACCGTTGCCATGCTCATTCTGGTGTGCGTCTGGGCGCTGCTGGGCATGGCGCTGGCGCAATCGGCGCTGACCAACATCAACGGCTGGGTGGCGACAATTTACTATGTGGTTGTCGGTCTGGGCTGGGTGCTGCCCGCCATGCCGCTGATCAGCTGGATGTCGAAGCCGGATACGCCACGGACTTAGGCCGCATTCACGCGGCGGAAGCGGTTCAGAAGCGCGGTCCCCGCGCCCGACATCAACACCTTGACGTAACGCTGGCTCTGGAATTCGCCGTTGACCGAGATACGCGGCAGCGCCGTCAAATGGTCGCGATGGACTTTGAACAACACACCCGGACGGGTCGTGGTCGCGGTCTTGAAGCCCAGCTCAGCCGCGATACGGAACTCACGTGGACCCGCCGATGTCGGATCGCCGACCGGATAAGCCAGATGCTCGGGCCGCTTGCCAAGCGCGGCTTCAAGCACCGAGCGGCTCATTTCCATTTCCGCGCGCACAGTGTCGTCGCTCGCAATCTTCTTGAGCATGACGTGATTAACGGTATGCGCCCCCATCGTAACCAGCGGGTCGGCCGCCATGTCGGCGAGTTCTTGCCAGTCCATGCAGAGGTCGCGGCAGAAAGCGCCGATATCGACGCGATAGGTCGCGCACAGGTCGCGTACGAACTTGCGCAGTTCGTCCTCGGTCTTCATGCTGCGGATATAGCCGTACATGGCGTCGTACAGCTCGCGCTTCTCGCGCACCGTGCCGCAATCGAAAAACCGCTCTTCGCCGTTGATGAGCGCGCCAACGCGGCTGTTCTGCGCGATCACCGCCTCCAGCGCGATCCACCATATTTCACCCAGTCGATCGGGGAAGCTGGTCGGGATGTACATCGCGAAAGGCAGCTCGTATTTCCGCAACAGCGGATAGGCGAATTCCTTCACGTCCTTGTAGCCGTCGTCGAACGTAATGCAGACAAAGCGGCGCTTGAAATCGCCTGTGATGAAACGCTGATGCATCTCGTCAAGCGAGATGACGTCGATGCGGGCACGCTTGAGCCGCCGCAACAGCTTCTCGAGGAACTTCGGCGTGATTTCCAGAAGCCGGTTGGGCTGGAAGGAATCCGGGCGCTTCGGCCGGACATGGTGCATCGTCAGGATACTGCCGACGCCTCCGACCAGCGGCCGCATGAAATGATGCATACCGGTGAAATACAGCGTCTCCAGGCCTGTCCGGATGATGCCTTTGTTCATTTGCGCCAAGGTAGCCCCGCCCACGGTCACTTTTGATTAATAATCCGGGCCGTTTTAGCCGGAAATGTTTGCGAACACGTAACCAGGCACTCCTAGGGTCGCGAGGTTTACGGAACCGCGGTTGCAAAGCCTCATGAACGTCGTCGCCATCCGCCACCTGACTACCGATAACCGGCCCAATAATCGGCCGTTGCCGGCGTTCGACAGCCACATTGCGCAGGTCGAGATTTTCGACGATATGGCCGCCGCGGAGCCGTACTGGCGCGCACTGGAGCGCGCCAAGAAGCTCACGACCCCCTATCAGGATTTTGATTTTCTCAATTCCTGGCACCGCCATGTCGGCACCGGGGACGGCATCACGCCGTTTATCGTCACCGCCTTCAATGCCGGGGGCACCCCACTTTTCGTCTGGCCGCTGGGACGCCGATACGTTGTGGGACGCCGGGTGGTCGAATTTCTCGGCGGCTCGCACGCCAATTTCAATATGGCGGTATGGCACGGCGACGCCGTCGCCAAGATCGGTGCCAAGGAGTTGCAGAATGTCCTTGAGCAGCTTGCCGATGAAGCCGACATTCTCCGGCTGACCAATCAGCCGCTGACCTGGTCGGGCACCACCAATCCTTTCGCACTTCTACCGCAGCAACGCTCGCCGAACTTCGGCTTCAGCGGCGCACTCTCGCGCGATTTCGACGCCCTGCTCCGCACGCGCACCAACGCGAGCGACCGCAAGAAGATGCGCAAGAAGGAGCGGACACTCGCGGGCTATGGCGAGGTGCGCTTCGAACGCGCCCGCACCGCGCATGATGTGCGTCGCGTGCTCGACGCCTTCCTCAAGCAGAAAAGCGCGCGCATGCGCACGCTGGGTATTCGGGACGTGTTTGCCGCGCCCGGAGTGCGGCGTTTCATCGAGGCGGCGGCGACCGAGCCTGCTGCCGGCTTCGATCCGCCGATCGAGCTTTATGCGCTGTCGGTCAACGACATCGTCGTCGCGACCATGGGCGGCATGGTTGGCGGTGACCGTTTTTGCGGCATGTTCAATTCGATCGCCCAAGGGCGCTACGCCATCGAAAGCCCCGGCGAACAGTTGATCATCAATCTGGTAAAAAACTGCTGCGAGCGCGGCCTCGACACTTTCGATCTCGGCATCGGCGAGGCTCAGTACAAAACGTTGTTCTGCAGCGACACCGAGCCGCTGTTCGACAGCTATCTGCCGCTCACCGCCAGCGGCAGCGTGTTGGCTTTAGCCTTCGCAGCAGGCGCGTGGATCAAGCGAACCGTCAAGCAACGGCCTGCCCTGTGGGCTCTGGTTCGCATCGGACGGCGCCTGCGCGCCCGCGTTTTTTAAGCAGCTTCAGTCTGTCTCGCGCCCGCGAGCAGCGTCACGTCGGCAAAGCCCGCCATCACCAATCGTTCACGCGCGGCGCGCGTTGACGGATTTGCCGGATCGCCGGACACCAGCACCGCACGCTGTGCAAGCGGCGCAAAGCGTTCGACCGGCACATCGGCAGCGGAACCGACATCGATCACGACGTGATTGTAGCTGCGCACCAGCGCCTCAACGACCGTCGCGAGCATCGGAGACGCGGCAAGCGCCGGACCGTCATGACCGACTTCTCCGGTCGCAATCAGGTGCACATTGGAGAACTGGTCGCGGGTGATGATATCGCCGAACGACGCGGCACCGCGCACCAGATCGGCAACGCCAGGAGCCGCCGGATCGGTCGAAATCACGGAAATATTGGGCGCGCCAAAAGCGAGATCGATCAACACGACATTGGCTTCCTTCGCCAAGGCCCGGGCAATCGAAATCGCGGCGTAAGTGGTCCCTACATTTCGCATGGTGCCGACGACCGTCACTCGCCGGCCGGAATCGCCGGCCTGGCGCAGCGTTTGCGCAACCTGCTCGACCGAACTGACCGGCAGTGGCGGCAGCATTTGCGGGGCGGCAAGCCCTGCCCCCACGGCTCCCGCAGGCGCAAATCTTTGAGCCATTTGCGACGGCATCACCGGCATCGACGGTGGTGCGATAGGCGGCGACGCCACTGTCGGCATCGACATGATGCGCGGCTCGATCGGCTGGTGACCGAAATTCGGGTCGGGATAGCCCGGCACGGCGTAGCCGTAGGCCGAATAGGCCGCGGCGGCGGGTGCCGGAGACAGCAGCGCGCCAGTCACGGTGAAGCCGGCGGCGAGGGCGAAGGCAGCGAAAGCCGCAATCAGCACAGTCGGCGTCTTCTTCGGAAAGGTCGGCTTGATGGCGGGCGTAGCGCGCGAAATGATACGGGCTTCCGGGGGGGCGGCATTGATGTTGTCGCGGGCCGAAGCTTCGCGATACTTCGCCAGATAGGATTCCAGCAGATCGCGCTGCGTCTTTGCCTCGCGTTCGAGCGCACGCAACTGCACGTCCTGCTCGTTATTCGTCGACGCGAGTTTTTTGACCTGATCAAGGCTACTTACCAGCGATTCAACCCGATTGCCCGCAACCACTGCATCATTGTCGAGTTGGCGCGCGAGGCGCTCGCCTTCAGCCTTGATCTGGCGGTCGAGCTCGCCGATCTGGGAACGCAATTCCTTGATGCGCGGATGCTGATCCAGCAGCGTCGAGGACTGCTCAGCAAGCTGCGAGCGCAGCGCGACGCGTTGATCGACGAGACGGCGCATCGATTCCGAGTTGGCGATGTCGGATGACGCCTCCACCGGCCGCCCGGAACGAATTTGATCGCGCAGTTGGCGTGCACGCGCTTCAAGATCGGCCTTCTGACCGCGCGCAGCCGATATCTGCGAATTGATCTCGGTCAGTTGCTGGCTCGGCAGCGACGTGTTGTTCGACCCAACGAACAGATTAGTGCGCGCGCGATAGTCCTCGACCTTGGCTTCGGCGTCGGCAACGCGGCCACGCATCTTGTCGATCTCGACGGAAAGCCAGTTGCCCGCGGCACGGGTCTGATCCTGCTTGGCCGACTGCTGGAGGCTGAGATACGTCTCTGCGACAGTGTTGGCGACTCTTGCTGCGAGTTCGGGATTGGCCGAGTCGAAATCAACCGCGATGACGCGCGACTTCTCGATCGCGAACACGTTCAGGCGCTCGTAGTAAGCCTGGAACGTCCGCTCTTCCCTGCTCATCGAACCGGGATCGCGCCCAAGGCCGATCAGACTCAACAGCGTATTGCCGATACCGCCACCGGAATCGAATTCCGGATTGTCGCTGAGTTTTTCTTTCTTGATGACGTCATTCGCGACGTCGCGCGAGAGCGCCACTTGGATCTGGCTGGTAATGGCTTCCGGATCGAGCGCGCTGCGCTCGGCGGCATTCTTCTCCGCCTCGGCGCGCATGAAAACGTTTTCGCGCACTTCGAGCAGCAGCCGCGATTCGGACCGATAGCGCGGCGTGATGGCATTAACGACAACGAAAGCGCCCACGGCTGCGATCACCGTGAAACCGACGATCATTGATTTTTTCGCCCAGAGAACCCGCCCAAGACCCACGATATCGGGCTCTCCCGTCATCGGGTTTATCGCGACGACAGGCGCCACGACGGGTCTGGCGGGAGCAGCGACGGAAGCCGGCGTATCGGCCGTCTTGGACTTGCGACTGAAAAACATCACTACTCCGAACACTCGTACTGTGGCAGCAACTGGATCACAAACTATTATGGTTTCGACGGCGTTAATTCCGGCCAAATTTCTCCAGACCTCAGGTTTTGTTAACCAACAAGGCGGCTAATAACGCCATTATTTCCGCTGGTTTTGGGCAATGTCACCCTTGAACATCCTGCACGTTTTCCGCACGCCCGTGGGCGGACTGTTTCGTCACGTGCTGGATCTGTCGCGCGCGCAGGCAGCGCGCGGACACCGAGTCGGCATCGTTGCTGACAGTAGTACCGGCGGCGACCGCACCGAAACCCAGTTCGCCGAAATTGCGCCGCATCTTGCGCTTGGCATCTCGCGGCTGCCGATGAAACGTAATCCGAACCCGTCCGATCTCGGCGCCCTGATGCAGGTGACAAAAATCATCGTGCGTTCGGACGCCGATGTCGTTCACGGTCATGGCGCCAAGGGCGGCCTCTATGGGCGGCTGGCGATGCCAGCGAAACGCGCACTGCGGGTCTACACGCCACACGGCGGCAGCCTGCACTATGATCGTGACAGCATCGGCGGCTGGCTGAACCTCACGGCCGAACAGGTTTTGATGCTGCGCACCGACTTGTTCCTGTTCGAAAGCGCCTATAGCGCCGGTGTTTTTCGCCGCAAGATCGGCAACCCGGGTGACCGCCTTCGTGTCGTGCTCAACGGTGTTTCGCCGGAAGAATTCGAGCCCGTAACGCTTTCGCCGGACGCGACCGACCTGATATACATTGGCGAACTTCGTGACATCAAAGGCGTCGATATCCTGGTCGATGCCATAGGGCTGCTCCGCAGCCATCGCCGCGATGTCACTGCAACGCTGGTCGGCCACGGACCAGACGGCGCGAAGTTAATTGCGCAGGCCGAGCGGCTCGGTGTCGGCAAGGCCGTGCGTATCCTGCCAGCGATGCCGGCACGCCAGGCGCAGGCGCTTGGCCGCATCATGGTGATGTGTTCACGCAACGAGTCCCTACCCTACGTCGTGCTAGAAGCCGCTGCCTCCGCCAAGCCGCTGATAGCAACGAATGTGGGCGGCATTCCGGAAATTTACGGATCGTTAACCAACACGCTGGTTCCACCGGAAAATCCGAAAGCGCTAGCCGCCTCGATCATGCTGGCGCTCGACGACCCTGCCACTGCCACTGCCAACGCAAAGACGATCAGTAACCGCGTAGCGACGTCGTTTTCGCTCGATGCCATGGTGGACGGTGTGCTCGCGGGTTATGAGGCGGGCTTCGCCCGCATCGGAATGCACCGCTAATCGGGCGGTATTTAAGCGCTTCCGATAAGCATTCTTTGACCTTCTTACCGTTAGATATCCCTTCAATTTAGGGGACAAATTCACCGTCGCGCAGGGGCGCGGGCAGTGTGTTTGCGTTAAGCATGACTGATATCGACACGCGCTCTCTGACCGGTGCCAGCGCCGCCGCCGTCATCGACCGGCTCAAAGCCGGGGCTGGCGTGACGCAGCAGCCTCGCGGGTTGTCACCAGAGGCACTCGCCGTCGCCGATAAACCGCTGCAGCGGCCGGTATCGCCTATCGTCCTTGCCGGCGCCGTGCGCATGGCCGAATTTGCGCTGATCGTCGTGGTTGGCATGGCGATCTTTGCGATCTACTTGCCGTCCGGCGAAGGCCTTTACCTGCGTTATCAGATCGCGGCGCTCGGTATCGCTATGCTGGCAATGCTGGCATTCCAGACCGCCGATATCTACCAGGTGCAGGCGTTCCGCGGCTATGAGAAGCAGTACATGCGGCTCGCTTCGGCGTGGTCGGTCGTATTCATGCTCGCGATTGGCGCTTCGTTCTTCGCCAAGGCCGGCGACATGTTCTCGCGTGTCTGGCTTGGTACGTTTTACGTCTGCGGCCTCGTTGCGCTGATCCTGTCGCGCAAGGCCCTATTCCTCCTCGTGCGTAGGTGGACACGTGAAGGCCGTCTCACCCGCCGCACCGTCATTGTCGGCGGCGGCGATCCGGGTGCCCGCGTCATCGAGGATCTGCGCAAGCAGAAAGATTCCGGCGTCGAGATCATTGGCCTGTTCGACGACCGCGGCGACAATCGTTCGGCGGCCGAAGTTGCTGGCGAGCGCAAGCTGGGCACTGTCGACGACCTCGTCGAATTTGGCCGCCGCACGCGCGTCGATCTAGTGATCTTCTCCTTGCCGATCGCTGCCGAGGGCCGCATCCTGCAGATGCTGAAAAAGCTCTGGGTGCTGCCGGTCGACATCCGGCTTGCCGCGCACACCAACAAGCTTCAGTTCCGCCCCCGCTCCTATTCGTACATCGGCAAGGTGCCGGTCATCGACGTGTTCGACCGCCCGATCGCCGACTGGGACGTGGTGATGAAATGGCTGTTCGATAAAACCATCGGCGGCCTGTTGCTGATTGCCGTGTCGCCGATCCTGCTGATCACCGCAATCATGATCAAGTTCGACAGCAAAGGCCCGGTCTTCTTCAAGCAGAAGCGCCATGGCTTCAACAACGAATTGATCGAGGTCTACAAATTCCGGTCGATGTATACCGAGATGGCCGACGCGAAGGGCGACAAGCTCGCCACCAAGAACGATCCACGCGTCACCAAGGTCGGCCGCTTCATCCGCAAGACATCAATCGACGAGTTGCCGCAACTCTTCAATGTGATCTTCAAGGGCAACCTGTCGCTGGTCGGGCCTCGTCCGCATCCGGTCAATGCCAAGGCTGAAGCCAAGCTCTATGCAGATGCCGTCGATGGCTATTTCGCGCGTCATCGCGTCAAGCCGGGCATTACAGGCTGGGCGCAGATCAACGGCTGGCGCGGCGAAACCGACACGCACGAAAAGATCCAGCAGCGCGTCGAGCATGACCTCTACTACATCGAAAACTGGTCAGTGCTGCACGATCTTTACATCGTGGCACGCACGCCCTTCGCGTTGCTCAACACCGAGAACGCCTATTGATCACCGCGGCCGACATGGCGCCGCGGCTGGCCGCAGCCGCGGCCCCGCCGGCCTATGCGCCAACGCCTGTCCTCGCCCCGGCAAGACGGCGCTCCAAGCCTCGCCTCGATGCACCCGGCCTTGTCGCTACTTTGACGGCGACACCGACGTTCCGTGAACGCTTGCTGCTGGCCGTTCTCTATCTCGCAACGCTTGGCAGCTCTGTCGCGTTCATTGAGCCATCGCCCAATGACGCGATGGTCGGCATCCTGGCGGTCGTCTGCCTGATTTGCGGCGTGCGTTTCGAGCGCACCTTCACGCTGCCGATAGCGTTGTTGCTGGTCTGGAACGTCGCGGGCATGATCGCGCTGATCAACTCCTACGATGCCGTAAAGTCCGTTCAGTCGACAGTGACGCTGTTTTATATGGCGGTCGCTGCAATGATCTTCGCCAGCGTCTACGCCAACAACACGATGGCGCGCATCAATGTGACTCGTGCCGCCTACATTCCGACGGCGACATTCGCCGCATTCTGCGGCGCGGCAGGCTACCTACATCTGTTCCCCGGTTCGGACATCTTCGCGCCGTTCGGCCGCGCGCTTGGCATGTTCAAGGATCCGAACGTTTTCGGTCCGTTTCTGATCTGGCCGACGCTGGTCATCGTCGAGCGCATAATGACGAAGAAAATTACACTGATCGATCTCGGCCTGCTCGGTACGCTTTTGCTGGGGCTGCTGCTCAGCTTCTCACGCGGCGCGTGGTTTCACTTCGCCGTCTCGACGTCCGTAACGCTGGCTTTCTCCGTCCTCGTCGCGCCGAGCAACGGCCTGCGGTTGCGCATCGCAACACTGACCGGCGTCGGCATCGCGCTGCTCGCCGTGCTGCTCGTAATCCTGCTCTCGATCCCATCGATCGGTGGCTTCTTTTTCGAGCGCGCGCAACTTCTACAAAGCTATGACGTCGGCCAAGGCGGCCGCTTCGTGCTTCAAGAGATCGCCGTGCAGAACATTTTTGACTACCCCGGCGGCCTGGGGCCCGAGGAATTCTCCCGCATCCACGGCCTGCAACCTCACAACGTCTATCTGAACGTATTCATGATTTCGGGCTGGTTCGGCGGCGTGTCTTACGTGTTGCTACTGCTGACAACCCTGTGGGTTGGCCTGCGCACGATCTTTATCCGCTCGCCGTGGCAGACCTATATGATCGTGACCTACGCGACGTTCGTTGGCGAGATCGCCGAAGGCTTCATCATCGATACCGACCACTGGCGGCACTTCTTCCTGCTGCTCGGCATGGTCTGGGGCCTAGCCGCCGCAAATACGAAATTTGCCGCAACGGCGAAAGCGGCTCCAAGAGCCGCCTGACACCTTTCACTTTAAACGTTGCCTAGCTGCCGCTGACCGCACTCGGGCGCGGCATCGGCGTTTCAGCCTTGGGCACCGCGGCGCAGTTCGCGCGATGCCGTTGGCTGCGCATCGAATGGATAATGGCGCTGTACCATTTGTCCGGCAGGACGCTGGTGAGCAACAGCGCGGCGAAGGTCGAGAATGGTGAAATCTCGCTGCGCGCGTTGCGATTCTGCCAATACAGGCTCAGCAGCTTCGGTAGACGATAGAGATCGTGATGCTTATCGCGAATGCGGCGCCACAAGCCGGCATGACGCTGCGAAGAATGGCTCATCAGCATGCCCTGCGCGCTGACGGTGTAGACAAACAGCGGCTTGGCGATTTCGATGCCTTTAATACCGGCACTGATGAGGCGGAGGTTGAACTCCCAGTCCTCATAGCCGTCACGCATGGTTTCGTCATACCCGCCGGCGGCCTGCCAGGCGGACTTGCGCATCAGCATGCTGTAGCCGGTGACGTTCTTGAACAGGACGTCGAAGGCGTTGACGTAGCGCTTTTCGATAGCCTGCGCGGCACCAACCTGCCGGATGTGGGTGACGACGAAGCCAGCATCCTGGTTCGCCTGCAACGCTTGCAGTGTTTCCTCGAGATAGCTCGGCTCAAGCTGGTCGTCGCTGTCGAGTGCCAGAACCAGATCGGCCTGCGCCTCGCGGAACCCCGTGTTGCGCGCCGCCGACAGACCCTTGTTCACCTGATGGACGACCCGGATCGATGGATCGAGCGCCGCCAGTCTGTCCTTGGTGGCCTGATCGGTAGAGCCGTCATTGATGATGACGACCTCGAAATCCTTGAAGGTTTGCCGCGCCAGCGAGTTCAACGGCAGATCGAGAAACTTGCCGCCGTTATAACACGGGATCACGACGCTGATCGTTGGCACCGTTCTGGTGGTCGTCATCATATCTATCACCTTAGTTCCGGTGGCGCGCCCCCGCGCCCCCGATAAGAGTTTTGAGGGTGATGGGGCCCTCACGCAGAATCTTGAATGAAGCGGCGATGTCGAGCCGTAAGCCGACCTTGCGCTTGGCAACGATCGCCAGCGACGCGGTCCAGTACGCGGTCATCAGAATGAACGCGGCACCGGCACCGACAAGGCCAAACATCGGCACCAGCACCAAATTGCCGATGGCAAAGCCGACGATAGCGACGGAGAATACGATGACGACGCTCTTCTGCGCGCCAGCCGAGATCAACGTCAGCATCGACGGACCGAAGACCGCGCGGATCAATTGGCTGATCACGAGCATCAAAAGAATTGGGAAAGCTCGGACAAAGTCCGGACCGAACATCGACAGCACAAGATGACCGAACAAGACCACGCCGACAACCGACGCCGACGTTGCGATCACGGCCATCACATTGACGCGTGCTACCGCGATATCGACCGTCGAAGACTGCTTGCGCGCCAGCGCATCGGAGATATCGGGAGCCGCTAATTCGTGGATCAGCGAGACGGCGTATTCGACGATCAACGCAAGCTTGAGGCAAACACCGAACACGGCGAGATCCGGCTTCGAAATGATGGAGCCGAGCAGCGCCATGTTGAGGTCGTTGATGAACGTACTGAAAGCCGCAAGAATCAGAAGTGGCGCACTGGCACTCCGCCATTGCAGCACATGGCGGCGGTCGGCCGGTAGCCGGCCGGCGAGGTTCGGGAAGTGTTGCGTCAGACCCCTGAATTGCAGGACCACGATCACGACTGAAACGAAGCTAAATACCAGCGTCGCCATGATCGCTGACGAATGCGCAAAAGCAACCGCGATGATGCTGACTACCGCAATAAACAGCACCGGCCGCCACAGCAAATTGAGCACATAAGATAGTGCGAATTCACGAATGGCGCCTGCGACCGAAGCGTAAATCTTCGACAGCGCCA
>DASYCM010000036.1:0-1725 GCA_036500165.1 Pseudolabrys sp.
CAAGCGTCCGCTTCTGCTGGTCTCGCCGAACTGGCTGGGCGTCAGCGAGCACTGCATCGAACGCGTCAAGACGATGGCCGGCAGCAAGTATGTCGCCTTCGTCGCTGACATGTACGGCGCCGGCAGGGTTTCCAAAGGCCCTCCAGAAGCGGCCGAACTCGCCAATGGTTTGCGCGCCGACGCGCCGGAACGCCGCCGCCGCATCACCGCCGCGCTCGAAACACTGCGCAAGGAAAGCGAAAAGCGCGGCATTGGCGACCTGAGCAGACAGGCGGCCGCCGGATTCTGTTTCGGCGGCGGAAACGTGCTGGAACTGGCGCGTACCGGCGCGGACATCAAAGCCGTCATCTGCCTGCACGGCGACCTGAAAACATCGATGCCGTCCAAGAAGGGCGACATCAAAGCCGCGATCTGCGTCATGCACGGTGCGGCCGATCCGGCGGTGCCGAAAGCCGACCGCGACACCTTCGAAGCCGAAATGGAAGCGTCCGGCGTCAAGTGGCAGATGACGGTTTTCGGCCACCTGCTGCATTCGTTCACGGAAGAAGAATCCAACATTCCCGGTATCGCGCGATTCGATCCGGGCGCGGCGCGGCAATGCTACGCCATGATCGACAAGTTCGCGACCGACGCTTTCGACGGCAAGCTTTAAAAATTAGACGACAAAGAAAAAATCAAATGGGGAAGGAAACGTCATGCAGAGGATTGTCGGGGCCGTAGCCGGCCTGTTGCTCGTTTGCGCCGCGAGTGCCGCGCAAGCGCAAACTTATCCGGATCATCCGATCCGGCTCATTGTGTCGATCGCCGCCGGCAGCGTCACCGACGTCATCATGCGCAAGGCTGGCGCCGAATTGCAGACGAAGCTCGGCCAGCCGCTGATCATCGAGAATCGCGGCGGCGCCTCTGGCATTCTTGCCGCACAGACCTGCGCGCAAGCGACTCCGGACGGCTACACACTCTGCGTCATCTATCACAGCACCATGTCGTTCAATCCGTTGCTGTTCGACAAGCTGCCTTACACGCCTGAAGATCTCACGCCTGTTGCGCGGCTGTTCTTTCTGACGGAAGGCCTGTTCGTGTCGAGCGAGCTCGGCGTCAATTCGGTCGATGAATTGAAGAAGCTCGCGCAGGCCAAGCCCGACGGACTGAATTACGCGACGCTCGGCGACGGCTCCTATCCCGACCTGTTCAGGCTCTGGCTCAATAACCAGTGGAACGTGCACATCGTCGGCGTGCCTTATAAAGGCGGCGGTCCGGCGGCGCAGGCGCTGGCCGGCAATCAGGTGCAGGTGACACGCTTCGGCGTCGGCAACTTCATGGGCATGATCGACGCCGGCAAAGTAAAAGCGCTGGCGGTTTCCGCCGACAAGCGCTCGCCGTTGATGCCGAACGTACCGACGTTCAAGGAAGTCGGGTTCGGCGGTTATCCGGGACAAGGCTGGTGGGGCCTCGCCGCACCCAAGGGCACGCCGAAGGCCATCGTCGACAAGCTCTCGGCCGATTTCGGCGTTGTGTTCAAGGACCCTGAGTTCAACAAGTTCCTCGACAGCCAATCCGTCGTGTCGGCGCCGACCACGCCGGAAGGCTTCGCCGCCTTCCTCGTCGAGGATCGGAAATCGGCCGAGACATTGGTCAAGATCGCCAACACCCGGAAGGAAGAATACAAACCGCAGTAGAGGCCTGAAGAAGGTATCCCCGGGGCTCGCAAAGCCGGAATTAGTCTAT
>DASYCM010000037.1:0-10653 GCA_036500165.1 Pseudolabrys sp.
GGCTTGCGCCACGGCGCCGGCGTCGATCTTGCCGAGCGGCGGCGCCTGCTCGGTGACGAACTCCACGTCTGGCTGCGCCTTCTTCAGCAGCGCCTTGAAGTTTTCCGCCGCCGACTGGCCGTATTCGAAATTCGGATAGACCAGCGCCCAGCGCTTCTTCTTGGCGGCAACCGCGGCCGGCAACAGCATCGCCGTCTGCATATAGGTCGTGGCGCGCAGGCGGTAGGTGTACTTGTTACCGTTCTGCCAGGTGATCTTGTCGGTGAGCGGCTCGGCGGCGAGGAAGAACACCTTCTTCTGCGCGGCGAAGTTCGTCACCGCAAGACCGATATGCGATAGGAACGTGCCGGCGATCAACGAGACGTTTTCGCGGGTGATCAGCTCTTCGGCGACCCGCACGGCTTCGCCCGGGTTGGTGCCGTCGTCGCGGGAGATCAGTTCGAGCTTCTTGCCGAGCACGCCGCCTTTGCCGTTGATCTCTTCGAGCGCGAGATCCATGCCCTTCTTGTAGGGATCTAGGAAGGCTGACTGCGTCTTGTAGCTGTTGAGCTCGCCGATCTTGATCGTGTCTTGCGCAAAAGCTTGAGACTGTGTGGCCAGACCGACAACGACGGCCAGCGCGAGATAGAGATGCCTAGTGCTCATGACTAAAACTCCCCTGGAAGCGGTTGACCGCAGTTCTTCAGCGCGGGTCCGTGATTGTCAAACTCTCCTGCACGTTTTCGTCGCCTCCGGTACGGCGAACTTGTTTGTACACAAATAGTCCGTCTCCGCGCCCAAGCTTGTCAAGCATCTGCCCTGCTCAGGGATGCGGCATTTGCGCGTGTTTTTTAGCCTTTGGGCCTATCGCGGAAGCGGTCCATCAATGCCTTATCCTGACCGCCGTCGACTTCGATCATGGTGCCGTTGACCATTTCCATCATCGGCGACGCCAGCATGACGACAAGATTGGCGACTTCTTCGACCTCGGCAATGCGGCCCATCGGAATCGAGGCCGGTGCCAGCTTGTTGGCCTGTTCACGCGGAATTTTCATGTCGCGCGCCATGGCGTCGACCAGCCCGGCCCAGCGTTCGGTCCGAACGGGGCCCGGATTGACGGCAACGAACGAGATGTTGTCGCGGCCATATTGGCCGGCGAGCGACACCGTCAGGTTCTGGCCGGCGGCATTCGCCGCGCCGGGGCAGATCTCCCAATAGGACGGCTTCACGCCATCATTGCCGATCAGGTTCACGACACGGCCGCCGCCTTGTTTGACCATCAGTGGCAGCACGTAACGCAGGCAGCGCACATAGCCCATGAACTTGAGCTGGAGGCCCTTCTCCCAGTCGTCCTCGGTGAGATGCTCTATGACGCCGCCGGCGGCGGAGCCAGCATTGTTGACCATAATGTCGATGCGACCCAGCGCCTTGTGCGCCTGCTCAATGAAGTTTTTGGCCTCGGCGTCCTTGCGCAGATCGGCAGTGATCGGAACGATCTTGCGGCCGGTCGTGCCGGCGATTTCCTTGGCTGCCGCTTCCAGCGGCTCCATGCGCCGCGCACAGATTGCGACGTCGACGCCTTCTTTGGCCAATGCGAGCGCGATGCCTTTGCCGATGCCTTCACTGCCGCCGGTAACCGCCGCGGTTTTACCTTTGAGCTTGAGATCCATTGCACTCTCCTCTTCGAGCTACCTGGGTCTATGCGACATCCAACTGCCGGACTCAGCGTTAGCAAAAAAATTGGCGAGCGCGGCGTTGAACGCGGCCGGCTCCTCGCTGGTGATGGTGTGGCCGGAGCGCGGGATGACCAGCAGGCCGGCGGTCGGCGCAGTGCGCTTAAGGAAGATGCTGGCGTCGAGGCACCAGCCGTCTTCGTCGCCGACAATGATCAACAGCGGGGGCGAAAACTTCTTCAGCTCCGCCTCCATATCCAACAAGGTCGGACGTTTGGCCTGCAGATGCAGCATCGTCAGCGCGTGTCCGGTAGCGGAATGCTCACCCAGCATTTTGGCGAACTCGGCAAAGCCGCGCGGGTCCTTGTTCTTATGGGTCTGGCGCGTGGCCCCGTCAGCATAAATCGGCGCCATGGCCTCGATGCCCTTTTCGGCAAACATCTTGCCGGTTTCGCGCGATTGCGCGCGGGCCTCTTCGACCAAATTCCGATCGGGGCTTGAGCCGTAACCGCACCCTGCAGCCACAACCGAAATACAGCGTTTGGCGTAGTGAATACCGACATGCAGCGCAGTCGCCGCGCCCATCGAGTGACCGACGACATGTGCCTTGTCGATTTTGAGCGCATCCATGACGGCGATCACATCGTCGCGCGCGATGTCCTGGCTGTATTTGGCGCCGTCTTCCGGCACATCCGACGGCAGATAACCGCGCTGGCTGTAGGTGATGCAGCGATGGGAGCGCGAGAAATGCCGCATCTGCGGCTCCCAGGTACGATAGTCGCCGGCATATTCATGAATGAAGACGACCGGCGTCCCTCGGCCGGCGCCTTGGCCCGCCTCCTCGTAGTACAACCGAGTACCATCCCGCGCGGCAGTATGCGGCATCTCGTACTCCAACAAAGCGAGCGCAATTATTTGCACACATATGAAAGCAGAGTAAAGTCATGGCAGGAAGATCAATTGCACCACCTCTTCGGATGAGGCCCGATGGCTTGTTCCGAAGCAAGAATATTCATGGCGGCAACGACCGCATCGAAAATTCAGGGGGAAGTGTGATGTCGAAACTGTCTCGGCGCGGTTTGGCCGCGTTCGTCGCTGCGCTCGCGTTTGCCGTCACTGCTATTGCTTCAACTTCGCAGGCGCAGCAAAAACCCGTTATCAAAGTTTCCAGTTTAACGCTGCCGGTGTTCAATCCGCTGGTCTGGAACGTGATGAAGGCCAAGGGTATCGACGCCAAGCACGGCTTCGAGCTTGAGATTCACGCCTATCCCTCGATCTCCGCGTTCTATGCGGCTTTCGCCACCGGCGAGACCGACGTGCTGATCGGCGGCCCGACGATCTTCCAGAAGCTCTATCAGGAAGGCGTGCCGCTACGGATCATCGGCACCGGATTCACACTCGCCGATCTGGTGATCTTCGCCAAGGACCCGGCGATCAAGTCGCTAGCGGACCTCAAGGGCAAGCAGCTTGCCGCCGACATGGGCGGCTCGCAGTTCCAGGTCGTCAAGATTTACGCCAATGCCAAGGGCCTCGATCTCGGCAAGGACATCACTGTAGTCAACGCCAACTTCGCCGTGGCGCGCGCGCAGCTTGAAGCAAGTCGCGTCGATGCGGCCCTGGTGATCGAGCCGCTGGCCAGCATCATCGCCAAGCAGAATCCGGACTGGAAGCCGATTTTCAATGGCGCCACCGGCTGGAAGGAAATCACCGGCACGGATGGCTGGGAAATCGTGCCGGCCATGCGCGCCGACGCCATCGCCAAGAACCCTAACGCACCGAAGATGCTGCTTGCCGCGCTGCAGGACGTCGCCGACGTCATGCAAAAGGATACCGCCGCAGCCGACAAGATTGCCAACGAAACGCTCAAGTTACCGCCCGGCATTCTCACCGCCGCGGTCGAAAGCAAGCGGCTCTCGATGATCGTCAAACCGGCTTGGGAGCCTGCAACCAAAAAAACCATCACCGACATGATGGAGCGCGCGGTGAAAGCCGGATTCTACGAGAAGATGCCGGACGACAAGATTATCTACGCGCCGTAACAGTCCATCAGGTCGCGTTTTATGACTGCGTCGAACGACGAGTTACGGGAGCCGTTCCGGAATTTCACTTTTCCGCGGCATACGATTGTCTCGCTGCTAGCCTTCTGCGTTTTCTGGGAGGTGCTGTCCTACCTAGCGCCGACGCTCGGGATTCCACCCTTCGCCATTCCGGGCCTGGCCAAGATCGCCAAGAGCATTGCCACCATCACGTGGATCGATATCGCCGTTACGCTGGCGCGCGTCATTGGCGCATTGATTGCCTCCTTTGTACTCGGCCTCGCGCTGGCGATGGCGATGTATCGCTCCGCCTCGCTCGACAAATACCTGCACCCGATCATTCGCCTGTTCATGGCGGTACCCGTGGTATCGTGGATATTGTTCGCGGTGCTGTGGTTTCCCGGCGTCGAATTCCGCATCGGCTTCGTGCTGGTCGTGGTGTGCGGGCCCGTGTTCCTGATCGATACTTTGGATGCCATGCGCAGCGTGCCGCGTGAATTACGGCATATGATGCAGTCGTTCCGGCCGACATCGTTGCAGTTCTTCGTCAAGCTGATGCTGCCGGCCATCGTCCCGACCATATTCACAAGCTGGAAGGTGAACATCAGCCTCGCCATCCGTGTCGTTACCATCGCCGAACTGGTCGGCGCGGTGACTGGCATCGGTCATCAATTGTCTGTGGCGCAGGAATTGTTCTCAGTCGCCGACGTATTCGCCTGGACCATCGTGCTGGTGGCGCTGCTGTTCATACTGGAAGCGGTCGTCGCACGCGTCGAACATCGGCTGCTGCGGTGGCGCACGTGAACGTCACGGCAAGAAAAAACCCGCCGCCCATCGAGGCGCGCAACCTGCGCAAGGTTTTCTGGCAAGCCACGTCCGGACAAGCCGTCGTCGCCATCGACCGGCTTGATCTCACCATCGCGCCCAAGGAAGTCGTCGCGATTGTCGGCCAGACCGGCTGCGGCAAGTCTACTTTCTTCGACATGATGATCGGACTGGAGCCACCGAGCGAAGGTACGCTGCGCATCGGCGACAAGAGCCCGCATGGCGATTTCGATTATTTTCGGGGCAAGATCGCCACTGTATTTCAGCAAGACCGGCTGCTGCCGTGGCGCTCGGCCATCGACAATGCCAAGCTGCCGCTGGAATTGATCGGCCTGCCTGAAAATGAGCAGCGCGAACGCGCCATGACATGGCTGAAACGCCTTGGCCTGGGCAATTTCATCGACGCCTATCCGCATGAATTGTCCGGCGGCATGCGCCAGCGCGTCGCCATTGCGCGCGCCTTCGTGGTGCAGCCGGACATTCTATTGGCCGACGAAGCCTTCGGTCACCTCGACGAAGTGACGGCAGCGGAACTTCGCGAAACCTTTCTCGCTTTGGCGCGTGAATGCGGCTCAACCGCGATCCTGATCACACACCAACTGGAAGAAGCCATCGGCGTCGGCGACCGTATTGTGGTCTTCGGTAAGTCGGCGAAATTGCTCGCCGATATTCGAGTCGCGCAGTGGCCGAGAGAGAAATACGGCGTGCTGCGCGAGGCGATTCAATTCACGTTGCAGAACAACCGGCCGGATCCGCGGCTGGAGCGGGCCTAACTCCGCAAGATCGCTTTCGCGGCGTCGCCCATCGCTTCAACCGACTCGCCTGCGTCGACGAAGCAGACAATGCGGCACGGGCAGCCTTCGAGACCTTCGTAACGCCATGGGAAGGCGCCGATGATGCAACGCTTGCCTAGCATCAGCTCGATATCGCCGCCGATGTTCTCGGCATGCAGCAAGCCTTCCTGGAAGGCCCAATTGTGAAACGGGAAGACGTCCGCGGACACCTGGCGGCCGGACTTCTTGTGCGTGTAGTGAAAGGTGCCGAAGAACTCGCCCGGCGTCTTGCCGTGCTTCTTGGTGAACTCCTCGGCGAGGTCCGGCCGCATAGTGCGGATCGAGGTGTTCATGGCGTGGTCGCAAGAACCGGTGTCCATGCCCCACCATTTGATCTTCTTCTTCAGCATCCAGTGCAGCGTGTCGAGGTTCGGACCGGGGTGGTAGCAAAAATACTTCACCAAATCCTGCTGCGGCTGACCCTCGTAGTGCTTATGCCAGCCGGTATGCAGGATGAGGATGTCGCCCTCGCGGATATCGGCTCCGGCCGATTCGATCATTTCCGGCGTGATCACGGCCCAGTCGTGCATGTGCTTTGAGATGTCGACTACCACGCCACGGTTCATCAGGTAGTCCAGCGGCAGGTGCGCCATGTCGCCCTTACGGTTGTCGGTCGCGTGCATCGCGCCGTCGAAATGCGTGCCGACATGCAGCGCGGTATCGATACGCTGCGCCACGATACGCACCGTCTGCAGATTCTGCGCGTAATACATCTTGTTGCCGGCGTAGCCGACCCAGCCGGGCGTATGCACGTTCATGACATGGGTAAGATCGACAATCTTCATGTGCTTGATCCTCTGGGGCGCAATCCGTTTGAATGACCGCGCCTAGTCGATCACAGCAAAGCGCGTGACGCCAGATGCAGACCAAGCGCAAGCAGCCCAAGGAAAAAGCATAGCCGGAAGGTCTCGGCCTTCACCTTGTTGCGGACAATCTGCCCGAACCACATGCCAACGAGCGCGACACCAAGTGCGAGCAGCGCGGGCCACGCAATCGACGACTCCAGATACCCTTGGTATCCGAGCGCCGCCGCGAGAGCGATGGTCGACACCGTGAAGGACAGACCGAGCGCCTGAACCATCCTGTTGCGGTCGAAGTCCATGGCAGTGATGTAGGGCACACCGGGAATGACGAAGACGCCAGTCGCGACCGTCGCGACACCCGTCAACACGCCGACGATAAGGCCGAGCCAGGTTTCGGACTGCGGCGGCACCTTGAACTGAACCTTCGCCAGACAGAGCGACGCATAAATAATAAGAGCGATACCGAGCCAGGTGCTGGCGTCCGGAATGTTCACAGGCAATGTCAGCGCGCCGACAAAAGTACCCACGCAAACGCCGAGTAGCATCGGCCACAGCCGGCGCGTCAGCAGCAGCACATCGCCGCCGGTCACGAGTTGCCAGACATTCGTCACCAGCGACGGCAAAACCAGAATCGCGGCCGCCTCTGACGGCGTCATCACAATACCGAGCAGACCGATCGCAACCGTTGGCAGGCCGAGACCGATAGCGCCCTTGACGAAGCCAGCCAACAGAAAAGCCGCGGCCGTCACACTGAGAATAAAAAGGGTTGTCACCGGCAAGTCCTGTTGGCACGCCCTCGTTGGGTCAGCGACGATGCGCGCGGCGGCGCGCCGTCGCAATGCGCATTGACGCAACCCTGACTTCAGAAAATGCGAAGGACGATCCCTCAGCTTTCGAGGTTCTGTATCAGTTTGGCGAGTAGCCGCCGCAATTCCGATGCCTCCGCATCGTTCATCCCGCGCGTCGCCTTGCGATTGATCTTCAGCGCGTGCGGCAGCAGTCCGGCCTTTAGCTTACGGCCCTGCGCCGTCAATGTGATGTTGATCTTGCGCCGGTCTTTCTCGTTGCGCGCCCGCATGATGAGGCCGCGCCGCTCCATGCCGTCGAGTACATCGGTCAGCGACGCCTTTTCGACGCGCATGCGCTCGGCGAGTTCGACCTGAGTCAAACCTTCAATGTCCCACAGAACGCGCAGGACGGACCATTGTGTGGTGAGCAGGCCGTGCGGCTCGAGTGCATCGGCCAGCGCCCTGACGAAAGCGCGGTGCGCATAGCGCGCCAGATAGCCGAAACTCAGCGTGTCATTAGATGCCGACAGGTCCGCCAGGTCGTCCGGTGTCTTCGCATTCGTCGGCACGGCTTCCCCCGATTGACTCATAATCGTAAGGTACCATACGATCTGTGCGTCCCGCCACTATCATTGGGGACTCATTCGACCACGGACCCCTCTCATGCCGGAAATTCACATCGCCAAGATCGCGCAATTTCCCGACGGCGAGCGCCGCATCGTCGCGCATGAGGGCATGGAGATTGGCGTGTTTCACTGGCAGGGAAAATTCTACGCCTACGAAAATCTGTGCGTGCACCAGGGGGGACCTGCCTGCGAGGGCGTGATGATGCACAAGGTCGAGGACGTGATCGCTACCGATAAGACCTGGAGCGGCCAGAAGTTCTCCAAGGACAAGATGCACTTCGTCTGCCCATGGCACGGTTACGAATACGACCTAAAAACAGGCGAATGCGCCGCCGACCGTAAATTGAAGCTCAAAAGCTTCGAGGTCGTGAAACGCGGGGAGGATGTCTATGTCGTTACAGACTGAAATTGCGCGCGCCGAGGCGCACTTAAGCGACGCCGAGATTCAAAGCATGCTGGCGACCGCTGTAAAGCTCTACACAGAGCGCGTCGAGCGTGATGGCCCTATGTCCGCTTTCGGCCCGGACGACGCTACCGCCACCGAAGTCATGGTGACCGTGAGCGCGATGATGAAGGCCGTAAACCTTCAAGTGTTTGAGCTCGGCATGTGGCAGGCCTGGTCGGGGAAACATTGATGAGTCTCGACCTTCCCCTCTCCGACTTTCGCAAGATGGCGGTCGAAGAGTTCGACACCTCAAAGCTGCTCGCACATGCCTCCAAGCAGGCCGAAGAGCGCGGCTACAAGAACTTCCCGATTATCGACGTCGACTCGCATCACTACGAACTCGAGTCGTTTCACGAGATTCTCGAATACATGGAGGATCCGGTTCTCCAGCAACTCGCGATGAGCGCGAGTCAGAGCGGCGCCAAGGGCAACGGCGTCATGCCGGGCGGCGTCGGCTATCAGGACATGGGCGGCCGCGTCACGCGCTATCCGCTCCGCAAGATCGAAAAAGCCGAAGGCGGCAAGCACCGCGACATCACGCTGACCAAGCGATGGATGGATGCCATGGGCATCAACGTCGCGGTGATGTTTCCCTCGCCGATGCTGCAACTCGGCCTGCATCCGCAGGTCGAGGTCGAAGTGGCGTTGGCGCGCGCCTATAACCGCTGGCTGATCGAACGCGTGCTGACGCACGAACCGCGCATCCGCTCGATGCTCTATCTGCCGTTCAACGATCCGGAAGCGTCGTACCGGATGGTCAAGGAGTTTGGCGGCGCCAAGGGCGTCACCGGTTTCATGGTGACGAGCGCGCGGCACCGCCCGGTGCAGCACAACGCCTATATGAAAACCTACGCGCTGCTCGAGGAAATGAACCTGCCGCTCGCGTTCCACGCCGGCTACAACTGGAACGACCAGGCGATGGGCATGATGAACAAGTTCATCTCTGTGCACGCCATCGGTTTCGTGTTCTTCAACATGGTCCACCTCACCAACTGGATCATGAACGGGCTGCCGGAGCGTTTTCCGAAGCTGAAGGTCATGTGGATCGAGAGCGGACTGGCCTGGCTGCCCTTCATGATGCAGCGGCTCGACAACGAATACATGATGCGCTCGTCGGAGGCGCCGGCGCTCAAGAAGCTGCCGAGCGACTACATGCGCGACATGTTCTATTCGTCGCAGCCGATGGAAATGACCGACATGGCGGCGCTGGAGCAGACTTTCCGCATGATCAAGGCGGAAACCCAGCTCCTGTATTCGTCGGACTACCCGCACTGGGACTTCGACCTGCCCTCGACCATCTACGATCTGCCGTTCATAGACGACAAGGCCAAGCGCAATATCCTTGGCGGCAACGCCATGCGGGTGTTTAATCTGACTTTGCCGTAAACAGCCGCCACAGAAAGAGCGGTGCAGGGAGGACTTTTCGTGCGCACTGCTCTTGCTGTTATTTTTGCGCTTGTTTCAGCGCTTTTTTCTGTTTCGGGCGCCTCCGCGCAAGATGTTTCCAGCTTTCCTAACCGGCCGATCCGGCTGATCGTCTGCGTGCCCGCTGGCGGCGGCGTCGACACCGTGGCGCGCATTGTCGCCGACGGCCTGTCGCGCAAGCTCGGCCAGCCGGTGATCGTGGAAAACCGCGCCGGCGCCGCCGGCAATATCGGCGCCGAATATGTGTTCTCGTCCGAACCGGACGGCTACACGCTGCTCGCCGCACAACCGGCGCCACTGACCGTCAATCCGCTGCTGTACAAGAAGATGAATATCGATCCGAAAGATTTCGTGCCGGTGACGATCATGACCTCGATCGCCAACGTGCTGATGGTGCGTCCCGATTTTCCGGCGAAGACGCCACAGGAATTCATTGCCTACGTCAAAGCCAATCCCGGCAAGGTCAACTACGCCTCGCAAGGCATCGGCACCACCTCGCATCTCACCGCGGCGCTGTTCGAGACCGTGACCGGCGCGAAACTCGTGCATGTGCCTTACAAAGGCACCGCGCCGGCGCTTAACGATCTGATCGCCAGCCACGTCGACATGATCTTCATGGAACTGGCTTCCGCGATCAAATTGCACCAGGCCGGACGCGCCCGCATTCTCGCGGTGGCGACCACCCATCGCGTCGACAGTTTGCCGGACATTCCAACGCTGGACGAAGCCGGCCTCAAGGGTTTCGAATCCGGCACCTGGAACGCCATCGCTGCGCCGCCAAAAACGCCACCCGCCATTGTCGCCAAGTTGAACAAGGCGATCGTCGAGGTGCTCAATAGCCAGGAGGCGAAGGATCATTTCGAGAAGATCAATTTGCGCAGCGCCGGCAGCACACCGGCCGAGGCCAAGGCCTTCATTACGCACGAGACCGAAGTCTGGGGCGGCGTAATCAAGGCTGCAGGCGTGCCGGCGAACTAAAGCAGACATGCGTCATCGCCCGTATTCTTTATCGGCCCCGGGCAGGCCGTCGCATGGGCAGGAAGTGCGCTCCCTCAAAATAACGAGGGCGCGCGGAACGCCTGAGCCCCCGAGGGACCCACGGACCTCGACGCCTCGCGACATCGAGGCTTGTCGAAGTCTGATAGTGCCGCAAGTCCGCCAAGTTCTCCGGCGTCCCGCGCGCGATGTTTGTAGGTTTGCTCCGCATTGGTCTCGGTGGT
>DASYCM010000038.1:0-19287 GCA_036500165.1 Pseudolabrys sp.
CGCTGCTTAATTCGAAACATACCCGGACCTTGCCGCGATCATTCGTCATCCCGCAGGGGCTGCGCTGCGCGCTACACCGCCGCCACGCAATCGATCTCGAGATCGAACGGGCCCGGCCACGAGTGAATGAACATGAAGATGCGCGAGGGCGCGTCTTGTGGGAAATAACGGTCATAGACCGCGTTGAAGGTCGCGAAGTGCGTCTCGCCCGGCGTCGAATAGACATTGCACTTGAGCACTTGCGTCATCGATGAGCCGGCAGCTTCCAGGCACACTTTGAGTTGCGCCATCACCAGTTCGCATTGCTGCTGGTACGTCCGCGGCTTGATCTCGCCGGTCTCGGGATCGAACGGCGGCAGACCGGACAGGAACACCAGCCCGTTGGCGATGGTGATGGGCGTGGCCATTTTACCTTTGCGGTAGCGCTCCAGATACGTCGAGACCGGCTCGACGCGTAACCGTTCAATCTTACCGTCCGTCATGATGTGCCTCCGTTGATGCCCTTAAATTAAGCGAACGAGGCAGCGGGATGCTTCGTCCGCCGCCGAAGCATTGCTTTGCTTCAACGGCAGTGTCGGCTTTTCCGCATAGCAACGGTACCGATCGTTAAGTCTGCACCGCTATACGGAGCACTGGCGGCGCACTGAGTATCGACATGGACCACCACGACAAACGGGCGCGTGCACGCCGCGCTATTACAAGCACCGCGCACATCGCCACCGGCGTCAGCCAGCCAATCGCCTGCCGCCTCAAGGACGTCTCGGAGCTTGGCGCGCGTCTGGTCGTCAACGATCCGCACACCACGCCACAGCAATTTCTCCTTGTGCTGGGGCCGAAGATCAGCCGCTGGTGCGAGGTCATGTGGCGCTCCGACGTCGAGGTGGGACTTAAGTTCACCCCTGCGCCGCGCACCGTGAAGCTGAAAAAAGCCGCATCCATGCCGCCGGACCTGGCCGGTCCCGAAAATGCCGACGTCGCCTGACCGCAGGCGGGCGTGGAACTGACGCGGCGGCCGTTTCCGGCTAGTGTCGCGCCATGACATCGTCCGGCACGCACACCAATCGTCTCGCTCAAGCGACCTCGCCTTATCTGCTCCAGCACCAGCACAATCCGGTGGACTGGTGGCAGTGGGGACCCGACGCGCTGGCCGAGGCGAAGCGCTCGAACCGGCCGATCCTATTGTCGGTCGGTTACGCGGCGTGTCACTGGTGCCATGTCATGGCGCACGAGAGCTTCGAGAATGAAGCGACGGCGCGGGTGATGAACGAACTGTTCATCAACATCAAAGTGGACCGCGAAGAGCGGCCCGACATCGACCAGATCTACATGAACGCGCTGCACTTGCTCGGCGAGCAGGGCGGCTGGCCGCTGACGATGTTTCTCACGCCGGCGGCCGAGCCGGTGTGGGGCGGCACGTATTTTCCGCCGGTGTCGAAGTTCGGGCGCCCGGCCTTCACGGACATTCTTCGTGAAGTGTCGCGCATGTTCAAGGAAGAGCCGGACAAGATCGAGCAGAACCGCGCCGCATTGCTGGCGCGGCTCGCGGACAAGGCGCGGCCGGAAGGCAAGGTGACGATCGGGCTTGCCGAACTCGACGGCGCGGCCAAGCAGGTCGGCAATATGTTCGATCCCATCAACGGCGGCCTACGCCGCGCGCCAAAATTTCCGCAGCCGTTCATTCTGGAAATGCTGTGGCGCGCCGGCATACGCAGCGGCGACGTGAAGTTCTTCGAGACCGTCGAGCACACGCTGGATCGCATGTGCGAGGGCGGCATCTACGATCATCTCGGCGGCGGCTTCTCGCGCTATTCGGTCGACGAGCGCTGGCTGGTGCCGCACTTCGAGAAGATGCTTTACGACAACGCGCTGCTGCTGGAGTTGCTCGCACTTGCCTGGCAGCGCAATGGCAATGCATTGTTCAAGACCCGCGCGCGCGAAACGGTCGAATGGCTGGCCCGCGAGATGACGACGCCGGACGGCGCCTTCGCCGCTTCGCTCGACGCCGATTCGGAAGGCGAGGAGGGCAAGTTCTACGTCTGGTCGGAAAACGAGATCGTCGAACTGATCGGCCCGGAGGCCGGCGGATTTTTCTCGCGCTTTTACGACGTGACGCACGAGGGCAATTTCGAAGGCCACACCATTCTCAACCGCCTCAAGGCGCCGCCGCGTACGCCTGCAGACGAAGAACGGCTGGCGGCGTTGCGCACCATTTTGCTCGATGCGCGGGCAGGGCGCGTGCGGCCCGGTCTCGACGACAAGGTGCTGGCCGACTGGAACGGCCTGATGATTGCTGCGCTGGTGAATGCCGGCGTGGTATTCGACGAGCCTACCTGGATCGCGATGGCGCGGCGCGCGTTCGATTTCATCGCCACGGCGATGACCAAAGGCGATCGTCTCGGACACTCGTACCGCGCCGGCACGCTGCTGTTTCCGGGGCTGGCGTCGGATTTCGCCGCCATGATCCGCGCGGCCATCGCTTTGCACGAGGCGACCGGCGATCATGCACTGCTTGAGCAAGCCCTGATCTGGCAGCGCGCGCTCGATGCGCATTACACCGACCGCGAGACCGGCGGCTATTACTGGAGCGCTGACGACGCCGGCGATTTGCTGCTGCGACCGCATTCGACCGCGGACGACGCCACACCCAATCCCAATTCAGTGGCGGCGCAGAATCTCGTCCGGCTCGCGGTGTTATCAGGCGACGACAAATGGCGCGACCGCGCCGACCGTCTGATGGAAACGATCATCTCGGCATCTGCGCAAAACCTGCTTGGGCATGTCGCGTTGCTCAACGCACTCGACCTGCGCCTGCGCGGCGCGGAAATCGTCGTGACGGGTCTGGAGTCCGACGCGCTGGTGAAAGCCGCGCTCAATCTGCCGTTCACCGAGCGCATCGTGTTGCGCGCACCGACCGCCAACGCGCTGCCGGTAACGCATCCAGCGCGCGACAAGATCGCTGCTGCGCCCAACGCGGCGTTCGTCTGCGTCGGCGAACGATGTTCGTTGCCGGTGACGAGCGGCGATCAACTCACACACTTGCTGAGCACCATGCGCATCGCCTGATAACGGCAAGTGATGGAACTTCATGCAATTGCCGGTGCTAATAAACACTCATTATGCGCAGTGTATGCACAGCGCTCGCATGTTCATTGGAACACGAAAATAATTCACGACGCGAATAATTCAAAATGATTGAGTAGCAAAAATTTAATTGCACACGCCCTACTCGTGGCCCCCATGGGGCTTCAGCATACCGACGCGCCGCACGCGACCGATGCTTACACACGACACATCTGGATTCTCATCGCCGTCATGGCGGCGTCGACCGCTGTTACTTTCATGCTCACCGGTTTGCGCGTCGATCCCCTTAGTCGTCCTCTTCTTCTCGTTCCGTTTAGTGTGCTCGGCGCAACGTGGTGGTTCTACACATCGGTGCGGCCGGATCGCCGGCTGCAGGCCTTGGCCGAAGGCTTCACGCAGGTTCTGCTGATCCTGTTGTTCGGCACACTGCTCAGTTATGCGGCCGCGGCCGTCCCTTTTCCGTTCCAGGACGCCACTCTGTTATCGATCGACAACGCGCTCGGCATCGACCGGCAGGCTTACATCGGCTTCTTCTCGCGCCGGCCCTGGCTCTACAACGCGACGATGCTGGCCTACTTCACACTCATGCCGCAGTTTGTGCTTGTGCCGCTGGTGTTGTTTTTCAAAAAACAGCCACACCGATTGCAGCAATTTACTTTCGCCGCAGGCATCGGTCTGTCCGTCACGGTCGCGATCTCGGTATTTACGCCGTCGATCACGACGGTCTATCTCGATCTCGGCTTGCCAGTTTACACAAAAATTCCGGAGGCGCTGTACACGCCGGTGCCAACGCTTGAAGCCCTGCGTTCCGGCACGCGTTATTGGGTGGACCTCAGCGCCATAGAAGGCCTGATCAGCTTTCCGAGCTTTCACACGGTTGCGGCCCTGCTCTTCATATGGGCGTTACGAACAGTGGCCTTGATCCGCTGGATCGCACTCATCATCAACGCCAGCTTGATTGCAGCGGCGCCGATCGTCGGCTCGCATTACTTCATCGATCTGGCCGGCGGCGCAGTTGTCGCGCTGCTGGCCGTCATGGCCGCGCACTGGCTCAGCCGTCGCGCAAGTTCGCCGCGCCCTGCGATGGATGGGATACTTGAAGGCCAAGCTGCGGGTATTCCGGAATTGGCCGGCTATCGCCGCACCCGCACATAGAGCGCGCCTTCGCCGCCGTGCACGATGGCGGCGTCTTCGAAGCCGATCACCAGGGCGCTCAATTCGGGGGTGCGTAGCCATTGCGGCACTTGACGCCGCAGCACACCCATCTCACCGCCGCGGCCCTTACCGGTAATCACGAGGACCAGCCGCGCATCGCGCTCTCGCGCCGCGTGCAGGAAGCGCAGCAGCACCGAATGCGCCTCACTTTGCGTAAAGCCATGCAGATCGAGCCGGGCATCGATGGCGTGTTTGCCCTTGGCGACACGCTGCTTCATGCGCCGCGTCAGCGGCTCGAGCGACGGCGCGGGCTTCACCACGGCGGGCGGCGCCACCGTTGCTTGCGTAACAGAAGCAAGCTTCTTGAACTTCGGCGGTTGTTTGGGCGGCGGCTTGGCAGTCTGCGGCTTCGGCGTTTCAACGTCGCCACTGTCGCTTTCATCGGCGACGTTCTTGGCCTTTGCGCGCAGCGGCTTGATCGAACTGGCAACATGCGTCCACAGCACGCGATCTTCGTAAGTGAGACCGCGCCGACGCTTGCCGTCCGTGCTCACGACTAAGGGCTCGCCGGCGACGTCGCCTCAGCGACAAGATTCTTCGGCCGTGGTTTAGGCAAGGGAACTTCCAGCGGCTCGTCGCCCTTCAGCTCGATGCTGCGCGGCACCAGCATGACGAAACGGCCGAACTGCTTGATGCGTCCGGCGATGCTGGCGATCCCGTCGCCATGTCCAAAATAGATGTCGGCGCGGGCCGGTCCAATGATCGCCGAGCCGGTATCCTGCGCCACCATCAGGCGCTGGAATTTCGTTTCCGGTTTTTCACTTTCGATCGGCAGCTCGGCGTCGATCCAGACCGGCGTGCCGTAGACATGAAGCTTTTTATCGACGGCGACGGACCGGCCCGGCGTCAAAGGCACCCCTTGCCCGCCGATACATTCGTCGTTGGATTTGAGTGTTGTTTCCTGGAAGAACACGAAGGAGCGATTCTTGCGCCGCAACTCCTTGCCTTCTTCCGGATTCGCCAGCATCCAGTCGCGGATGCGGTCCATAGACATGTCATCTTTGGTGATGATGCCGCGGTCGATCAGGAATTTGCCGACGGGCGAGTAGCGTTGCCCGTTGCTGGCAATGTAGTTGAGCCGCAGCTCGTCGCCCGAAGCAAGCTTGACGCGCGCCGATCCCTGGATCTGCGCAAAGAAAGCATCGATCGGGCTTTTCACATAGCAGATTTCGAGCTTCTTGCCGTTGAGAGCGCCGTCCTCGATCTGCGCGCGGTCCAGATTGGCGAAGACCTTGCCTTGCTTGCGTTTGATCGTCGCGGCTGGAGCTGTGTAGATCGGCACATTGTATTCGGGAGTGGCGACGCGCGAGCCATCAAACTCGGTCTCGTAATAGCCCGTAAAGAAGCCGTCCGTCTGTCCGCCTTGCGCCAAGCGCACCGGCTTGAAATTCGCTTCAAAGAAAGCGCGTGCCTGGTCGCGGTCGAGCTTGCCCGCCGTTTTCGTACGCTCGCACACATTGAACAGCCCGCCATAGACCGGCCGCCCCGCGCGCATCTGTTTGGATCCGCGCAGGATTGCCGTGCAGCTTTTCAGGAAGGCTTCGTAAGCCGCGGCATGGTCGTCTTCTTTCCAGCCGGGCATCGACGCGAAGTCGAGATTTTCGACCTTGGCGCTCTGCAGTTTGATCGCACCGTTTTTGGCGCTGTGCTTCGCGCCATGTTTGCCGTGCTTCGCCAGAGCGGGAGAAGCCGACGTCGCACCAAGGACAATTCCAAGAGAAATCGCCAGCGCGCCACAGATCAGAGATTGTGAGAGCCCCCGCCCCGCCATCAGCTATTGCCCGGCTTCGGTGGCCACCAGTTTCCAGTTCGGATCGCGTGACGACACATCGCGCGCGAAGGTCCAGACATCGGTGACGTCGGTCACCTTCTCGGCATTGCCGTCGATGACGGTGCCGGCTTTGTCTCGCGTCACCGAGACAAGTTTGGACTGGAAGCGCACCGTCATCTGGAGATTGCGGCTGCGTACTTCCGCGGCGGTAATTTCGGCGTTGTCGATGGAGACGAAACGGCTCTCGACCGTATCGCCGCGCTTCTCGCGATCATTGATAGCGGCCTCGAAGCCGTCATTGACTTCGCGCGACAGCAAATTGCGCAAGGTGCGGCGGTCGCCCTCGGCATATGCGTTGACGATCATCTCGTAGGCGGCGCGGGCGCCGGTGAGGAAGTGCTTGGCATCGAAATCCGGCGCGGCGGCAAGAATGGCATCGAGCCCGGTCGCGACCGCGGAGCCGGGTTCGGCGACGCCCTTCCAACGCTCAGCGGGCTCGACCGGAGCGGCCGGTGTTTGCACCGCAGCCTCCGGTTTCCGACTCGGCAAGGCGACGACGTTTTCCGTCGCGGGCCGCACAGGCTCACGTGCACCGTAAGGATCGTACGGCGGGCGCTCGCGTCCGGTACGCTGGCCAAGCACGCTCCGCAGGCGCAGGAAAATGAACACTGCGAGGGCGAGGAATATGATGGTGTAGATGTCGAACACGTCTTGCATGCTTTCGGCTACGAGTGCGGCAGATTGGCGTTTGGCGCTTCCGACCGCTGAACGGCGGTGCGGCCCGATCCACCCTTCCTATCTATGTTGGTGGCCGTGCCGTTCCATAGGCCTTGCGCCAGCATCTCGGCGCAATCGTGCCTCACCGTCCAAGCTTAGACGATCAGGCCGCTAACGCCAACATATTGGCAGGATATTGGATCGAGAGAAGTGCTTATGAATGTGGCAAAATGGCTACTTTTAGCGATTTTAGCGCTGCCCATCGCCGAATTGGCGGTGTTCATCGCTGTGGCGGCGGCAATCGGCTTCGGGTGGGCGCTCGGGCTGATGCTGGCGACCTCCCTGACCGGGGGTCTCATCCTCCGTCACGCCGGCGGCAATCACATCGCGCGGGTCCGGACGGCCATGAATCAAGGACTGAATCAAGGCAGTTTTACTGCCGTACAGGCCGACGGCGACGGCGTAGCCACCCTTTTTGCCGGGATTCTGCTGCTAATCCCGGGGTTTATCACCGACGCGCTGGGTGTTTTGCTGCTGATTGCGCCGCTCCGGCGTGCGCTCGCGGGAGCATTTGGGGCCGCTCAGCCGCCCCGCCGCTCGGACGGGATTGTCGACCTCGAGCCCGAACAGTGGCAACGCGTGCCTGACAAGGAACTCCCCGATCATCGCGGTAACGACGGCAGGCTGTAATGGTTGTTCCTCCCGGACTGCCATGTTAGCCAGCGCCACCTAAAAGACCGGGTAGGAGAGTTCATGTCGACGACCAATGGCGGCACCACCGAAGAAGTTCAACCGCAGCTTCAAGTGGTGGGGCAGTACATCAAGGACTTCTCGTTCGAGAATCCGAACGCGCCCCAGTCGTTGAACACCAACGAACAGCCGCAGATCTCCATCCAGGTCAATGTCGGCGCCAACCCCATCGAAGGCGCCGAGACCGACATCGAGGTCGTGATCAAGCTCGAGGGCAAGGCCGAACTCGGACCCAAGCTGCTGTTTCACTTCGAGCTGGAATATGCCGGCATCTTCCGCATCCGCAACATTCCGCAAGAGAGCATGAGCGCCGTGGTGCTGATCGAATGCCCGCGCCTTCTGTTTCCCTTCGCGCGCGAGATCGTCGCCACCACCGTGCGCAACGGCGGCTTCCCGCCGCTGCTGCTTGAGCCGATCGATTTCGTCGCGCTGTACCGCCAGAAGATGGCGCAGATTCAGCCCGTCGAGCAGGGTCAGCCGAGCTGATTGCAATAATGCGCGCGTTAAGCGCGTGCCGGAGACGCGGCACATGCCTTGGGTTGTTAGAACCAGCAACTTAAGGCACATTAAAGCGATCTATTAACCACAGCCCATATACGGTTTCCGCCGGTACTTTCTGGGAATTCGGAAACTGGTTTGAGTCGACCCTCCTCTTTATTACGCAACATCATCGATGGCGGGCTGCTGACGTGCCTTTCGTTGGGCGCGCTGTATGCGGTTGCGCGAACCGAACTAACACCGCGCGATCCAACCCAGGGTGTCGCCGTTATTTTTGCGCCTTGGACAACGGCAGAGGCGACACTGTCGCAAGCCGTTGAGGGTGGCGGCCGTTTTGTCCGCTTCGGCGGTTTTCCTTTCATCGCGGTCGTCATTCCCGACGACGTCAAATATCCGGACCGGATGCTCGATGGGCGCGCCTGGCTCGTTGTCGACCCGGTTGCGCTCGCGGCTTGTTTGCCGGCGGCCGCCGCCGCTGGAGAGCCTTCATGATAAGCCTCGAAACATTCCAGACGAAGATAGCGCGCGTACTAACCGCGCTTGCGATCGTCCACATTCCAATCCTCGTCGTGATTGCCTGGGTGCTCAACCGCCAGATCTGGTCGAACGCGGCAATAGCCGCGTTACTTGCGGCAGCTCCGATTGCTGCGATGTTGATGAAGCGGCCGATGAAAACGATTGCGTTCGCGGTCGCCATCGCGCTGGTCGGGCAGACGTCCTTGCTCGTCTACGATCTCAGCGGTCATCCCTGGCAGGTCGAGACTCACTTCTATTATTTTGCAGTACTGGCGATGCTGTCCGGATTCTGCGAATGGAGCGTGCTCGTTGTCGCGGCAGCCTTGATTGCCGGGCACCATCTGAGCCTCGACGCGTTTCTGCCGCAGGCGCTCTATTCGGGCGGTAACAATTTCGGCCGCGTCCTCGTTCACGCCGTTGTCGTCGTGATTGAAACCGCCATGCTGGTCGGTATCGGTTTTGCAATTCGATCCGCCTTCGCGCAAGCACAGAAAGCCCACCAGGAAGCGGCGCACGCAGCGGCCGAGCTCAAGCGCGTGGGTATCGAGCGCGAGAAGGAAATGACGGCGACAAACATGCGCGCCGACCAGATGAGTCAGTTGCTCGACCGCTTCAAGCGGGAGATGGCGGAGTCGACGGAAATCCTGCATTCGGCCGCGCAAAATCTGCAGTCGGACGCCAACGGTCTCGACAAGACGGCAGCGCACGCCAACTTGCAGTCAGTGACGGCCTCGGACGCGTCCGAGGAAACCGCCAATATGGTGCAATCGGCCGCCGCGGCCGGCGAGGACCTGGCGCGAACAATCGCCGATGTCGGCGCCAATGCAGCGCGTTCGTCGCACCTCGCCGCCGAAGCGGTCAGCGAGGCGGTCAAGACCAGCCAGACCATCGACGAGCTTGCCACCGTCGCGAGTGAGATCGGCAAGGTGACTGAAATGATCAGCGGCATTGCCGCACAGACCAACCTGCTTGCCCTTAACGCCACCATTGAAGCGGCGCGCGCCGGAGACGCCGGGCGAGGGTTTGCCGTCGTGGCGCAGGAGGTAAAGGCGCTCGCCGGTGAAACCGCGAAAGCGACCCAAGAGATCGGCCAACGTATCGCTGCAATGCAGACCGCAACCGGCCGTTCGGTCGAAGCGATCCAGGCGATCTCCAGCACGATCCGCGAGCTCGACCAGTTTTCAGCCCGCATCGCACGCGCCGTCGAGCAACAGGCCGAGGCTGCGCGCGAAATTGCCACCAACGTTACCGCTGCTTCAACCAGCGTCGATCAGGTCGGCGGCGCGATCGTCGAGATCAAAAGCGTTGCCGACGAGGCATCGCGCTCGGCCAACAAGTTGAATGAAGCCGCTGTCGGTGTGACCGATCAAACAAGACGGATTCGCGAGCAGGTCAGAGCCTTGACCGACGACATCCAGGCGATTCCGGCTTGAGCCTCGCGGCTGCCGGCCTCGGCTTGTAGGCGTCGTTACAGATATTTCTGCCAGATCGCCTCGGGCCCGAGCGTCGCAACGAAAGCGCGGTGCGCTTCGCGCTCGGCATCGCTGACACGCGGCGCCAATGGCGCCGGCCGTTCGCGGCGCACGGCGAGGCCATCGATGCCGACCTCGCGTTTGGCGACGGTTTCAGCAAGGCTGAGCGTCGCCTGACGGCCGCCAAGCAATTCGAGATAGACCTCGGCCAGAATTTCGGCGTCGAGCAAGGCGCCATGCTTGGTGCGGCGCGAATTGTCGATGCCGTAGCGCGCGCACATCGCGTCGAGGCTATAGGGACCGGCCGTGTGTTTGCGCCGCGCCAGCGCCAGCGTATCGACCAGACGTTCACGTCCGATCAGCGCACGCTTGACCAGCTTGAGTTCGGCGCAGAGGAATTTGTGGTCGAACTCAGCGTTGTGAATAACCAGCGGCGTGTCGTTGCCGATGAAGGCGAGGAACTCTTCGCAGATCTCGCTGAAACGCTTGTGGCCGCGCAGGAACTCCGCCGACAGACCGTGCACGTTGAAAGCCTCGGTCGGCATGTCGCGCTCGGGATTGATGTAGACATGAAACGTCGCGCCGGTCGGAATCCGGTTGAGCAGCTCGACGCAGCCGACTTCGACAATCCGATCGCCCTTGTTGGGGTCGAGGCCGGTGGTTTCGGTGTCGAGGACAATTTCGCGCATGACAGCGTTATTTCCGATTCGGCGATGCCGTGACAGCCTTGAGAATATCACGCACCTGAGCGCGGGCGTGATCGAAACCCTGCGATGTATCCACCACGAAATCGGCGCGACGGCGTTTTTCGGCATCAGGCATCTGCCGGGCGAGGATCGTCTCGAGCTTTTGTTCCGTCATGCCGGGCCGCGCCAAACTGCGCTCACGCTGCACGGCGGTGGGCGCCGACACCACCACAACGGCGTCGCAGCGGCCGTCGCCCCTGGTTTCATAGAGCAGCGGAATATCCAGCAGCGCGACCGGCGCGCCGCTGCGTTCGGCGTCTACGAGAAACTTGTCGCGCGCGGCGGCCACCAGCGGGTGCACGATCTGCTCCAGCCGCTTGATGGCGTCGGCATCGCCGAGCACGCGTTTGCCCAGTTTGTCGCGGTCGACCTTGCCGCCCGCGGTCGTGCCGGGAAACGCCGCCTCGATCAGCGGCACGGCTTCACCCTCATAGAGACGATGCACCGCGGCATCGGCGTCATGCACCGGCACGCCCTCGTCGGCGAACATTCTCGCCGTGGCGGACTTTCCCATGCCGATCGAGCCGGTGAGGCCGAGGATGAACATTATGCTTCCCGTGTCCCGGGCGCAGCGCAACGTGAAACGGTGCGCTGCAGAACCGGGACCTATCTAACTTCAATTTTTCACAGCTCCTGGATCCCGGGTCTGCACCCAGGAAACGCTAGCCGTCGACGAATTTTTCCTGCCGCAGGAATTTCAGTAGCGGCATCAGCGGCAAGCCGAGGATGGTGAAATAGTCACCCTCGACCTTTTCGAACAGATGGATGCCGATGCCTTCGAGCTGATAGGCGCCGACGCTGTGCAGCGCCGCGTCGCCGGCCATGTCGAGATAGTCATTGAGAAAGCGATCCGACACATCGCGCATCGTCAGCCGCGCTGTGTCAACGCAATCGAACAGCACCGTCTCGTCGCGCACCAGCGCCACCGCCGAATGCAGTTCGTGCGTCCGCCCGCGCAATGCCTTCAATTGCTCTATCGCTTTGTCGCGGTCGGCCGGCTTGCTGAAACGCGTCGCGCCGCGCGCCAGCGTCTGATCGGCGCCGAGCACCAGATGACCGCTACGCTGCTCCGACACGGCCTGCGCCTTGGCGCGCGCCAGCAACCGTGCCGCGGCGGCCGCATCGGAAATGCCGGCTTTAACCTCAACATCGCGCTCGTCGATATTGGCCGGCCGGATTTCAAAACGCAGCCCGGCCGCCGCCAGCATCTTGCCGCGAATTTCGCTCTGCGAGGCTAGCACCAGCGGCTGTCGTTCAATCCAAAGCGGCATGATGTCAGCGTACCAAATGACGCCGGCGCTCAGCCAGCAGCTTCATTACCGCGGCGGCGGTTTCCTCGATCGAGCGCCGTGTCACGTCAATGCTCGGCCAATTGTGCTTGGCGCAAAGCCTGCGCGAATAGGCGATCTCCTCGGCGACGGCCAACTTGTCAATGTACTGATCGTCGTCGCGATGTGCGTTGAGGCCGAGCAGCCGGTTCTCGCGAATCTGCACGATGCGTTCCGGACTGGCGAACAAGCCAACTACCAACGGCCGCGTCAGCGCTTCGACCTGCGGCGCCAATGGCACGCCTGGCACCAGCGGCACGTTGCCCGTTTTAACACCGCGATTGGCCAGATAGATCGAGGTCGGCGTCTTGGACGTGCGCGACACGCCGATCAACACGACGTCCGCGTCTTCCAGACCTTCTACATGCTGGCCATCGTCGTGGAACATCGTGTAGTTCAGCGCTTCGATGCGCTGGAAGTATTCGGCGTTGAGCACGTGCTGGGCGCCTCCGCGATGCGTGGTCTCGGCGCCGAGATACGATTGGAACACCCGCAGGATCGGGCCCAGTACCGACATGCAAGGCAGTCCAAGCTCGCGGCATTTGTCCTCAAGGATCTGGATCAGGTCTTCCTCGAGCAGCGTATAAAGAACGAGACCCGGCGCCTCGGTAATTTCCGCCACCGCCAGGTCGAGCTGCTTTTTGGAGCGCACCATTGGGTAGAGGTGTTCGACCGGGGACACGTTGGCGTATTGCGCCGCGGCGGCGCGCGCGACCGTGATCAAGGTTTCACCGGTCGAGTCCGAGACGAGATGAAGATGAAAATAGCCGGGTTCAGTCATTGTATGGAGACAGTATGAGCTGTGGACAGGATGTGAGGAGGGCATGCCTCAAGCCTTGGCGCAAGCCGAGGCTGCCTCGGGAGGCGAATTCCGTCCACAAGGCTGGCACCGTGGGGATGTTGCAAGCGCCTTGCAGCACTTCATCGCTTTATGTGGAAACGGCATTGGGGAGAGCTTGGGATAAAGCTTCGAATCCCCAATGAATCCGGCGTTTCCGCTGTGGATGGTTTCCTCGCGGATTAGGCCCGATTCTTAAGATGGCCACCGCCGCCGGTGGACAGATTGTTGATGGCGAGTCATGAGTCCAATCAACGGCCTAACAATAACAGAATCCAGATTCTTAGAGTCTTTAGAGGAAGAAGCCTTGAAACCTGCCAGTGTGGGGAAAAAGCCTCTGCTCCGCGTACTCGGGAGGGAGCATGAAGAAACGCCGCCGGTTTGGATGATGCGTCAGGCGGGACGTTATCTTCCCGAGTACCGTGCGGTACGGGAGAAGGCGGGCGGGTTTCTCGACCTTTGCTTCAATCCGGAACTGGCCGCCGAAGTAACGCTGCAACCGGTGCGAAGGTTCGGATTCGACGCCGCGATTTTATTTTCTGATATTCTGATCGTGCCGTTGGCTTTCGGCCGCAAGGTCGAGTTTCTTGTTGGCGAAGGGCCAAAGCTTGAACCGCTGGCCGATGCCGAGGCGTTATCGAGCCTGCATGAAACCATCGATGGCGAGGTTCTGGCGCCGATCTATGAAACCGTGAGCCGCGTCAAATTGCAGCTCGACAGCAAGACGACGCTGATCGGTTTTTGCGGCGCGCCCTGGACGGTAGCGACCTACATGGTGGCGGGCGAAGCGACGTCCGATCAGGCGCCGGCGAGATTATTCGCCCTCCGCGATCCAGCCGCTTTTGGCCGGTTGATCGATCGACTTGTCGAAGGTTCTATCGAATACCTCGTTGGTCAGCTGAAAGCTGGCGCTGAGGTCGTACAGATTTTCGATACTTGGGCGGGCGTTCTGGGGCCGGACCAGTTCGACAAGTGGTGTATTCAGCCAACCGCGAAGATTGTTGAAGGCGTTCGCCGTCAGGTGCCGGGCGCCAAGATCATTGGCTTTCCGCGCGGTGTGAATGCGCTGGCGCTGGCCTACGCGGATATGACCGGCGTCGACGGTATCGGTATCGACTGGACTTACGAGCGTGAAATCGCCCGCGACATGTTGCAGCCGCGTGTCGCGGTGCAGGGCAATGTGGATCCTTTGGCTTTGCTGGCCGGCGGAGAAGCGCTCGACCGCGAAGTCGATGACGTCATGGCAACGCTTGGTGGCGGGCCGCTGATTTTCAATCTTGGCCACGGCATTCTGCCACCGACGCCGATCGCGCATGTCGAGCGAATGTTGAAGCGGGTGAGGGCGGGATAACAAACATGTACCTCTGGCTCAAAGCCTTTCACATCATCGCGGTCATCTCATGGATGGCGGGCATGCTCTATCTGCCCCGGCTGTTCGTCTATCACTGCGACGCGGAGCCCGGCTCGAAGCAGTCCGAAACCTTCAAGACGATGGAAGCCCGGCTGCTGAATTTCATCATGACGCCGGCAATGGCGGTTACCTGGATTCTTGGCATCGCGATGCTGATCCAGGGCCATTGGCTCGGCGCGGGGTGGTTTCACGCCAAGTTCGTCTTGGTGATCGCCCTGTCGGCGATGCACGGCATATTCAGCCGCTACGTGCGGGATTTCGCCCAGGACCGGAACCGGAAAAGCCCGAAATTCTTTCGTGTCGTCAATGAGATACCGACCCTGCTAATGATCGGAATCGTCATCTTGGCGGTCGTTAAACCGTTCTAATCAAAGCAGTAATTCACCTTCTTAAGCGGGCCGCTCTTGCTAAAAGCCTGCATTCCCTTTATGTATAGAGCTCCCACCGAACGCAGGCGGATGTAGCCGCGTTCCGGCTCGAACGATCACTCTTGAACGGTCGAGGGCCGGCGGCAGCATCGGGTTCCGGGACTCTCCAAAAACCTCGCTTCCCCAGACCTGTGATCTTCTCTCTCCCTCCGAGTAACCGCTTTCCGAGTCTCTTTATTTTTCAGGACTCCCACCGGTCGCTCTCCCTAGGACTTATCCCCCCATGCGGGAAATGAAACTCCAAGACCTCAAGGCCAAAACCCCGGCCGAACTGACCGCGTTTGCTGAAGAGCATCAGGTCGAGAACGCCAGCACGCTGCGCAAGCAGGAACTGATGTTCGCGATCCTGAAAAATCTCGCAGCCGCCGAAATCGACATCATCGGCGAAGGCGTAGTCGAGGTTCTCTCCGACGGCTTCGGCTTTCTCCGTTCGCCGGAATCGAACTACCTCTCCGGCCCCGACGACATCTACGTCTCGCCGAGCCAGATCCGCCGTTTCGGCCTGCGCACCGGCGACACTGTCGAAGGCCAGATCCGCTCGCCGAAAGAAGGCGAACGCTATTTCGCGCTGCTCAAGGTCAACACGATCAACTTCGAAGACCCTGAGAAGGCGCGCCACAAGATCAACTTCGACAACCTGACGCCGCTTTATCCCGACGAACGGCTGAAGATGGAACACGAGGATCCGACCAAGAAGGATCTCTCGGCCCGCGTCATCGACATCGTCTCACCCATCGGCAAAGGCCAGCGCGCCTTGATCGTGTCGCCGCCGCGCACCGGTAAAACCGTGCTGTTGCAGAACATCGCGCACGCCATTACCGCCAATCACCCTGAGTGCTACCTGATTGTGCTGCTGATCGACGAGCGCCCGGAAGAAGTCACCGACATGCAGCGTTCGGTGAAGGGTGAGGTCGTCTCCTCGACCTTCGACGAACCGGCCTCGCGCCACGTTGCGGTCGCTGAAATGGTGATCGAAAAGGCAAAGCGCCTGGTCGAGCATCAACGCGACGTCGTCATTTTGCTCGACTCGATCACGCGTCTCGGTCGCGCCTACAACACCGTGGTGCCGTCTTCCGGCAAGGTGCTGACCGGCGGTGTCGACGCCAACGCGTTGCAGCGTCCGAAGCGCTTCTTCGGCGCCGCGCGTAATATCGAGGAAGGCGGTTCGCTCACCATCATCGCCACCGCGCTGATCGATACCGGCTCGCGCATGGACGAAGTGATTTTCGAAGAGTTCAAGGGCACCGGCAACTCGGAACTCATCCTTGACCGCAAGGTCGCTGACAAGCGCACCTTCCCGGCCATCGACATCACGCGCTCCGGTACGCGCAAGGAAGAACTGCTCACCGATCCGGCCGTGCTCAAGAAGATGTACGTGCTCCGCCGTATCCTCAATCCGATGGGTACGATGGACGCCATCGACTTCCTGCTCGACAAGCTCCGCAACACCAAGAGCAATTCGGAATTCTTCGAGAGCATGAATACGTAGGCCTAAGGCTCATCCGAAACGGAAAATCGCCCGCCATGTGCGGGCGATTTTTTTATGTCTGGTCGTTTCGGGGGCAGCGAACCTGCGGCGGATGATTATATCGCTGTGATCGCAAGGAGGTCCGCGATGTCCAACAAATTGAAGTCCGGCCCCAAAGACGTCCAGGAGAAGCACGCCAAAGAAAAGGAAAAGCTCGAACGCGCGCTTGAGGAAGGGCTGGAAGCGACCTTCCCGGCGTCGGACCCCGTTGCGGTGACCGAACCGGCCGCGCCCGAGCCCAAAAGAAGCGGGTCTTCGAAAAAATACTAGCAGGCTCTGTAGCTTAGCCCAAAACCTGTGGCGAATAAGGTGGCATTACACCATCATACAACCTCCGCTTGTAACATCGGAGGGTAACATGAGTGAGACCGCTGAAGTCCTGGCTACGTTACGGAATACGCTGGCAATTCTCGGTTCTATCGCCCAGCGGCCGATCTGCCGAACCTGGTATTTCTGATCGGCATGGCCGAGCTGGAGGCGACGCAAACCGAAGCCAGCATCCGGACCGAGGCTTCCGACAAACGCTGATGCTGCTGCCGGGGGCCGCTGGCGCGGCTCCCGGTTTTCGGCGCGCTAGAGAATGAAGCGGCTCAGGTCCGCATTCTTGGCGAGATCGCCGATATGTTTCTCGACGTAAGCGGCGTCGATCTTGACCGTCTCGCCGGAACGGTCGGTCGCGGCGAACGAGATTTCGTCGAGCACGCGCTCCATTACCGTTTGCAGACGGCGCGCGCCGATATTCTCGATCGACGAGTTCACCGACACGGCGATGTTGGCAATGGCGTCGATGGCGTCTTCCGTGAAATCGAGCGTCACACCTTCGGTGTTCATCAGCGCGATGTACTGCTTGATGAGCGAGGCTTCCGGCTCGGTGAGGATGCGGCGGAAATCGTCACGCGTCAGCGCCTGCAATTCGACGCGGATCGGCAGACGGCCTTGCAGCTCGGGCAGCAGGTCGGATGGCTTCGAGATGTGAAACGCGCCGGACGCGATGAACAGAATGTGGTCGGTCTTCACCGGGCCGTGCTTGGTGTTGACGGTGGTGCCTTCGATCAGCGGCAAGAGATCGCGCTGTACGCCTTCGCGTGACACGTCGGCGCCCATGCGGCCCTCGCGCCCGGCGATCTTGTCGATCTCGTCCAGGAAGACGATGCCGTTCTGCTCGACCGACTTCAGCGATTCCTGAACCAGCTGCTCGTTGTCGAGCAGCTTGTCGGATTCCTCGTTGACGAGAATCTTGTGCGAGTCCTCGACCGTGACACGCCGCGTCTTTGGCTTGCCGCCGCCGAGCTTGCCGAAAATATCGCCGATATTGATGGCGCCCATCTGAGCGCCGGGCATGCCGGGAATTTCGAACATCGGCATGCCGCCGCCACCGCCGCTCTGCACCTCGATCTCGATCTCCTTGTCGTTGATTTCGCCGGCGCGTAGCTTCTTGCGGAAGCTTTCGCGCGTCGCCGGGCCAGATCCGGGGCCGACCAAAGCGTCGATAACGCGCTCTTCGGCGGCCTGTTCGGCCCGCGCCTGCACGTCTTTTCGCTTGCGCTCGCGCGTCATCGTAATGCCGATCTCGACAAGGTCGCGAACGATCTGCTCGACGTCGCGGCCGACATAGCCGACCTCGGTGAACTTGGTTGCCTCGACCTTCAGGAAGGGCGCACCGGCAAGCTTGGCGAGGCGGCGCGAGATTTCAGTCTTGCCGACACCGGTCGGTCCGATCATCAGAATGTTTTTCGGCAGTACTTCCTCGCGCAATTTGTCGTCGAGCTGCAGCCTGCGCCAGCGATTGCGTAAGGCAATAGCGACGGCGCGCTTGGCGTCGTTCTGGCCGACGATATAGCGATCGAGTTCGGAAACGATTTCGCGGGGGGAGAAGTCGGTCATGGGGTACTCGGAACAGCGCTTTGCCAGCTACGAATGAAGTCGAAAGGGTGCAGCAACATAACGATATTGAGCGTGAGATTGTCGCGAATAACAAACGCGAGTCCGGCCTCGATTGAGGCAGCGGCGGCCAGTGTGATCCATATAGGCAATCGTGCGGCCAACAAAAAGCCGATCATCGCGGCGACGCTATCCGAGAGCGAGTTCACAACGGTATCGCCGTAATAGTCGAGCGAGATCGTCGCGGCACGATACCGCTCGATAATGAAACTTGAATTCTCCGCAATCTCCCACGTCGCTTCCAGACCGACGGCCATCGCAAGCCGGAGCGCCAGGGGCGTCCGTGGCGCCAGCCAACGTAGCAGTGCGTAGAAAATGAATCCGTGAATGAGATGCGAGAATGTATACCAGTCCGTAAGATGCTGGGAATTCTCCGAACTCTGCACCAGGCCATGCCAGAGCTTCACGGTCCCGCAGGCGCAGATCGGCAACCGGCCCATCGCCAGCAGAACCGCCGCCTGCAATGTCAGGATACCCGCGACAACAATCAATCCCGTACGCCAGGGACGACCGATGCTGGCAGCGGATGGCTGCAGCGTCATCGATCAATCCGTCTTCAACGTCTCAATCGTGACGTTGCGGTTGGTGTAAACGCAGATGTCGGCGGCGATATCGAGCGACTTGCGAACGATTTCTTCGGCGCTGCTCGCGCCGTCTAGCAGCGCGCGGGCCGAGGCCAACGCATAGTTGCCGCCCGAGCCGATGCCGGCGACGCCGGCTTCCGGCTCCAGCACGTCGCCCGTGCCGGTGAGCACCAGCGACACATTTTTGTCGGCGACGATCATCATGGCCTCGAGGCGGCGCAGATAGCGGTCGGTGCGCCAGTCCTTGGCCAGTTCGACCGAGGCGCGCAGCAATTGCCCCGGATACTGCTCGAGCTTGCTTTCCAGGCGCTCGAACAGGGTGAAGGCATCGGCGGTAGCGCCGGCAAAGCCGCCGATCACATCGCCTTTTCCCAGTTTGCGCACTTTTTTAGCATTGGCCTTGATGATGGTTTGGCCGACCGTGACCTGGCCGTCGCCGCCGATGACGACGGTGCCACCCTTG
>DASYCM010000039.1:0-12739 GCA_036500165.1 Pseudolabrys sp.
TTGGAGCGGGCGAAGGGAATCGAACCCTCGTATGCAGCTTGGGAAGCTGCCGTTCTACCATTGAACTACGCCCGCATCCTCAAAGACTTATCAGATTTTCCGAATTAGGCTAGGTCCGGCTCACCCTATAACCTGGGCCGACGTTTCACGTTTATACGGATATTCTCATGATTTTGCTTTCGCCCGGTGGCGACACAACCCACCGCGCTACCCAGCCTGAGACCTCGCTCGCGGTCGCAACGACCGACGGCGTATTCCTCCTCGAACGCTGCGATGACGGCGCGTGGAAAGTGGCGCATCACGCGCTCGCCGGTTGTTTCGTCTCGGCGTTGACGCGAGCGGCCGATGGGACGCTTTTTGCCGCGACCCATGGCGTGGGCATCGCGCGCAGCGACGATCAGGGCCGGACCTGGCGCTGGATCAACAACGGCATCACACAGTTCGATCTGTGGGCCGCGCGCGCCGGACGCCTGGGCGGACGCGACATCGTTCTTACCGGCAGCATGCCAGCGCATCTGTTCGCCAGCGAAGACAACGGCGAAACATGGCGCGAATGGCCAGCCCTGCGGCAGGTCGACAGCGTCGGCCAGTGGACCTTCCCGCCACCGCCGCGACTCGGCCACGTCAAGGATATCGTCATCGACAATGACGATGTTTACGTCGGCATCGAGATCGGCGCGATGCTGCGCTCCCGCGATGGCGGCAAGAGCTTCACCGATCTGCACATCGATCCCGACCCGGGCGAAAGCGACGTGCACCGCATTCTCATCCACCCCGCCCGGCCCGGCCGCATTCTGATCGCCAACGGCCTGATGGGCTTGATGCGCAGCGAGGACGACGGCGCAACGTGGACGAAGGACGGCCGGTTGCCGGAAATGGATTACCCGGACGCCTATGTGATGCATCCCGACAATCCCGATCTGCTGTTCGTGTCGGCCGCGGTCGGTTGGCCGCCGCATTGGTACAAGCTCGGTCGCGCGCGCGGAAAAATCGCCCGCAGCCGCGATGCAGGCAAAACATGGGAACGGCTGCTCGGCGGCTTACCCGACGGCCAGCGCGCCTTGTTCGGTGCGATGACGATCGTCGCCGGAAACAGCGCAACGTCGATCTTTGCCGGCGATTCCGACGGCCAGGTTTTCGAAAGCCGCAACGGTGGCGATACCTGGTCGGTGATCGCCGACGTCGCGCCGTTGTCGAAGGGCGACTTCTACCGCGCCATGGCCAAGGGCCGCGCACCCATCGCCAACCTCGATGACATGGCTTTCAACGCCAAGGCGACCGAGCGTATCGCGTCGAAGAAAGTCTGATTGCTCAAGCGAGTTCCCGGGTTCCGCCATTGCCCGCGAGCAACGGTGGGTTCATCCACCATTCATGGTGGCCACCATATACGCGCAGCAGGATGGGCATTGAGGATTGGGGAGTAGTAAGGAACGGGCATCGCCATGCTCTCAGCTACTCGCGAAGACGTTTTTGAAGCCGATCCGGACAGACCGGTTTGCCGGCAGTGCGATATTTCAATGTGGCTCGTCACTTACGCGCCAAAAATAATCGACGGCGTCGAGAAAGAAGAGCGCGCCTATCAGTGCGAGGTGTGCGGCTGCAAGCAGAAGGTCGTCGTCGGGACGTGACGCTTCGCCCGGCGCTCAAGCCGGTTTGAAATGCTTGGAGAGCTTCAAGCTCTGCCCCTGGTAATTGGAACTGATGCCCTGGCCATAAAGCCGGTCGGGCCGCGCCATCATTCTCTCGTAGACCAGCCGGCCGACGATCTGGCCGTGCTCCAGAATGAACGGCACTTCGCGCGAGCGCACCTCGAGCACGGCACGCGAACCTTTGCCGCCGGCGCCAGCATAGCCGAAGCCGGGATCGAAGAAGCCAGCATAGTGCACGCGGAACTCACCGACCAGCGGATCGAACGGCACCATCTCCACAGCGTAATCCGGCGGCACCTGCACCGCTTCCTTCGACGCCAGAATGTAGAACTCGTTCGGATCGAGGATCAGGCTCCTGTCAGGCCGCGCCTGCATCGGTTCCCAGAAATCGAGAACGCTATAGCCGCCGCGACGTTCGACATCGATCAAGCCGGTGTGGCGCTTGGCGCGATAGCCGACGATGTTTTTGCCCTCGCCGCCCAGCGTGCCGGACAGGTCAACGCCAACCGCGACGCCTTCGCTGACATCGGCATTGTCGGTATCGACCAAGCGCTCGACACGATGCAGTTCGCGCAAGGCTTCGGCGCCAAGCAACGCATGGCCGCGGCGGAACCGAATCTGCGAAAGGCGCGAACCTTCGCGCACCAGCACCGGGAAGGTACGCGGGCTGATTTCCGCATAGAGCGGACCGTGATAGCCGGGCTCGACACGATCGAAGCCGCGCAGTTCGTCAGCGATGACGCGGGTGAAGACGTCGAGACGCCCAGTCGAACTTTTCGGATTGGCGGCGGCAGAAATATCGTCCGGCAGCGCCAGACTTTCCAGGAGCGGCACAATGTAGACGCAGCCGGTTTCCAGCACCGCGCCGTCGGTCAGCGCGAATTCGTGCAGCTTCAATTCGTCGATGCGCTGCGCCACGGTGGTCGAGCCCGGCAGAAAGCTGGCGCGAACGCGGTAAGCAATCGCGCCAAGCCGCAGGTCGAGGCTCGCCGGCTGGATCTGGTCCGGGTCGAAATCCCGCTCCGGCAAAATGGCGCCGTCGGCCGCCAGTGCCGCGATCATGCGGTCCGGCAGGATGCCTTTGTCTTCGATGGCAAAAGAAAGCGGCAAGGGATTGGGTCCAATTGTTGGGCCGATCTAACCTGACAGGTGCCTTGACGGGAAGCGGGCCACCCCGCTACAAACCCTTTATCCCGTGGTCAATTTGAGCCGGCCGGCTTGCAAGCCACGTAAAACAAGTTGCTAAAAGGCCGGGGACACGTGTGCCCGGCCGAGATTTTTCTCAGGCCGGTTTTTTGTTGCCTGGCGCCAGGAAATCAGCGCCATGCCAAAGGAGAGCACGATGTCCGACGCGCCAAAAAAGACCTATCGCCCTGAAACCCGGCTGGTTCACGCCGGCACGCTCCGCTCGCAATTCAACGAGATGTCGGAGGCGATCTACCTCACTCAAGGCTACAAGTACGAAAGCGCCGAGGACTGCGAACTCCGGTTTTCCGGCAAGATCCCCGGCTACGTCTATTCGCGCTACTCCAACCCGACCATGGACATGTTCGAGAAGCGCATGGCCGCGCTCGAAGGCGCCGAGGCCGCGCGTTCGACCGCGACCGGCATGGCCGCCGTCACCACCGCGCTGATGGGTCTGGTGCGCGCCGGCGATCACGTCGTCGCCGCCAAGGCGCTATTTGGCTCCTGCCGCTGGGTGATCGAGGACTGGCTGCCGCGTTTCGGCGTCCCCTGCACGCTGGTCGACGGCAAGGATCTCGATGCCTGGCAAAAGGCCGTACAGAAAAATACCAAGGCTTTGTTTCTGGAGACGCCGACCAACCCGACGCTCGAGGTCTATGACATCCAGGCGATCGCCAATATCGCGCACAGCGTCGGCGCCAAACTCGTCGTCGACAACGTGTTCGCCACCCCGCTCTACCAGAGCCCGTTGACGCTCGGCGCCGACGTCGTCGTCTATTCTGCGACCAAGCATATCGACGGACAGGGCCGCGTTCTCGGCGGCGTCATTCTCGGGTCCGAGAAAGTCATCGTCGATAATTATCAGCAGCTTTTGCGCCAGACCGGACCGTCGCTATCGGCCTTCAATGCCTGGGTATTGCTGAAAGGCCTGGAAACATTGTCGGTGCGCGTGCAGCGGCAAACCGAAAATGCAACCGCGGTTTCGAACGCGTTGGCGGGGCACAAGAATATCAACCGGCTGATCTATCCGGGCCGCTCCGACCATCCGCAGGCGGACATTATCAAAAAGCAGATGACGGCGGGTTCGACGTTGTGCGCCTTCGAAATCAAGGGCGGCAAGGAAGGCGCGTTCCGCTTCCTCAACGGGCTCAGCCTCCTTGGCATCACCAACAATCTGGGCGACGCCAAGAGCCTGATCACGCATCCGACCACGACGACGCATCAGCGGCTGACGCCGGAGCAGCGAGCCGAACTCGGCATCGGCGACGGTCTGGTGCGCTTCTCGGCCGGGCTCGAACATGCCGACGACCTGATCGAGGATCTGCTGACAGCGCTGGATAAGGTCTAGCGCGCCACCAGAACACATCGGGCGCGGCACTCGCGTGCTGCGCCCGTTTTTATTTATCGCATGCAGATTTTGTTACGGCAGCGGACGCGAGCCGGCCGTGGCCGATAATACCGGACGCTGCGCGGCTTCCGCGATCGCTATGCCGAGGCCCTGGGCCATGCAGGCATAGCCCCAGTCGTTCATGTGCAGGCCGTCCGGCGAGACGAACCTGTCGAACGGCAACTTGTCGACGACGCTCCAGCGCTTCATCACGTCGAAACGACGGAACAGATCGATGTCCTGCAACTTGGCGGTCTTGGCCAGCAGTTCGACCGTCTGCTCGGCTTCCGGCTTGGCGATCACCCTCGGCACAAACTGCGGATCGATCAGCACAACATCGGCGTCGATCGCGTGAATTTTGCGCACGCCTTCGCGGATCATCTCGCCGTGCGCGCTCGCCTTGTGGTCGCGCAGGATCGAGTTGGTGCCGAGCTGCCACAACACCAGGTCAGGCTTGGCAGCGACAATGGCGGTGTCGAAGCGCTTGAGCATGTCGGCGACTTCTTCGCCGCCGACACCGGCGTTGAGAATGATGAAAGAGTGTTTCGGGAAGCGCGTCTTGAGATCGGCCGCCAGCTGGTTCGGATAATTCGCGGCGGGCGAACTCGCGCCCGAGCCCCACGTTGACGATGAACCCATCGCGACGATGGTGATCGGGGCGCCGGTCATCAGCTTGTGGCCGACGCGGGTCAGAGGATGGGCTAGGCGAAGCATATCGAGAGGATTGTCGCAGGGCACCGATGGCGTCTGCGCACGCGCCGCAAATGGGACAGCCATGGCGGCCAATAGCAAAATGGCCGTAAGCGGCCTCTTCGCCACCTTGGCGATATCCTTAAACAGCACGGCGGTCACCATCCTAGTTCCCTAACGCCCCGGGTCGTTCTGAGGGACGCCGATCTTTGCCGACTCCAACACGAGGTCAGCCATCAACCGCCCGATGCAATCGTGAACACGCTCTGCCATGTCGAGTTTCTTCGTGGCGGAATTTAGATCGAATGTACCATTATCCGCCCAAAGCTTCATAATACTAAAGCGGTCAAACAACGGCACGTCTTGCTGCAGTGCAACCCAGCGCATGTTTTCCGCGTAAGTTCCGAGCGCAATCATGGACTCGGTACGCGGACTATATTGCGGGTTCATGAATATAACGTCGGCACCGCCGCCCCGCGCTACTCCGATACCTTTATCGAGTGCCTGGCTGAACTGATCAGGCTCGATGCCCTGCATCGCATCCACGGTCCCGGTCTGCCACACCACCAGCGATGGCTTGCTGGCAGTAATCGCAGCAGCCATCGCCTTCATCATGTCCTTGGCCGTGCGCCTGGGCTTTACGTCGGTTGCAACCTTTACGTCGACGCCCGGCAGCTTTTGTTGCAGTGCATCTTGCAGCCGTGTCGGATAAGCCTTTTTGGCACCTTCGGTGCCGGGCAACAGCGACGAACCAGCGCCCACAACGAGGATGCTGAGATTCTTGTTTGCAATAGCCTTCGCCACCTTGGGCAGCGGGAAAGTGTGTTCGATGTGCGTTTCGGCCGAACGGCAATCGGCCGCCGGATCCGCCACAGGATCAGCGCTCGCCGGCTTAAACGTCGCGGCGATCAGCAATGCCAGTACGAATGTTAAACGCCCGATCATGCGTTTCCTTCCGCGTAGCCCGTCTTGGTTGTAGGCGGCCGCGGTCCCGGTCCTTGTCGCTCTACCCGTTTATACCACGAAAGCGTCGACGCAGCGGCAACCATAATAGCAACGCCGGCGAGGCTGACGACGATGTGGGTGAAAACCCGATTGGACACTTCGGTGAAGACGAAGTGGCCGGCAAAGGACAAAAACACGCCGAGACAGAAGATTTCCAGCGAATGCTGACCGCAAACGATGGCCGGACGGCACCATTTCGACTTCAGCAGCGACCAGTTCTGCGGAACCAGCCAGACGATGATGACCGCCAGCGACAGGAAATGCAGGATGCGCAGCACGTCCAGGTTGGTCTTGTCTATCGGGTAGATCAGCTCGCCGATGAACTTCGGAACCGCGGCGCCCAACCAGGGGATGTACCAGCTCATCGCGATGACGAAGGCGAACAGAAGATAGAGCGCGGCCAATCCGATCACGAACGGCGAGTGCGTCCAGCGCGACAACCGTTGTGCGCCGCCGAGCGCGCACCATGAGCCGAACACGAACAACATCTGCCAGGCAAACGGATTGAAAGCCCATGTGCCTTCCGGATAGGCCGGTAAATTCCATTCGAACATCCACGCCAACGTATAGAGCGCGGCCGACGCGACCAGCGCCAGCGACGGCGAGCGCAGCAGCAACCAGAGGATCGGCGCGAACCAGAGCAGCAGAACGATATAGAGCGGCAGCACGTCCATGTTCACCGGTTTGAACTTCAGAAGTAGCGCCTGCATGATCGTGACGTCAGGATTCTTGATGAAATCCAGCACGCCCATTTCTTCGCTGTAGAGAGGGTTGTCAAAACTCTGCGAGACGTAGGAAATTTCGGCGAGATAGATCGCAAACAGGAAGACGTGCGCGACGTAAATCTGCCAGGCGCGTTTGAGCACGCGGGCGGCGGCGACGATGAAGCCGTTGATCTGCATGGCGCGGCCGTAGACGAAGGCCGCAGTATATCCCGAGATAAAGACGAAGATTTCAGTGGCGTCGCTGAATCCGTAATTGCGGATCGTGATCCAGCTCACCGCATTGGACGGAATATGGTCGAGAAAGATCAGCCACAGCGCGATCCCCCGGAACAGGTCCAGCCGTAGATCGCGTTCGGTCGGGATCGGGGCTATCAACGGCTTTTCTTTCGTACGGGCTTTCAGTCATAATCGCCGAATAGAGACGAATATCCAGCGCAAACGTTGTATAATATTAAGGCATTTAGATGTATCGCGCCGTAACCCGAAAAATCGAGGTCTCGGTGACGCCCCGTTTCGTTTCCGAGCGGTCGTCGCCGAACAACGGCTATTTCTTCTGGGCATACACCATCGACATCGCCAATCGTGGTCACGAAACTGTGCAGCTCAAGACGCGGCACTGGCGCATCACGGATGCTTTGGGGCGATTACAGGAAGTCAAAGGCCCCGGTGTGGTCGGCGAGGAGCCGACGCTCAAGCCCGGTGAATCATTCGAATATACTAGCGGTGTCCCGCTGCAGACGCCGTCCGGCTTCATGACGGGAAGCTACGGGATGGTGACCATGACCGGCGAACATTTCGATATCGAAATTCCCGCCTTCTCGCTCGACTCGCAGAGCGACGAGCGCACCATCAACTAGCTGCTCAATTAAAAAGACGGCAAACAACCCTTGAAGCGCGCCAATGCCTGTCGCGGCAGGACCGCCAGCACGGCGCCGTCCTGGACGAAGTCCTGCACCGCTTCGAGTTGCGGCTCCGGCAAGGCGACGCAGCCGCCGGTGCCGGTTCTGCCGGGCAATTGCAGATGGATGAAGACGCAGGAACCGGCGCGCGCCTTGCGGTCAGTCGGATAATCCACCAGCAAACCGCGGCGGTAATCCGGAATGCGCGACATGTTTTCGGCGCGAACCGTGGGGCCGATACGCTCGCGCCGCGTGATGGTGTTGTAGGCCGGCGAAGAAACGTCGTCGACGCACACCATGCCACTATCGACGCGAACATAGTTCGGCGTTTGCGACGGACCAAAACCGAAGCTGGGGCCGATCTTGAAGAAGCCGGCCGGCGCGCGCTTGTCGCCTTCGACCTTGATCGGCTCGCCGCGCGTGGCGTATCTGCGAAACGCATGCGCCCAAGCAACGCCCCTGTATCCGATCAGCCCGCTCGCAGCGCCGCCGGAAACTTGCCATTCCGAACGAGGCGTATGCCGGTCGAAGCGCCCGATGGTCGCCGTCGTGCTGTTCAACGTATCGGCCGTCACGAGCACCAGACGCCGCGCCGAAGCGAGCGGTTCGGGACAGCTTTGCGCAAATGCCGCGGCTGTCGGCGCGATCAGGGCAAGAGCTGCGAAGATCGCGCCGCGCATGATCAGCCGTGCGCTCCGACATCCGCCGGTTTGAAGTCGTAGGTCGCGCTGCAGAACTCGCAGGTGACCGCAATCTTGCCGTTCTCGACCATATGATCGCGATCGTCCTGCGAAAAGCTCCTGAGCATCGCTTCGACGGTGTCGCGTGAGCACGAGCATTCCGCCCGCACGTCTGTCGTGTTGAACACACGCACGCCCGGCTCGTGAAACAGGCGATACGCCAGCCGCTCGCTGGAAACCTCCGGATCGATCAGCTCAATAGCCTCGACCGTCTCCAGCAGGGCGCGGCCCTGTACCCAGGCGTCGTCTTCCGGCCGCGCCTGCACCTCGACGCCGTCCGGCGCATCGCCCGGATCGAGGTCGACGCGCGCGCGCTCCTCCGACTTCGGCAGGAACTGCAACATGATGCCGCCGGCACGCCAGCGACGACGGGCGCCGCCGGTGGCGGCGGTGAATTCTTCGGCCACGGCAAGACGAACGCGCGTCGGAATTTGCTCCGAGCGCAGGAAATATTCGTGCGCGGCGTCCTCGAGCGTGCCGCCGTCGAGCGCAACCAGGCCCTGATAACGGCTGGTATCGCTGCCCTGATCGATTGTCATGGCGAGATGGCCTTTGCCGAGCAATGCGCCGGCGTCGGCTTTGCCGGCGGCGATTGCGGCATCGACACCCTCTTTACCGAAGCGCGCGCAGGCCCGCACCTTGCCGGGTGTCGTGAAATCCACGACCAAGAGTCCGACCGGGCCGTCGGTCTGGGTCTGGAGAATGAAACGGCCTTCGATCTTGAGCGCCGAGCCGAGCATGACGGCAAGCACGATCGCCTCGGCGACCAGTTTGGCGACCGGCTCGGGGTAATTGTGCTTTTCCAGGATTTCGTCGACCACAGGTCCCAGCCGCACAACGCGGCCGCGCAGATCGAGCGAGGACACCTCGAACGGCAGAACCGTATCGTCGGCGGCGGTCGCTGCCGGGGCGCGGGAGGGAATGGCGGGGTCGGAAGCAGTCATTTCAGGTGTGTTCATCGGCCCTATGTAGCGCGCAGCGGCGGAATTTCGAGCCCTTCCGCACGGCGCAGATGAAGCCTGCCGCCTTTACGCGTCGGCGTGCAAGCACCAGGCCAGCAGGCCCTTTTGGGCGTGCAGGCGGTTCTCTGCCTCGTCGAACACCACCGACTGCGGCCCATCCATCACCTCGTCGGTGACTTCCTCGCCGCGATGCGCCGGCAAGCAGTGCATGAACAACGCGTCGGGTTTGGCCTTGGCCATCAGCGCGGCGTTGACCTGATAGGGCTTGAGAATGTTGTGGCGATGCTTGGCCTCGCGGTCGCCCATCGACACCCAGGTGTCGGTGAATACCGCATCCGCATTCTTCACCGCCGCTTCCGGATCGTCGCCGATCTTGATGTTGGCGCCCGAGGACTTGACCCAGTCCATCAGCCATTTTTTCGGCTTGAGTTCGGACGGCGCGGCAACGCGCAGCTCAAACTCGAAGCGCTCGGCGGCATGCATCAGCGAGGCGCAGACATTGTTGGCGTCGCCGGTCCAGGCGATGGTCCGGCCCTTGATCGGGCCGCGATGTTCCTCGAACGTCATGACGTCGGCAAGCACCTGACAGGGGTGCGAACGCCGCGTCAGGCCGTTGATCACCGGCACCGTGGCGTGGCGCGCGAGTTCGGCGACCGCTTCATGGTCGAGAATGCGGATCATGATGGCGTCGACGAAGCGCGACAGCACCCGCGCGGTGTCGGCCAAGGTCTCGCCGCGGCCGAGCTGCATCTCCAGCGCGGTCAGAAGGATGGCTTCGCCGCCGAGCTGGCGCATGCCGACATCGAACGAGACGCGCGTGCGCGTCGACGGCTTGTCGAAGATCATCGCCAGCGTCTTGCCGGCGAGCGGGGCGATGATCTTGCCCTTCTTCTGCTCGGCCTTCATGGCGCGGCTGTTCTCGATCAAGCCTTTCAGCGTCGGCTTCGGGATGTCGATCAGGTCGAGGAAATGGCGCACGCCGTTGCCGGTCATGACGCCACCTTTTGCTTGGCGGCGCGGGCGTGGTTCTCCGCCAGCTTGACGCAGGCGCGGTCGATGCGCGCGACCGCCTCGCCGATCTCGGCCTCATTGATGATGAGCGGCGGCAACAGCCGCACGACATTGTCGCCGGCGGCGACCGTGATCATCTTCTCGGCACGCAATTCGTCGACCATCTCAGCGGCGGGCGGCACCATGCGCAGGCCCATCAAAAGGCCCTCGCCCCGCACTTCCGCGATCACCGACGCGTGCCGGTCCTTGAGTTCGGCGAGCTTCTGCTTGAGCAGCAGCGCGTTGCCTTTGACCTTGTCGAGGAAACCGTCGGCGGTAACGACATCCATGACGGCGTTGCCCGCCGCCATCGCCAACTGGTTGCCGCCGAAGGTCGACCCATGCGTGCCGGCGGTCATGCCCTTGGAGGCTTCGGTCGTTGCGAGACACGCACCGACTGGGAAGCCGGCGCCAATCGCCTTGGCAATCGTCATGATGTCGGGTTGGACGCCGGTGTGCTGATACGCAAACAGATCTCCGGTGCGGCCGACGCCGGTCTGGATCTCGTCGAAGATCAGCAACAGGCCGTTATCGTCGCACAGCTTGCGAAGCGCGCGCAAAAACTCCGGCGGCACGATGCGTACGCCGCCCTCGCCCATCACCGGCTCGATCAGGATCGCGGCCGTCTCAGGCCCGATCCCTTTCTTGACGGCATCGAGGTCGTTGAACGGCATCTGGTCGAAGCCAGGCATCGGCGGGCCGAAACCATCGAGATATTTCTTGTTGCCAGTCGCAGCCAGCGCCGCGAGCGTGCGGCCGTGGAACGCGCCCTCGAACGTAACGATGCGATAGCGTTCGGGCTTGCCGCTGGCCGACTGATACTTGCGCGCCATCTTGATCGCGCACTCGATCGCCTCGGCGCCGGAATTCTGGAAGAACACGGTGTCGGCGAAGGTCGCCGCGCACAGCCGCTCGGCGAGCCGCTCGCCTTCGGGAATGCGATACAAATTCGAGACGTGCCAGAGCTTCTGCGCCTGCTCGGTCAGCGCCTTGACCATGTGCGGATGGCAGTGGCCGAGCGCGTTGACGGCAACGCCCGACGTGAAATCGAGATAGCGCTCGCCCGTGGTCGCGACCAGCCAAACGCCCTCGCCCCGCTCAAAAGCGAGGTCAACACGGGAATAGGTCGGCAAAAGGTGCGAGGTCACGGCCTTGTTCTTCCATCGAAACATTGCGGGCGCATGATCCTATCCGAATTCCGGGCCGGTTTTTTCGGGATCAGCGCTTAAAACGAAATGTGCCGCCTCTTTTGGGCGGCACATTTGTCATTCTAGGACCGGACGGTGCCCTGTCAACATACTGTTAAAGCCTGATTTTCAGGCTTTTTTTCATGTAATTGCGCGTGGAAGACGGCAAAACCCAACGGGCGGCAAGGCCGGAACCCGATACCGAAAAGGTACCGATTCGCGACTCAATGTTGCCGCAAGTCCCGATTCTATTGGAGAAAGCTGTTGGTAGGTGGGTTTTTGCCGGTTGCAAATGCTTGCGGGCGAGTCAACCCATAGCGTAGTATTTCTATCAGACAGCACGACATGTCGTGTCTGCTGATAGTGAATCTTGGTTCATCCTTGTGGTGCTGACGTATGGCGCGCGTAAATCCGCGCCCGGCGAACGGGGATGGATTCGTACTAAGGCCTTGAGAGGCTGGGGGAAAAGCAATGGGCTGGACCGATGAACGGGTCGAACTTCTGAAGAAGTTATGGGCGGACGGCCTGTCCGCCAGCCAGATCGCCGCCGAACTCGGCGGCATCACCCGCAACGCCGTGATCGGCAAGGTGCACCGCCTGGGTCTGTCGGGCCGGGCCAAGAGCCCGTCCTCGGCAGCGCCGCGGCCGCGCAAGGCGCGCTCATCCGGCCACATGATGCGGGTGCAGCGTCCGCAGATCCGCGGCAACACCGCGCTCGCTTACGATTACCAGGAAGACCCGGAACCCGAGCTGATCGAAATTCCGATCGAGCAGCGCAAGACCCTGCTGCAGCTCACCGAGAAAACCTGCCACTGGCCGGTCGGCGATCCGGGCGGCGGAGATTTTTTCTTCTGCGGCGGCGAGTCGGCCGAAGACAAGCCGTACTGCACCTTCCACGCTCGCGTTGCCTATCAGCCGGCCTCGGATCGCCGGCGCGACAAGCGGCCGCCGTTCCGAAGCTGAGCGTCCATCAATTTGAAAATCAGTATGGCCGGGAATTTCCCGGCCATTTTTGTTTGTGTCGGCACAGACATGCGTCATCGCCCGTATTCTTTGTGGCCCCGGGCAGGCCGTCTCCTGATGGGGCGCTCCCTCAAAATAACGAGGGCGCGCGGAACGCTGAGCCCCCGAGGGACCCACGGACCTCGACGCCTCGCGACATCGAGGCTTGTCGAAGTCTGATAGTGCCGCAAGTCCGCCAAGTTCTCCGGCGTCCCGCGCGCGATGTTTGTAGGTTTGCTCCGCATTGGTCTCGGTGGT